>JBJLDH010000017.1:0-15742 GCA_045567255.1 Candidatus Pelagibacter sp. | reverse complement strand
TCTTAACTGCTTTTTTCTTTTTAGTTGATTTTTTCTTAACTGCTTTTTTCTTTTTAGCTGGCTTTTTCTTAACTGCTTTTTTCTTTTTAGTTGATTTTTTCTTAACTGCTTTTTTCTTTTTGGCTTCTGCTTTTTTCTTTTTAGCTTCTGCTTTTTTCTTTTTGGCTTCTGCTTTTTTCTTTTCTAATCTTACTTTCTTGATTTCTTTTTTCTTTTCTTTATCTTTTTGAATGTTATCTTTTATTAAAACTTTAATTTCATCTTTTTCTAATCCTGCAGCTTTAAGTTCTTTTTTAATTTCTTTTCTTATCTGTTTTTTTTCTTCTTTTGTTCCTTCAAGTTTTGCAACTTTGAGAGCTTTCATTTTTTTATTAAATTTTTTAAGTTGGCCCTTAGTTATTTTTTTAGATTGCCCTGGCGCTTTACCTTTTTGCATAGTTGAAACGCTGTATGGATTGCTAAGTAAAGTTGATCCTAGTTTATTACCAACAAGAACTGCTCCTGGTCTTAATCCTAGAGTATTGTTTTTTCCCGGACCTATAAGAAGAGTGCTAGTTTGTTTTTTTGATACCATTGTTTGAAATTCTGTTCCTCTAGATCCTAACGTTCCTTCTGGAACTTCTACTGTTAGGCTATCAGGATTTTTTTTGCTAATTAAACCAGATATAACTTTTAAACTTCCTTGTTTTACGCTGGCTACAATTTTTCCATCATTTGTAGTTGGATCATAAATAAATGTATCCATTACCACTTCAGATTCTGATCCAATTGTAAATGTTGATTGATCTAATAAAAGAATTTGAGTACCAGATTCTGCGCTTGCAAGAATAGTTTCATTTAAATAAATTTTATCACCAGTTTTTAATTCCCTTGTCTTTGTTTTAACTGTGCCTGAAACAGCTCCAACGATTCCAATTAATTGTTTATCGATATTAAGTTTCTCTGCAGCTGATAGCGATGTAAATGTAAATATTAATCCAGCAAAAAGTAATAAAATTTTTTTCATCAAAGTTTGTGTTTTATATAAATTTATATCTCTTTATATAGAATTATAAAATCTTTACTAAGAATATTATTATACATAAAATATGTGTTTTTTTAACTATTGTAATAAGCAATTTAAAAATTAATTTAATCTCATTGATTTTGAAATCCCTAAGGAAAATGAGTCTGTAATATAATCATAGTTTAATAGATTGGCCTCAGAAATGATTTTTTCATAAGAAAGAGTTAAAAATAATCCTCTATTTGGATCGAGAGAAGGAAATAAATCGCCAACCGCTTTGGTTAACATGATATCAAAAGTATTAGTTACATCTGATCTAATGATGTTTGAATTAATAGTACTGTCTGCTTTTTTATAATCATTAAAACTTAAGGCATCACCGATTGAAATGTAAGCCCATGGAAAAGATAAATTTAATCTAAAACTAAAATCATACGTTTCATAATCATTACCAGCATCAATTATCGCATCAGTGTCACTATATCCTAAACCAATAGATGTGGAGACTATCTCATTTAAAATATAGTCGTGACCTAAGGTATAACCATGAGCTATTGAATTTGTATCTCTTGCTAGTAAATCAGATGAATTACGGTTAGCTTTTGAATCTGAATAAGAATAACCATAACTAAAACTATTCCTTTCTCCTACAGAAAAATACCCTCCAATTCCATACATAAATGAAAAACTATCAGCATCATCTTGGTAGTCAGATTTGCTTGCAATTAAATATGGACTTAAACTTTGGTTGCCAAGAACAGTATCTAACGCAATAGTCAATCCATAATTTTCAAAATCATCACTTGTTTCAAAATATTGCTCGGAATCTGTATGCGATAAATTAATTAAAAAAGAAGATGATTCACCAATTGGTCTTGTAGCTGAAAGACCTAAAGTTCCACTTAATGTTCTATCATGCTTTGCTGAATTAAATCCTATAACGCTATCAAGACTATTTTGTTTTCTAGATTTTGATACACTGTTAACATTATCAGTATGAATGGCTCCTAAAGAAATATCTGCTGAAAAGTTCCAAAGTTTTGGTACAGACCTACCTTTTAATTCTTCTTCAATCTCATTGACACTTTCTAAGTCTTCAGAACTGACATCTTTTCTAAGTTTGATTTCTTCAATTATTCCAATTGCTTTTTCAGGCGAGTCTGTTTGTACTAAAATTGAAAGTAAATAAAGTTTAATTTCAATATTATTTGGATAAAGCATATTTAATCTTTCCAAAGTAGAAATTGTTTGTTTATAATTTCCCATCTTGCCTTGTTGTTGGGCATATTTTAAATTTAAGTCTAAATCTTTGGGGCTTTGTAAAATCTGCATGTAGGTAATATTTTTATCATCAGAAATAGATTTAGTTGAAAAAGATAATAAAATTATTAAGATAATAAAAAACTTAACCTTAATATTAGATTTTATAATAGTGCACATATTTATTTTTTTAAAATTTTAATGGAATATATTATTATACTTTAGAAAAGTATTTCTAAAAATTTAATTAAAAACACACTATATGATCAATTATAATTGGTCTTTTGATACCAAATTTCTCATCAACTTCATGCTGATGTATATGATGAGAATGAACGAACACAGGTACTAGAAGATTGCTGCTAGTTTTTAAAGTATATATAAAATTTGTACCTCTAAATTTTCTATCAACAACTTCTAACTTAAGATTACTTTGATCGTCATGCTCTAAATCTTCAGGTTGCAACAGTAATTTCACATCAGTTCCTTTTTTATAATGTTTTATAAAATTACCTTTAATTGTTCCTAAATCTTTATTTTCTAAACTATTTTCACCTGTGACTTTTGCTGGAATTAGAATTCCTCTATTAAGAAAATTAACAACTTCAATTGAATTTGGGAAATGGTAAACATTATAAGGATCGTCAAATTGTTTAAGTTGTTTATTTAAAATTATTCCACATTTATTACCTAAATAAAAAGCTTCATATGAATCGTGAGTAACAATTATAGTTGTTATTTTTAAATCTTTTAAAAGTTTTTTTAATTGAACCTGTATTTCTTCTTTAAAACTTTGGTCAACGTTAGACAATGGTTCATCTAGAAGAAGAAGATCTGGTTGAGATACTAAAGATCTAGCTAGAGATGCTCTCTGAGCTTCTCCAGCGCTAATTTGATGTGGGTAACTATCAAGTATTTTGTCTATATTAAGTAACTTTATAATTTTTTTTATACTTACCTTTTTTTTTTTATTTGAATTTTTTCTTTCCGCCCCAAGGTAAATGTTTTCTTCAACTGTATAATGTGGAAATAGACAATTTTCTTGAAAGGATAGTGATATATTTCGATCCTCAGGTTCAGTATTAGTTTTTTTTGATGATAGAGTTTTTCCCTTTAGAATTATTTCTCCTGATTCAATTTTTTCTAAGCCAGCAATAGATCTAAGAATTGTGGTTTTTCCTATCCCTGAAGGTCCTAAAAGACAAATAACATCTCCTTCTTTTTCTATTGAAAAAGAAACGTTATTTACCTTATTTTGACCACCAACTTTGAATGTAACGTTTTTAATTTCAAAAAAATTTTTATTCACTGCTGTCTCTTAAAATATATTTGGATGTAAGTAAAATAAAGAAACTAGCAATAATTATTAGACATAGTGCTGGTACTGCTGCTGCTTCAAGCAAATCTTCAGAAGCAGAAATATAAGCTGTAGTTGCAAAAGTCTCAAAATTAAAAGGTCTCAAAATTAGTGTAATAGGTAATTCTCTAATTATTTCTAATGAAATCAATATAATAACAAATAAAAGTGAATTTCTTAAGTAAGGTATGTGAATATTTAAAAAAGTTTTTGTTTTAGAGTATCCAAGGAGATAAGCACTTTCATCAACAGCAATGTTCATTTTTTCGTATCCTGATTTTATTCCATTAAAAGCTAATGAATAAAATCTTATAAAATAAACTACAACCAAACCTAAGACTGAACCAATAAATATTTTTTTTATTGACAGAAACCCTAATGCTTTAATCATATTTTCATCAAACCATGCTATAAAAGTTATAAATGCAATTGCAAGAATTACACCAGGTATTGCATAACCAGAAATTGATAAAGTAGATAATGCATTTAAAATTTTTTTATTTGAAACTCTATTTCCATAATTAGATATAAGTGCAAAAAATATTAAAACTAAACTTGATAAAGAAACTAAATATAAAGTATTTAGTAATAGATCTATTATTTTAAAGTCGATCAAATTTTCAGGAAATTTAATTGTCCAGTATAGCATTTGACTTAATGGAAATAAAAAACTTAAAAAGAATAAAATAAAACAAAATGTAAATGCAATAAAAGATTTTCCTCCATAAAGTTTAATTTTTTCTTTTTTCTTAAATCCACCTTTTGTTTCCAAATGATACTTGGCTTTCTTTCTAGATAAATTTTCAATTAGAAATAATACAAAGATAAATAACAAAAGAAAAAATGATATTCGGTTTGCGAATGCCAAATCATCAAAAGCTATCCAAGCATTATAAATACCTGTTGTTAAAGTATTTACAGAAAAAAAATCTACTGCTCCAAATTCAGCTAATGTCTCCATTGCTACCAATGATAGACCAGCAACAATAGCAGGACGAGCAGCAGGCAATATTATTGAATAAAAAGATTTTAATTTTGAAAAGCCAAGATTTTTACCTAATTCTATTAAGTGTTGTGATTGATATAAAAATGATGATCTAGCAAGTATGTATACATATGCGTACAGAGAGAAAGAAATTGATAATATTAATCCAAACATACCATCAAATTTTGGAATATGTTTGTTGTAATTTCCTTCCCCTAACAGATATTTTATGATCGTAAATGCTGTCCCATAATTTTCAAAAAAAGCGAATAATGAATAAGCATAGATATAAGGTGGTACTGCAAATGATAAAATTAGAGCCCATTTAAAAAAATTAGACCCAGGAAACTGATAAAAAGAAACTATATATGCTGAGCCTACTCCTAAAACGAATGTTAAAAATAAAACTCCAATCAAAAGAGTTAATGAATTTAGTATATATTCTAGAAAAAAAGTTTGTTTAAGAACTTCAAAATAATTTGATGTATTTTCAAAAAAACTTGTAAATACTGTTATTATTGGAATTACTACAATAAAAGAAATTAGAAATGAACTTAAATACCAAATATTTAATCTTTTAAACATTATATTTTTATTAACTGAAAGTATTCCGCTTTTTATAAAATAGATTATTCTACAATATTTATTTGGTGTCCACGGTTAAATGAGACTGTGTGTAAAGGAGATTCATCTGCCACAGACACCAAATATCAAGAAAACTAAAAATTAAAAACTTTAAGGATATGCGGAAATTCCTTGTTTTTAATTTCTGAAAATTTTCTCTTATTTATTCTTTTATTAATTTTTTTACACTCCTCGGCACATTGCGGACATGACTTGGAAGATTTATTATAATTAATATTAGACATAAATTTTTTTTTGACTTCTAACACTTATTTCCAGCCAGCAGCGGTCATTACTTCTAATGCAGCAGCTTGATTTTTTCCATAACTAGAAACTTTTGTTTTTAGATCTTGATTAAAATCTAATCCTAAATTGTTTACTACTAATGGGCTTGGCGAAACGCCTGCAATCATTGGAAACTCAAAAGTATTATTTGTAAAGTGCTCTTGGGACTCTGGTGATAACAAAAAGTCAACTAGTGCAATTGCATTTGCTTTATTAGGAGCACCTTTAACTAAAGCAGCACAACTTATATTCATATGTGTTCCTCTGTCTTGCTGGTTAGGGAAGAATGCTTTAACCTTTTTGGCAGCTGCTTGTTGTTCTGCACCTTTATTGCCAGATAGCATAAGTGCTAAATAATATGTATTAGCTACAGCAATATCAGCTTCTCCAGCAGCTACTGCCATAATTTGTGCTCTATCATTTCCTGTAGACTCTCTAGCCATATTTGCAACCACTCCCTTTGCCCATTCAGCAGTAGCTTTTTTTCCATTATTCTCAATTAATGAAGCTACAAGAGATTTATTATAAATGTTGCTTGATTTTCTGATTACTAATCTACCTTTCCATTTTGGATCAGCTAGACCTTCATAAGTCATTCCAGATAACTCAGCGCCAGTAACTCTTTCTGGTGAGTAGTAAATTATTCTTGCTCTTTTTGCTACTCCAGTCCAGTGTGATGTTCTAAAGTTTTTTGGAACAGAAGATGTAATTGTTGCTGAAGTTAATCCACTCTGTGTCATGCCTTTTGCTTGAAAAGCCCCACATCTTCCAGCATCAGCTGTTATGTAAAGATCTGCAGATGAATCGGCCCCTTCTTCAATCATTCTTTTTTCTAAGGCTCCTGATTTACCGTTAATTAAATTTACTTTAATTCCAGTTGCTGCTGTAAACTTTCCATAAAGTTCAGCATCAGCTTTATAATGTCTTGCATTAAAAATATTTACTTCGTTTGCAATTGCAAAAGACGAAACAAACATAGTAAGAATTAAAGATAAAATTGATATTTTTCTCATTTTATTTCTTATTGTATTTTTTTTGTTTATTTATTTTTTTGGTATTTATTGCAAATGATAATTATTATCAATGATAATGATTATCAGTATCAATATGTCGCAACCTCAGGTTTATCAATGATAAATTAAGTTATTTTAAAATTTCCACTCAGAAATCTTGCTAAATAAGAAGTTCCTAAACGCTTGAACTCTGGCTACATTTTTAAGAGATTGAGGATAGACGAAATGAGCCTCAGTAATAGGACCTTCTACTTTAGGTAGTACTTTTATTAAATTTGTAGATTGAAAAACTAAATAGTCAGGTAACGCTGCCAACCCTACTCCACTTTCAACGGCTAAAAGCAATCCCATAACACTATTTACTTTCATAACTGACTTTCTTTTACCGTTATCTTTCATTCCTATTTTTAATGCCCAATCTGGATTGTAAACTGGTGAAGGTGCTCCTTTACCAAATGCTATAAATTTATGTTTATTTAAATCATTGATTGTCTTAGGTATCCCATGTTTTTCTAAATATTTATTAGATCCATATATGTGATAATTAATATCTATTAGCTTTCTTTGAATATAATTTAATTTTTTAGGTCTTCTCATGAATATCCCAATATCGGCTTGCCTAGTGCTTAAATCGAGCTCTTTATCATCAAAAATCAATTCTACCTCAATTTCTGGGTTTAATTTCATAAATTCTTGAATTCTTGGAGTAAGCCAGTGTGTTCCAAAACTCCTAACTGTTGTAATTGTAATTTTACCAGAAGGTTTGTTTTTTTGATCTCCTAGTGAGGTTTCAACTTCTTTAAGTTTACTTATTACTTCATGAGCAGTTTTATAAACATATTCTCCATTTTCAGTTAAAGTTAGACCTCTTGCGTGTCTTTCAAATAATTTAACTTTTAGCTCTTCTTCTAAAGACTGAATTTGTCTACTGATTGCTGATTGGCTCAAATTTAAAGTTACTGTTGCACTAGTAAAACTTCCAGCTTCGGCAACTGCATGAAATATTTTTAACTTATCCCAATCCATTAATTATTTATTCAAGTTTACTATATATCTGCCTGATGTTTCGCCTTTAAGCATTTTTGGATAAATATCTAATAGTCCTTCTAGATTTACTTCTTTAATTGATTGATCAAGTAAATCAAAATCAACTAATTTTGATGCTTCATTCCATAAAAATTGTCTTCTTGTAATTGAAGCATTTACAGAATTAATTCCCCAAAGTTTTACTCCTCTTATAATAAAAGGCATTACAGTTGTATTTAGTTTTATATCAGCTGCATTACCACAGGCTGCAACAATTCCACCTTCTTTTGTTTGAGCCAATACGTTTGCTAATACTTGGCCACCAACAGTATCTACAGCCCCATCCCATAATCCTTTATCTAAGGGCTTTGACTCTTTGTTTAAATCAGTTGTATTTATTACGTTTTTTGCACCAATTAATTTTAAATATTGTTTATTACTTTCTTTACCAGTAACTGCTGTTACATTGCACCCAAGTTTATTTAAAATCATTACCGCTATACTTCCAACTCCACCTGAAGCACCTGTTACAATTACATTTTCAACTTTTTCACCAAGTAAAAGCTCTTCTCTTGTTGTCTTTGTAACTAACGAACATTGTAAAGCAGTAAATCCAGCAGTTCCCAAAATCATTGCTTGTTTTGCAGTTAATTCTTTTGGTCTTTTTACTAAAAAATCACCATTCACTTTTGCATATTGAGAATATCCACCATAAAAAATTTCACCTACTCTCCAACCTGTTAAAATTATTTCATCACCTGATTTAAATTTATTATTTTCACTTTCTTCAACTGTGCCTGAAAAATCTATACCTGGAATATGTGGAAATTCTTTTACAAGTCTTGCACCATTTTTTAATATTAAAGCATCTTTAAAATTTAAACTTGAGTAATCGACTTTAACTAAAACATCCCCATGTTTTAAAAAACTCTTATCAACTGATTTAATTTCTCTATTAAAATTCTCACCTTCTTGATTAAGTATCAATGCTTTAAAACTATCTGGCATGATGTGATTATAATCTTTATTTTGCAATAAATCTTAAATATCTATTTTGATAACTTAGATCATCTTTAAATTGACCTAAGTAATAATTTGTAACAGTTGTGGCTTGTTCTTTTTTTATTCCTCTCATTGTCATACACTGATGAGTTGAATCTATTGTTACCGCCACACCTTTTGCATCCAAAGATTGCATTAACGTTGTAGCTATTTGCATAGTAAGTCTTTCTTGAGTTTGTAGCCTTTTTGAAAATACTTCAACTACTCTTGCTAATTTACTTAAACCAACCACTCTATCTTTGGGAATATAGGCCACATGAGCTACTCCAATAATTGGAGCCATATGATGTTCGCAGTGACTTTGAACTGAGACATTTTTTTGAACAACCATATCGTCATAACCATCTACATCACCAAATGTTTTATTTAAAATTTCTGTAGGATCTTCTTTGTAACCTTTAAAATACTCTTTAAAAGCCTTTACAACTCTTTTTGGAGTTTCTAGCAATCCTTCTCTTCCAGGGTCTTCTCCCATCCATTTCAAAATTTTTACAAATGCCTCTTCTGCTTCTTTGTCAGAAATACTTTCTTTTTTTAACTCATTTTCATTTTTTACTAATTTCATGATGTGCTTTTATATATATAAATCCTTATTTTTAAAATATTTATTATATTTAGTAATATGTTAGATAATTCCAAGTATATGTTTAAAAAAAGAGAAAATGTCGCTGATATAGAAGAAGGTGCTTTATTATCACCAAAATTTGATAATGATGGTCTAATTCCAGTTATTACAACCTGCTCAAAAACTAAAGAAATTCTAATGCATGGCTATATGAATGTAGAAGCATTAAAATTAACTATTGAAACTAAAGAGGCTCATTATTGGAGCAGATCAAGAAAACAAATTTGGCACAAAGGTAAAACTAGTGGTTTTGTTCAAAAAGTTAAAGAAATTAGAATTGACGATGATCAAGATTCTGTTTGGTTAACTGTTGATATTGGCGATGGTGCAAGCTGTCATGTAGGTTATAGATCATGTTTTTATAGATCAATTCCTTTAGGTGAAATAAAAAATGGAAGAGAAGTTAAAATGAATTTTGAAGAACAAGAAAAAAAGTTTGATCCTGAAAAAATTTACAAAGGACAGCCAAATCCAACTAAAATTTAATGAGTGAACAACAAAAAAATGTTTTAGGTGAAAACCTAGAAGAATGTTCAAACAATCCTTTAACTGGATGGTTTAGGGATGGATGTTGTAATACAGATGAAAATGATCATGGCATGCACACAGTTTGTGTAAAAGTAAACAATGAATTTTTAGAATGGTGCAAACAAGCTGGTAATGATTTGATTACCCCTCATCCTGAATTTGGATTTCCTGGACTAAAAGATGGAGACAATTGGTGTGTTTGTGCTAGTTGGGTAGCTAAAGCTATTGAAGCAGGTAAAGGATGTTCTGTATATCTAAAAAAAACTCATGTAAACACTCTTAAAGTTGTTTCTATTGAAAATTTAAAAAAGTTTGCAATAGATCTTTCTTAATTACATATTGCCGTATTTGGGTCCTCCACCTCCTTCAGGAGTAACCCAAGTAATATTTTGAGATGGTTCTTTTATATCACAAGTCTTACAGTGAATACAGTTTTGAGAATTAATAACAAATTTATCAACATTGTTTTCATTTTGAATTTCATATACTCCTACTGGACAATATCTTTGAGCAGGTTCAGCAAATTTTTCTAAAGTAAATTTAACAGGTAAGTCTTTATCTTTTAATTGCAAATGAACAGGTTGGTTTTCAGTATGATTTGTTCCTGTTAAATAAACTGAGCTCGTTTTATCAAAAGTAATTACATTATCAGGTTTAGGGTAATCAATTTTAGGCATTTCATTTGCTGGTTTTAATGTTTCATGATCAGCATGTTTGTGTTTAAGAGTAAAAGGTAATTTTCCTCTAAATAAAATTTGGTCAATCCCTGTAAAAATTATCCCTAAAATTAAACCCCAACTAAAACTTGGTTTAACATTTCTTGCTGCATGCAACTCTTCATAAATCCAACTTTTTTTAAATTTTTCTTCATAAGAAGATAAGCTTTTATTATCTTTTAAAGTTTCAATAATAGTTTCAGCTGCTATCATTCCACTTTTCATAGCTGTATGAGATCCTTTAATTTTTGGCATATTTAATGTGCCTGCATCACAACCTACTAATAATGCTCCAGGCATATACATTTTGGGTAAACTTTGTAAACCACCTTCTATTAAAGCTCTTGCTCCATAAGAAATTCTTTTGCCACCCTCGATAATAGGTTTGATTGAAGGATGGGTTTTAAATCTTTGAAACTCATCGAAAGGTGATAAGTGGGGATTTTTATAATCTAAACCTATAACATAACCCAAAAATACCTGCTTATTTTCTGCGTGATATACAAAACTTCCTCCATAAGTCTTTTTATCTAATGGCCAGCCAGCAGTATGCATTACTAGACCTTCTTCATGTTTTTCGTCTTTAACTTCCCAAATTTCTTTAAAACCTATTCCATATTGTTGAGGATCTTTTCCTTTATCTAATTCAAATTTTTTTATTAATTGTTTTCCTAAATGTCCTCTACAACCTTCTGCAAATACAGTAATTTTTGCATGAAGTTCCATTCCAGACTCAAAACTATCTTTTTTATTACCATCTTTATCCAAACCCATGTCTTGTGTTGCTATTCCTTTAACAGAACCATTTTCATTATATAAAACTTCACTTGCTGGAAAACCTGGAAATATTTCTACACCTAGTGTTTCGGCTTGTTCAGCTAGCCATCTACATAAATTTGCAAGACTAATAATGTAATTATTATGATTATGTTGGACTTTAGGAAGCAACCAAGTAGGCCAACTTAAAGATTTTGATTTTCCTAAAAAAAGAAATTTTTCTTTATTAACTTTTGTTTTTATTGGAGCGTTTAGATCTTTCCAATTAGGCAATAGCTCGTCTAAGGCCCTTGTTTCAAAAACATTGCCTGACAATATATGAGCACCTATCTCAGATGCTTTTTCTAAAAGGCAGACATTAATATCTGGATTTAACTGCTTTAACTTAATTGCAGTTGAAAGCCCTGATGGTCCGCCACCTACGATTACTACATCGTATTCCATCACTTCTCTGGACATATTATTTTTTTACAGTATTTGTTTTTTTTGTATAGTGTTTAATTTGTCTATTTTTTTTTAATATCTAAAATCAATTACCCAATTCTTTTGCTGCTTGTTCTGGAGTGTAATTAGTTCCATATTTAGCATTGTATGCGGCTACGGCACTTGCAAAACTTCCATAACCTAATCCTTGCGCCGCTTGTTCTAAGTTAGTGCTAATACCTACAGCGGCTGCTTCGGCAATAGTATCTGCTACTTGCTGAAGTGATGTTCCAAGTTTTCTTGCAATTGCACCAGCTTCAAAAGAGCCTACTTTGCTCAATAAATCTACGCCACTTGCTATATCACTCCAGGTATAATCCTGGCCATAATAACTAGAATTTTTCCATGATAGAGCTAATTTTTCAGGATCATAATTTTTGTTATACTCTTCGTTGTAAAATTTTGTCCAATTTGTAAAATTATCTATTTCAATTCCATAAGATTTTCCTACTAATTTACTATAATTGTCTAATGAAACTGTCCAATCTTGTTTTAAGAATTTATCCAAATCAAACTCTTTGTTGGCAACAGCTTGTGAAATTTCTTTAATTGTTTCATTTATTTCATTTCCGAGATTATTAGTTGCGCCTGCAACAATATTATTTAAATTATTAATTGCTAGTTGAGCCTTAACATCAATAATATTTTCATCTGACATTTTAATTAAATTTCCTTGACCATCTGAAAGTTCATTGGGCAATCTTCCTCTCCAAGAATTAGCCCAATCTTCTTTGGTCCAAGTTTTCATATCTTCAATATTTCCAAATGACATATCTACAACTTTTACATCAAAACCACTATTTTTAAGTTCTTCTAAATATTCATTTACAGGAAAATTATTATTATCTAAATTTAATATAGACTCATTTAATTCTTTGTTTTTAATGGCTTTTACATTGGTTGAGTTAATTGATGTGATCATTAAAGATTCTTGTTGCTCATTAGATAAGCTATCTACATTTACATTTGATAGATCTATATTATATTTTTTTTTTAAGAATTTTTTTTCTACGTCTTTTAAGACTGAACTTGTAAATTCTGTACTATCAATTACTGTAAGTAAATCGTTTCGATTACAATTTTTATCACAATTTTCAATCATACTTACTGTTTTTTCAAACATAGAATTAGCTATTTTATATATATCATTAGTTTGAGAGTCTATTTTTGATAATTTAGTTAAGCTTTTTTTAACATTTTTAATATTTTTTTCTAAATCTTCATCAAACGTTTTTTGATCAATTCTTTTTTCTGCTCTTAGTTCAACAGTTTTTACAAAAAGACCATAATTTTTTTTATACTTTGCTGTTTCTTTAATTAATTTTTTTTCTGTACTATTTAATTTATTTATTTTTTTTTCACCCTGAATTAGAAAATCATGCATATCCATATATCTTTGCAAAGCAGTTTCTGCATCATCCTCTAAAGTTAAACCTACAGACTTACGCATAGATTTTCTTGCTTCATTTAGCGAATATAAGTTTTTAATTGCTAATTTGGTAGATTTTTTAATATTTGGATAATTCTTTTTAAATTTTTCTATGTTTTTTTTTTCGTCTTTAAGCTTTTGCATATAAAAGATTTCAAAATATCCCATGGCTTTCATTGTGTTTTCAGGATATTTTTCCATCAATCCTTTCTTTGTTATAAAAACATCTGCCATTTTTTCCATGGCTTTTTTTGATCTTCCTTCTTCTGACATTTTATTTTTAAACATTCCTTTAGGAGTATTTTCAATCTTTTTGTATTCACCAAATTCTTCTAACTCATTAAAGTTTATAAATGTTTTGCTCAAGTTTTCTTCAAAATTTTTTTCTTTAGATGAATTTTTATTTTTTTTATTTTCTTCTTCTAATCTTTTTTTTTCTTCTAATCTTTTTTCTTCTTCTAATCTTTTTTCTTCTTCTAATCTTTTTTCTTCTTCTAATCTTTTTTCTTCTTCTAAATTTTGTTTGATTAAATCTTCATTCTTTTCTGTATTTAAAATTATTTTTTTTGCCTTACTAAATTCTTCAGAAGTTATAACTCCTTCTTTGTAAAGGTTGCTTAGTATTGTTAATTGTTCAGTAATACTTTCAGCAAATGAGAAATTAAACAATAACAAATATACTGAAATTATTGTAATAATTTTTTTAATTAACATCAGTTCTATATTTTTTTTTAAAATAGCATTCTAACTTTAATTTCTTAAACCAGTCCAACTTTTTTATATAATTGGATTTTTTATTTAAAAATGTTATTTTTGAATGATGTTTAGTTTGTTTAATTCTTCTAAGAGTTGAGGAAGTGCTTCGAATAAATCGGCTTCTAAACCGTAATCTGCAACGCTAAAAATAGGAGCTTCACCGTCTTTATTAATTGCAACAATAACTTTACTTTCCTTCATTCCAGCAAGATGTTGGATAGCTCCTGAAATACCAACGGCAATATAAAGATCCGGGACTACTACTTTTCCAGTTTGACCAACTTGATGATCGTTCGTAATATAACCCGCATCAACAGCTGCTCTTGATGCTCCAATAGCAGCATTTAGTTTATCAGCAACTGCTGTAATTAATTTAAAATTTTCTCCACTCTGCATTCCTCTGCCACCAGATATTACCACTCTTGCTGTGCCTAGTTCAGGTCTATCAGATTTAACTTCTTCTCTTTTAATGAATTTTATATTAGAGCTTACTTCACCTGCGTCAGCTTTAACAATTTCAGCTGAACCTCCAGATGTTGGGGCTGGATCAAAAGAAGTTGGTCTAATTGTAATGCATTTCTTCTTATCTGTACTTTTTACAGTTGCAAATGCATTACCTGCATAAATAGGTCTTAAGAAAGTATCTACAGAAATTACTTTAATTATATCACTTATTTGAGATGTATCTAATAATGCTGCTATTCTTGGCATTAAATTTTTACCAAATGTATTTGCTGAGCAAATTATATGTGAATAAATTTCGGCATTTTTAATCACTGCTGAAGTAAAATTTTCAGCTAAATAATTTTCATAAATTTCATTTTCTACCTGTATTACTTTTTTAACATTGGGTATTTGAGAAATAGATTTTGCAACTTCGTCTGCATTATGACCTATTACCAATACATGCAAATCTTCATCAATTTGCGATGCTGCAGTTATTGCATTTAAAGTAAATGGTTTTAATTCTTTATTGTTATGCTCTGCTATCAGTAATGCTGTCATTATATTACTTTTGCCTCATTTTTTAATTTTTCCACAAGTTCAGTTACGCTTGCTACTTTAATTCCAGCTTTTCTCTTTGGGGGTTCTTCTACTTTAATCTGCTCAATTCTTGGTTTTGTATCAATTCCTAAATCTGATACATTAATTTGTTCGATTGGTTTCTTTTTAGCTTTCATAATATTTGGTAAAGATGCGTATCTAGGTTCATTTAATCTTAAATCACAAGTAACGATTGCTGGAGTATTAACTTCAATTGTTTCTAATCCTTCATCTACCTCTCTCATGACTTCTAATGAGTTTTCTTTAACATCAATTTTAGATGCAAATGTCGCTTGAGGCCAATTTAAAAGAGCTCCAAGCATTTGACCAGTTTGATTACAATCGTCATCAATGGCTTGTTTGCCCATAAAAACTAAATCTGGTTTTTCTTTATCAACAATTTTTTGCAATATTTTTGAAACAGCTAAAGGTTCAATTATTCCATCAGCTTTAACATGAATTCCTCTATCAGCTCCAACTGCTAAAGCTTTTCTAACAGTCTCTTGTGCTTTTTCTTCACCTACAGTAACTGCAACAATTTCTGATGCCTTTCCAGACTCTTTAATTTTTACCGCTTCTTCTATAGCGTTATCATCTGGTGGATTTGTTGACATTTTAACATTATCTGTAACTACGCCCGTTCCGTCTTCTTTAACTCTGACTTGAACGTTGTAATCTATAACTCTTTTAACGGCGACTAATATTTTCATTAAGCTCTTAATAATTTGTTTTCAGAATCATATGGACTTTCATCCAAAATCGTAGC
>JBJLDH010000016.1:0-133155 GCA_045567255.1 Candidatus Pelagibacter sp. | reverse complement strand
TATTGCATCGATGTTGGCAGGTGGATTATTTGGAGCTTTTATTGGTTTCCTTGAGGAAGATGAAGATCCTGATCAGGAAGATAAATTAGAGAAATGAATAAGAGAAAAACATGCAACATTTCTTTGTTCCCATAATAGTTTTGATTTTAATTATATTTATCCTAATGATTGCCTGAAATAATTTTTTATACATACTTCAATTAATCCGCGGGAATACAAAAAGAATTCCCGTTGTCATCTTGTTTTTTTGCGTCTCTCATGCGTCATTGAGAGAAAAATTTTTAAAAATTTCTTAGAAATTATCCAATAAAACTGTTATAAATTTTTCTGGTGCAGGACTCATAAGCCCGAGGTCAGTGGTTCAATTCCACTTCCCGCTACCATTATTATTTGATTGTTTAGATATATTGAAATTTGAAATGAAAAAAGGTTTTTAAATTTAGATCAACTTTTAATGACCAGGAAAATTTATTAGGTTTTCAACTTTATATTTTCTTTTTAAAAGATTATCACATCCTCCTAAATCAAAAAGATTTATTACAAAAATATAACCAGCAACTTTTCCTTTTGATATTTCGATTAATTTGGCTGCAGCTTCAGCTGTTCCGCCTGTAGCAACTAAATCATCTATTAAAAGAACTTCATCATTTTCATTAACAGCATCCTTGTGTACCTCCATAGTTGCGGTACCATACTCTAATTTAAAATCAACAGAATGTACTGCAGCAGGTAATTTATTTTTTTTTCTTAAAAGAATAAAGGGTTTTTTTAATATATAGGAAACAGCAGAAGCAAAAACAAAACCTCTAGATTCTATTGCTGCTAATTTATTAAATTGGAACTTTTTAGATCTATCCACTATTTGATCTATACACTCAGAAAAAGCTTTTTCATTTTTGATTAATGTTGTTATATCTCTAAAAAGTATGCCTTTTTTTGGATAGTCTTGTATTGACCTTATGTGTTCTTTTAAATTCATATTTCTTTTGAATTATATTAATAAATAAATTATTTTTCACATATGGCAAATGATAAATTAGCAATAATAGGTGGTAGCGGTTTATATGATGTGGAGGAATTTAAAAATAGAGAACTATTGGACATAAATACTCCTTGGGGAAAACCTTCAGACCAGATATTAAAGACAAATTATAACAGTAAAGAAGTTTATTTTTTACCAAGACATGGAAGAGGTCATTTTATTTCTCCATCAAATATAAACTTTAGAGCTAATATTGATGGTTTAAAACAATTAGGAGTTACTGATATAGTTTCTGTTTCGGCAGTTGGTTCTTTAAAAGAAGATCTGTCTCCAGGTAAATTTGTTTTAGTTGACCAATTTATAGATAGAACTTTTGCAAGAAATAAAACTTTTTTTGATGAAGAAATTGTTGCACATGTTTCAATGGCACACCCAACATCCAATGGATTAATAAATGCATGTGAAGAAGCAATTAAAAAAGAAAAAATTGGATATCAAAGAGGCGGAACTTATGTTGTTATGGAAGGACCACAATTTTCTACATTAGCAGAGTCAAATTTATATAGATCTTGGAAGGCAGACGTTATAGGAATGACTAATATGCCAGAAGCTAAATTAGCTAGGGAAGCAGAAATTAGATATGCTTCTGTTTCTATGGTAACTGATTATGACTGTTGGCATCCAGACCATGAAAATGTAGATGTCCAACAAGTAATTAAAGTTCTTTTAAGTAATGCTGCTAAAGCAAAAAACATGATTAAAAACTTAATAGATAATTTTGAAAATCACATTGATCCAAAAGATCCAACAAATAATTGTTTAGATGTAGCAATTATAACAGCTCCAGAAAAAAGAACTCAAAAAACAAAAGATAAATTAAAAACTGTAGCTGGCAGAGTATTAATAAAATGAAAAAATTTTTAAAAACTATAGTTCTGGGCTTGTTGTTTTTCAACGTAAGTTTATCAGTCCAAGCTCAAAAACTTGGCTCAAAAAGTAGTGGATTTATTTCATCAAACCAACAAGGTAAAGATTTTAAATTGACCAAAGGTTATAATATTAACAATCCTGAAAACAAAATATTATTAATTTGGAATCATGGTGGTAATGAAACGAAAGAAAAATTTTGTAACCAAAGCGAAGATCTAACTTTTATTTCTATGCTTTCAGGAGCAAAAATTGGAGATAAAGAAATAGTTGTGTGGATGAATTGTTTAATTACAAACACTAGAAAACTTGACGCAACTGGGGGACGGGAAGCAGGATGGAAATTTAAAGGCTCGGCTAAAAAATGTATTAAAAAAGGATTTGGACATACTTTAGAGTGTCCGTTTTGGGAAGAGTATTTAAGAAATCTTTCAACCGATGTTCGTATGAGAGTTACTGAGGAAGTTGTTAAAAAATTTAATTCAAACGGAGTTCCTTTTAAGCAAATTTTTTTAGCAGGACATTCTTGTGGGGCTTGGAATGCAATAAGATATGCAGCATTTAAAAAAGAATTATTTGGAGGAACCATTGCGTTCAACCCAAATTGTTGGCCTAGTGAAGAAAATAATCCTGTCAGACAATATTTAGTAGGTGAATTAAAAGCCGCAAAGCATGCAAACTCTTTAGTCTTTGCAAGCCCAGATGATTTTACTCATGACTGGAAAGCAACCTCAACAGACCTTAAATGGATTGCTGATATTCCAGGAGTAAAATGGTTTGAATATGAAAATGGAGTTAAAGTTAATGGAAAGCAATGTAAATGGAAGGATGGCAAAAAATTAAAAAATGGTCATTTAATAGTATTTTCCAAATGTTCATGGCCACACCAGAAACTAGTTTTAGAATTTATTAAAGAAAGTCTTGTTAATGATAAGATAATAAACGTCGATAGTAAGATTTCTAGAAATTGAGTGATGGTGCCCCCGCACGGATTCGAACCGCGGACCTATTGATTACAAATCAATTGCTCTACCAGCTGAGCTACAAGGGCTTAAAATGTTTTGTATTACGATTTTATAATTTATCAAGTTATTTTTTTTTGTTGATTTATATAATGAAAAACAATGGCAGCACTATTTGAAATATTTAAACTTTCAATATTGTTGTTCATATTAATTTTAACATTAAAGTCTGTATATTTTGCTGTATGCTTTTTCATTCCAAAACCTTCAGATCCAAATAATAAAATATTGTTTCCATTCCATTCAATTTCTGTGAAATCTTTTTTACTATTTGCATCAAAACCATAAACCCAAAAGTTTTTATCTCTTAAGTATTTTAAAGTTGTATTAACATTAGATACTTCAAATATATTTAAATACTCCAAACATCCACTAGCAGATTTGTACATTAGCTTGCTTTCATTAGGAAAATGTCTATCTTTAACTATCAATCCATCAATGTTAAAAGATGCTGCGCTTCTAATTATTGATCCTATGTTTCTTGGATCTGTAACTTCATCTAAACAAGCAAAAGTTAAATTATTTTTTTCTTTAATAAATTCTTTTAGTTGCAGTTTTTCTAATTGCTCAATTTCAGCCACATATCCTTGATGAAGCATTCCTTCTTTGTTGCAATATTTATCTAATTCTTTTTTTGTTTTAAAATGAACTTTTACATCTTTAAGAAGATTTCTTTTTGGACTATCTCTATGGATGCCTTTTTTACTTTCTTCTGTTAAAAAAACTCTTAGAACTTTTCTTTTCGTATTTTTTAAAGCTTCAGTTACAGCGTGTTTTCCAACTATAAAGAATGATGAATTGTTCATATTTATATCGATTTTTAAACGATTTTTAGCTTATTTTCGTATAATTCACGTGTTGCATTTGTACAATAAAAATATATAAAACGCATGTTGTTTAAAGCTTTATTGAACAAGGGGACGCTTCCCCATCTATTAAGGAGGGGTACCAAAGCGGTCAAATGGGGCGGGCTGTAAACCCGTTGACTTCGGTCTTCGAAGGTTCGAATCCTTCCCCCTCCACCATTCAATAATTTTTTTTATAACAATATTGGAGTGGACTTGGGCGTTGCGGGTGTAGTTCAGTGGTAGAACACTAGCCTTCCAAGCTGGTTGCGTGAGTTCGATTCTCATCACCCGCTCCAAAAATTTAAAACGAATAAATAAAAACGAGGTATAAAAAGTAATGTCGAAGGAAAAATTTGTAAGAAATAAACCGCATTGTAATATTGGTACGATCGGTCACGTAGATCATGGTAAAACAACTTTAACAGCCGCGATCACAAAAGTTTTAGCTGAAACAGGTGGAGCAAAATTTACTGCTTATGATCAAATAGATAAAGCTCCAGAGGAAAAAGAAAGAGGAATAACAATCTCAACAGCCCATGTTGAATATGAAACGGAAAAAAGACATTATGCACATGTTGATTGTCCTGGTCATGCTGATTATGTAAAAAATATGATTACAGGTGCCGCTCAAATGGATGGAGCGATACTAGTAGTTAACGCTGCTGATGGTCCTATGCCACAAACAAGAGAACACATTCTTCTTGCAAGGCAAGTAGGTGTGCCTGCGATTGTCGTTTACTTAAACAAAGTAGATCAAGTGGATGATAAAGAAATGATTGATTTAGTTGAAGAAGAAATCAAGGATCTTTTAACTTCTTATAAATTCCCAGGGGATAAAACTCCAATAGTTAAAGGTTCAGCTCTAGCAGCAGTAGAAGGTAGAGATGATGAAATTGGAAAAAATTCTATTATGGAATTAATGAAAGCCGTTGATGAATTTATACCTCAACCTGATAGACCAAAAGATAAAGATTTTTTAATGCCAGTTGAAGATGTATTTTCTATTTCTGGTAGAGGTACGGTTGTTACAGGTAGAGTAGAATCTGGTGTTATTAAAACAGGAGAAGAAATTGAGATAGTAGGTATTAGAGATACTAAAAAATCTGTATGTACTGGAGTTGAAATGTTTAGAAAACTTTTAGACTCAGGAGAGGCTGGTGATAATATTGGTGCTTTATTAAGGGGAGTAGAAAGAACAGATGTTGAAAGGGGTCAAGTTTTATGTAAACCTGGCTCGATAACTCCACATACTAAATTTGAAGCTCAGGCTTATGTTTTAAAAAAAGAAGAAGGGGGCAGACACACTCCATTCTTTACAAAATATAGACCTCAGTTTTATTTTAGAACAACCGACGTTACTGGTGAAGTTGAATTACCTTCGGGAACTGAAATGGTTATGCCTGGAGATGATGCTAAATTTACAGTTAAATTAATCACACCAATAGCAATGAACGAAAAACTTAATTTTGCAATCAGAGAAGGTGGTAGAACAGTAGGAGCTGGAGTAGTAACTAAAATTATAGAGTAAACTCCATAGGAGTGTAGCTCAATTGGTAGAGCGCCGGTCTCCAAAACCGGAGGTTGGGGGTTCGATTCCCTCCGCTCCTGCCATTAAATAATATATTAAATATGAAAAACCCTTTAAAATTTATTCAAGAAGTAAAACAAGAGGCATTTAAAGTTACCTGGCCTACAGGAAAGGAAACAGTTCAAGGAGCCTTAATGGTTATAGCTATGGCAATTGTAGCATCTTTGTTTTTTTTGTTACTTGATCAAATTTTAAAGTTTTTTTTAGAAATAGTTCTTAAAGTGAGTTTTTAATGAAAAATTGGTATATTGTTCAATCACATTCTAGTTTTGAAAACAAAGTCGCCCAACTTATAAAAGAAGAAGCAAGCAAGGCTCAAGTATCAGAAAAAATTGAAGAAATCATAGTTCCAACCCATGATGTTACTGAGGTTAAAAGGGGTAAAAGAATTCAGCGAAAAAAAAAATATTTTCCTGGCTATGTTCTCATTAAAAGTGAAATGGACAATGATATTTATCATATGATTAAGAACATAAAAAAAGTTTCAGGATTTTTAGGTTCAAAAGGCTCACCAATTCCTGTTTCCGATTCAGAAGTAGAAAGGATTTTAGGTCAAATAAAAGATGGAGTAGCACAACCAAAATCTGCTATAGAATATAACATTGGAGAAAAAGTTCAGGTTATAGACGGACCTTTTGCTTCATTTACTGGGATGGTCGAAGACATAGATGAAGATAAATTAAGATTAAAAGTTTCAGTATCAATATTTGGTCGTCCAACACCGGTAGATTTAGAATATAATCAAGTTGAAAAGGAAAGCTAATGGCAAAGAAAGAAATAAGTGGTTACGTAAAATTACAAATTAAAGGCGGACAAGCAAATCCAGCGCCTCCTGTTGGTCCTGCTTTAGGTCAAAGAGGGATTAATATAATGGAATTTTGTAAAGCTTTTAATGAAAAAACAAAATCTTTTGCAGGAAAACCTGTTCCAGTAATAATAACTGTTTACAAAGATAAAAAATTTGATTTTATAATTAAATCACCACCAGCATCACATTTTATTAAAGAGGCAGTAAAATTAAAGAGTGGTTCCAAAGAACCGGGCAGAAATATAGTTGCTTCAATATCAAAAAAACAATTAGAAGAAATTGCAAAAAAAAAAATGGAAGATCTAAATGCAAATGACATAGAAGAAGCTTCAAAAATAATTGCAGGATCTGCCAGATCTATGGGTATAGAGGTAAAAGATTAATGAAATCAAAAAGATATAAAAAATTACCAGAAAGAACAAAAGAAATTCCAGCTGATACGATTGATAAAGTTTTATCAATAGTTAAATCTAATTGCACAACTAAGTTTGATGAGTCTGTTGATTTAAATTTTCAAATTAATAACAAACAAAAGAAAAGTGAAATTAATATAAGAACTGTAATTAATTTACCAGGTGGCTCAGGTAAAAAAGTTAAAATTGCCGTCGTGTGTGAAGAAGAAAAGATTCAAGAAGCAAAAGATTCAGGAGCCGACGTTGTTGGAGGAGATGAACTAATAGAAAAAATTAAAGGTGGCGATTTAAACTTTGAAAAATTAATTTGCACGTCAAGTATGATGATAAAGCTTTCAAAGCTTGGTAAAGTATTAGGGCCAAAAGGCCTAATGCCAAACCCTAAACTTGGAACCGTAACAAACGATATTAAAAAAGCAGTAACTGATGCTAAGTCGGGTCAAGTTGAAATTAGAAATGATAAAGATGGAAATATAGGATTAAGTATAGGAAAGAAGTCTTTTCAAAATGAATTATTAATAAGAAATTATAATGCTGTTATAGAAGCTTTAGAGAAAGAAAAATCTAATATTACTATAAAAGGTGATTTGATTAAACAAACTTTTATAACTTCAAGTATGGGAGTTTCATATAAACTTAAATTATCAAAGGTCATATAGAAATTATGTTGAATAAGGATCAAAAAAAAAAATATATTGAAGAAATGTCAAATCAGTTTGACAAATCTGAAGCTGTTATAGTTGCACATTATCAAGGTTTAACAGTTTCCCAATTAGATGAATTAAGAAAAAGAATGAGAGAGCATGGCATTATATTTAAAATTACTAGAAACAGAATTACAAAATTAGCATTAGAAAAAACTAAGTGTAAAGATATATCAAAATTATTTACAGGTCCAACCGCTGTAGCAATGTCAGAAGATGCTATAATGTCAGCAAAAATACTAACAAATTTTTCTAAAGAAAATGAAAACTTAAAGATTCTTGGTGGAATCATGGGTAAAGATATTTTGGACGTTGCAGGGGTACAAAATGTAGCAACTCTTCCAACATTAGATGAAGCTAGAGCAAAAATTGTAGGTATATTGCGATCTCCTGCTCAAAAAATTGCAAGTATTTTACTTGCACCAGCGTCAAAAATCGCTATTTTAGCGCTCGCAAAATCAAAAAAATAACCAGGACAAAGAAAACTATGGCTGACTTAAATAAAATTATAGATGACTTATCAAGTTTAACTGTTGTAGAGGCAGCTGAACTTTCAAAACAATTAGAAGAGAAATGGGGTGTAACTGCAGCAGCAGCAGTTGCGGCAGCACCGGCAGCAGCTGGAGCAGCGCCAGCAGAGGAAAAAGATGAATTTACAATCATGTTAACAGCAGCAGGTGACAAAAAAATAAATGTTATTAAAGAAGTTAGAGCTATTACAGCTTTAGGATTAAAAGAAGCAAAAGATTTAGTTGAGGGAGCACCTAAAGAAGTTAAAACAGGTGTTAGTAAAAAAGAGGCAGAAGAAATTAAAGCTAAACTTGAAGCAGCTGGAGCAAAAGTAGAACTTAAGTAATTAATTAGAAAGAATTTAATTGCTGATTAATTTTTTAATTAGCAACAAGGTATAGATGCAATTATCTTTTACTGAAAAAAAAAATATAAGAAAAAGTTTTGGTAAACTTAAAGAAAGTTTATCAATCCCAAATCTTATTGAAGTTCAAAAAAACTCATACAAGCAACTGACGGAATTTAAAGAAGATATAGATCAGCACCTAGTAAAAGGATTTGATAGAGTATTTAAAAGTATTTTTCCAATTGAAGATCTAAATGATAGAGCGACTTTAGAATACGTTTCCTATAGACTAGAAAAACCAAAGTTTGATGTTGAGGAATGTATAACTAGAGGATTAACTTATTCTGCAGCTCTTAAATGTACTTTAAGACTTGTGGTATATGAAATAGATCAAGAAAATAACACAAAAGATATATTATCTGCAAAGGAACAAGAAGTTTATATGGGTGAAGTTCCAATGATGACTCATAGCGGTACTTTTATAACCAATGGAGTGCAAAGAGTTGTGGTTAATCAAATGCACAGAAGTCCCGGTGTTTTTTTTGATCATGATAAAGGTAAATCTCATGCAAGTGGTAAACTACTTTTTAATTGCAGAGTGATTCCTAATAGAGGTTCTTGGTTAGATTTCGAGTTTGATGTAAAAGATTTTTTATACTTTAGAATAGATAGAAAAAAGAAAATTTTAGTATCTTCTTTACTTCTAGCTTTAGGATTTTCTAAAAATGATATTGTTAACGAGTTCTATGAAAAAGAATCATATTTTTATGATGAAAAAATATTAAAATGGAAAACAAAATTTGACCCTGAAAATTACAAAGCAAAAAATTTCTCAGAAGAAGTTATAGATGCAAAAACAAATAATGTTGTAATTAAACTAGGCGAAAAAATTAACTTTCTTACAGCCAAAAAGCTTTCTAATGAAGGTCTAAAAGAAATCTATGTATCAAATGAATCATTAATTGGAAAATATTTACAGAAAGATATTAAAGTTGATGACATTGAGTTTAAAATTGGGACAGAACTTAATGATACAATTATTAACACTCTGATTGAAAATAAAAATTATACTTTAGAAATAGCAAAAACTAATTCAATTTCTAAAGGACCATATCTTTTACAAACTATATTAAATGATAAAAATGAGAACAAAAATGATTCTATAACAGAAATCTACAAGGTCTTAAGACCAGGTGAACCTCCAACGATAGAAATAGCATCACAGATATTTAATAATTTATTCTTCAGTTCAGATAGATATGATTTATCTGATGTTGGTAGAGTTAAAATAAATTCAAGGTTAAATTTAAATTGTTCTGATAAAATTACAATTTTAAGAAATGACGATATTTTAGCAATAATTCAAAAAATGCTAGATTTAAGAGATGGAAAAGATGAAATAGATGATATTGACCACTTAGGAAATAGAAGAGTCAGATCTGTAGGTGAACTTGTAGAAAACCAAGCACGAATTGGCGTTTATAGAATGGAAAGAGCCATTAAAGAAAAAATGACAACTCTTGATATAGAGTCAGCCATGCCACAAGATTTGATTAATGCAAAACCTCTGACAGTTTCTCTAAAAGATTTTTTCGCAACATCTCAGTTATCTCAATTTATGGATCAAACCAATCCATTATCTGAAATTACTCATAAAAGAAGAGTTTCAGCACTGGGACCTGGTGGATTAACAAGAGAGAGAGCTGGTTTTGAAGTTAGAGATGTTCATCCTACACATTACGGAAGAATTTGCCCAATTGAAACTCCAGAAGGCCCAAATATTGGTTTGATAAATAGCTTATCAACCTATTCAAAAATAAATAAATATGGTTTTATTGAAAGTCCTTACAAAAAAGTTGAAAGTGGTGTTGTTCAAGATAAAATTGAATATCTATCAGCTATGGAAGAAACTAAATTTACTATAGCTCAGGCAAATTCAGTATTAGATAATAATGGAAAATTTAAAGAACAACTTGTTTCTTGTAGAGAAAATTTAAATTTCATACTCTCAAAACCTGATAATATAGATTATATTGATGTATCGCCCAAACAGTTAGTATCAGTAGCAGCTTCTTTAATTCCATTCTTAGAGAATGATGATGCTAATAGAGCATTAATGGGCTCTAATATGATGAGGCAAGCAGTTCCGTTGCTTAAACCCGAAGCTCCACTTGTAGGCACTGGAATTGAAAGTGATGTAGCATTAGATTCAGGTGTAACAATAGTTGCTAAGAGAAATGGCATAGTTGACAAAATTGATGGAAAAAGAATTGTAATTAAAGCATCAAATGAAAAGGATTACTCTCAATCTGGTGTAGATATATATAATTTACAAAAATTTAAAAGATCTAATCAAAATACATGTATTAATCAAAAGCCTCTAGTTAGAGTTGGTGATAAAGTAAATTCTGGTGATATAATAGCAGATGGACCGTCTACTAAAATTGGTGAGCTAGCATTAGGTAAAAATGTGACGGTCGCTTTTATGCCTTGGCAAGGATACAATTTTGAAGATTCTATTTTAATATCAGAAAGATGTGTAACAGATGATGTGTTTACCTCTGTACACATTGAAGAGTATGAAATTATGGCAAGAGATACAAAATTAGGAGAAGAAGATATAACAAGAGATATACCAAATGTTAACGAAGAAGCTTTAAAAAATCTCGATGAATCAGGAATTGTATATATAGGGGCAGAAGTCAAACATGGAGATATTTTAGTTGGCAAGGTAACACCAAAAGGTGATAGTGCTTCAGGTCCAGAAGAAAAATTATTAAGATCTATTTTTGGTGAAAAGGCAATAGATGTAACCGATACATCTTTAAAAATGCCAAGTGGTAGCGGAGGTATTATAGTCGATGTAAGAGTTTTTAATAGACATGGAATTGATAAAGATGAAAGATCGATAACTATAGAAAGAGCCGAAATTGAGAGCGTTCAAGAAGACAAGAAAGTTGAAGAGGAAATTTTAGAAAGAAGCATTAGGCAGAGAGCATCTTCTATTTTATCAGGAACTAATTTAAATAAAAAATTAAAAGAAATTGAAAGTGGAACTAAATTAAATGATGAAAACATGAATACATTGGTTATTTCTGAATTATTTAAAATAATACCAGAAGATCAAAAGAAAAATGACGTTTTATCCCAATTAAAAGATCAATACAACACTGCAAAAAAAGATATCCAAGATCGTTTCGAAGACAAAGTTTTAAAAATAAAACAAGGAGATGATTTATTACCAAGTGTTATGAAAATGGTTAAAGTATTTGTAGCAGTAAAAAGAAGACTAAGACCCGGAGATAAAATGTCAGGTAGGCATGGAAATAAGGGAGTTGTTAGTAAAATTGTTCCTGTTGAAGATATGCCATATAGAGAAAATGGAAAACCAGTTGATATAGTATTAAATCCTTTAGGTGTACCAAGTAGAATGAATGTTGGTCAAATTTTAGAAACGCATCTTGGTTGGTCATGTACTGAATTAGGTGAAAAGCTAAGCCAGTTAGTAAATGAAAATCAAAAAAAATTTGAAAAAACTGAAAAAATTAAATCTTTTTTGAAATCTATATATGGAAATCAAAATTTTGATGAAAATATAGATAAACTTTCAAATTCAGAATTTGCCGATTTATGTGAAAATATTAAAAAGGGAGTTCCTATATCAACGCCTGTTTTCGATGGAGCTAAAGAACAAGACGTTACAAAGATGTTAAAATTGGCAAACTTACCTTCTTCTGGTCAAACTAATTTATGGGATGGAAGAACAGGAGAAAAATTTGATAGAACAGTTACCGTTGGAACAATTTATATGCTTAAACTTCATCATTTAGTTGAAGACAAAATTCATGCTAGATCTACAGGACCTTATAGTTTGGTAACACAACAACCGCTTGGTGGAAAAGCCCAATTAGGTGGTCAGAGATTTGGAGAAATGGAAGTTTGGGCTCTAGAAGCCTATGGAGCTTCATATACATTACAAGAAATTTTAACAGTAAAATCTGATGATGTCGCTGGTAGAGTTAAAGTATATGAAACTATAGTTAAAGGCGAAGAAAATTTTGAATCAGGAATACCTGAGTCATTCAATGTTTTGGTAAAAGAAATAAAATCTTTAGCATTAAATGTGGAGTTAAACTAGTATGAGTAAAGAATTAGCAGATTTATTTAAGAACTCTGAAATATCAGAGTCACAAAATTTTAATAGTATAAAAATTACATTAGCTAGTCCTGAAAAAATAAAATCTTGGACTTATGGTGAAATTAAAAAACCAGAAACGATTAATTATAGAACTTTTAGACCAGAAAAAGATGGTCTCTTTTGCGCAAGAATATTTGGACCTATTAAAGATTACGAGTGTTTATGTGGAAAATATAAAAGAATGAAATTTAGAGGAATTATATGCGAAAAATGTGGT
The DNA here is from genome assembly GCA_045567255.1 of Candidatus Pelagibacter sp. Lineage (GTDB taxonomy): Bacteria > Pseudomonadota > Alphaproteobacteria > Pelagibacterales > Pelagibacteraceae > Pelagibacter. The sequence continues at coordinate 120,592 of JBJLDH010000016.1, read as the reverse complement.
GTTGAAGTAACCAAGTCTAACGTCAGAAGAGAAAGAATGGGCCATATAAATTTAGCAACTCCAGTTGCACATATTTGGTTTCTTAAATCTTTACCAAGCAGAATATCCTTAGTTGTAGATATGAAGCTTAAAGATGTTGAAAGAGTTCTATATTTTGAAAATTTCATAGTTGTTGAACCTGGACTTACTAGCTTAAAAAAAAATCAATTGCTGAATGAAGAAGAGTTAATTAAGTATCAAGAAGAATATGGCGAAGAGTCATTTACTGCTGGGATTGGTGCCGAGGCTATCCTTGAAATTTTGAAGTCTTTAAATTTAGAAGATGAAAAAAATTTATTAATTAAAACTATAAAAGAAACAAAATCAAAAGTTGCTGAAGAAAGATCAATAAAAAGGTTAAAATTAATTGAGTCTTTCATTGAAACTGGAAACAAACCAGAATGGATGATTCTTACCACAATACCAGTTATACCACCTGAATTAAGACCTCTGGTACCTTTAGATGGAGGGCGTTTTGCTACTTCCGATCTTAATGATTTGTACAGAAGAGTTATAAATAGGAATAATCGACTTAAAAGATTAATGGATCTGAAAGCTCCAGATATAATCGTTAGAAATGAAAAGCGGATGTTACAAGAGTCAGTCGATGCATTGTTTGATAATGGAAGAAGAGGAAGAGTGATAACGGGTACAGGAAAAAGACCTCTAAAATCACTTGCTGAAATGTTAAAAGGCAAGCAAGGACGATTTAGACAAAATTTACTTGGTAAAAGAGTAGATTACTCAGGAAGATCAGTGATAGTTGTTGGGCCAGATCTTAAGCTACATGAATGTGGTTTACCAAAAAAAATGGCTTTAGAATTGTTTAAACCTTTCTTGTATGCAAGATTAAATAAATTAGGTTTAGCATCCACAATAAAACAAGCAAAAAAACTTGTAGAAAAAGAGCGAAATGAAGTTTGGGATGCACTAGAATTAATTGTGCGAGAACATCCGGTAATTTTAAATAGAGCGCCAACATTGCATAGATTAGGTGTTCAAGCATTTGAACCAAAACTTATTGAGGGTAATGCTATAGAATTACACCCACTAACATGTGCAGCTTTCAATGCAGATTTTGATGGAGATCAAATGGCTGTTCATGTTCCATTAAGTTTAGAAGCTCAGCTAGAAGCAAGGGTACTAATGATGTCTACAAATAATATTTTAAGTCCATCAAATGGTAAGCCTATTATAGTGCCAAGTCAGGATATGATTTTAGGAATATATTATTTGTCTCAACCACCTTATCAAACTAAAAAAATTGATGGTTATTTTGTAAATACCGCAGAAATAGAGCATGCTTTAGAAATTGGACAAATTAATGTTCATTCAAGAATAGTTTCAAAATTTGAAACTATAGATGATAATGGAAATATCAAGTATGAAAAATACATTAGTACTGTAGGCCGTTTTCTTCTGGCCAACTTACTGCCAAAAAATATAAATAATAAATTTACTTTAGTCGATAGATTACTACCAAAAAAAGTTGTATCTGAAGTAATAGATCATGTATTCAGATTTTCAGGTCAAAAAAATACTGTAATTTTTTGTGATAAATTAAAAGATCTTGGTTTCAAACACGCTTTCAAAGCAGGAATTTCATTTGGAAAAGATGATTTGATTATACCTGAAAATAAGCAGCAATTAATAGACGAGACAAAAAAATTAATTTCAGACTATGAAAATCAATATACTGAAGGATTAATCACTAGAGGAGAAAAATATAACAAAGTAATTGATGCGTGGTCTAAATGTACAGACAGGGTTGCATCTGAAATGATGAAAGGAATCTCAGCCACTGAAATTTCTGAAGAAGGATTAAAAATAAATTCTGTTTTTATGATGGCTGATAGTGGGGCAAGAGGCTCAGCCGCCCAAATGAAGCAGCTTGCTGGAATGAGAGGTTTAATAGCAAAACCATCAGGAGAAATTATAGAGTCACCGATCACATCAAATTTTAAAGAAGGATTAACTGCATTAGAATATTTTAATTCTACGCATGGAGCTAGAAAAGGTCTAGCTGATACTGCTTTAAAAACTGCAAGTTCTGGCTATTTAACAAGAAGATTATGTGATGTTGCCCAAGATTTAACAATAACAAAGAAAAAATGTGAAAATCCAGGTTTTATAAAGTTAGCAGAGGTTTTGGAAGGAGGAAATATAATGGTAAGTCTTTCCGAAAGGTCTCTAGGCAGAGTGCTAGCAAAAGACCTTAAAAACCCTCTTACAGGAGAAATAATAATCAAAAAAGAGGAAATGATAGATGAAGCTGCATGTGAAAAAATAGATTCAGCGGGAGTAAAAACTTTAAATGTCTATTCAGTTATGACATGTAGTTCAAAAATAGGAGTTTGTTCAACTTGTTATGGAAGAGACCTTTCAAGAGGAAAAATAGTTCATGTTGGTGAAGCTATAGGAATGATATCAGCACAATCAATTGGTGAACCAGGAACACAATTAACGATGAGAACTTTTCACGTTGGTGGCACAGCTTCTGTAAAACAAGATTCACAAATAGTGTCCAATTCTGGAGGTAAAATAAAAATAACAAATACCAATTTACTAGAAGACTCAAAAAAGAATCTTATAGTGATGGGAAGAAACACAGAATTATCTATTGAAGATGAAAATGAGTTACAGGTGGCCTCATACAAAATTCCTTATGGATCAAAACTATTTTTTCAAAATGGTGACGAAATAAAAAAAGGTACAAAAATATGTGAATGGGATCCATACACGACACCCGTTATAGCCGAAAAAGATGGGATAGCTAATTATGTAGATTTGATTGATGGAGTGTCTTTAGCGGAGACTACAGATGATGCCACAGGTATTTCTACTAAAGCAGTTGTTGATTGGAAAACCCAGTCAAAAAATACAGATTTAAAGCCTAGAATAACTTTAAGAGATGAAAAAGGAAAAGTAATTAAAAAGGCAGATGATAATGAAGCAAGATATTATTTAGTTCCTGATTCTATACTTTCGGTAAAAGATGGACAAAAAATATCAGCTGGAGATGTAATAGCAAGATTACCTAAAGAAACTACAAAAACTAAAGATATAACAGGTGGATTACCCAGAGTAGCTGAATTATTTGAGGCAAGAAAAGCTAAAGATAGTGCAATTATTGCCGAAAATGATGGAAAAGTTTTATTTGGAAAAGAAGTAAGAGGCAAACAAAAGGTTACAATTCAATCAGATAAAGGAGAAACATCAAATTATTTAATACCTAAAGGGAAACATATTAATTTTAATGAAGGAGAAAAAATTAAAAAAGGAGAATATTTATTAGACGGACAACCTCTTCCACACGACATACTAAGAATATTAGGCATAGAAGAATTAACAGATTATTTTGTTAATCAAGTACAAGATGTCTATAGATTACAAGGTGTTATTATTAATGATAAGCATATTGAGGTTATACTTAGACAGATGCTTAAAAAAATAGAAGTTAAAGAATCAGGTGATAGTAGTTTGTTACCAGGTGAAATCATAGATAGATTAAAATTCGAAGAAATTAACGAAAAACTTAAATCAGAAAATAAAAAAGAGGCTTTAGGAGAAAGAGTTTTGATGGGAATAACTAAAGCATCACTACAAACAGAGTCTTTTATATCTGCCGCTTCATTCCAAGAAACAACAAGAGTACTAACGGATGCAGCAATAAAAGGCAAAGTCGATAAATTAATTGGCTTAAAAGAAAATGTTATAGTAGGTAGATTAGTCCCAGCAGGCACTGGTTCAATTAAAAACTTATGGAATAAAAAAGCACTAGAAGATGATCAAAAATACTTATCTGAGCAAGAAAAGTTAGAACCTTCAGAAACTCAAGTAAATCAATAAAAATTGTTGATATTTGAAAATCTTTTAGTTTGACAATTATAATTTCTATTGTATTTTTGCCATGTTTTTGGTTGGAATGTAGTGACATAGTCACTAAACGCTGCCACAAATAACCTGTCAGTTATTTCATCAAAAATTTAAAATAAAAAATTATGCCTACAATAAACCAACTGATAAGAAAAAGTAGAACTAAACAAGTTTCAAGAAACAAAGTCCCTGCTTTACAAAAACAACCTCTTAAAAGAGGAGTCTGTGTTAAGGTTTATACAACAACACCAAAAAAACCCAACTCCGCCCTAAGAAAAGTTGCAAGAGTTAGATTGTCAAATGGTTTTGAAGTGACAGCTTACATACCTGGGGAAGGACACAATCTTCAGGAGCACTCAGTTGTGTTAATCAGAGGAGGAAGAGTTAAAGATTTACCAGGTGTGAGATATCATATACTTAGAGGAAATCTAGATACACAAGGTGTAGCGAATAGAAAACAAAGAAGATCTCTTTACGGTACTAAAAAAGGTAAATAAAAAATGTCTAGAAAAAGAAAAGCGCCAAAAAAAATTCCTGTTGTAGATCCTAAATATAAATCTGTAATTATTCCAAAATTAATAAACTCTATTATGTATGATGGTAAAAAAATTACTGCAGAAAAAATTGTTTATGAAGCAATAGATAAAATTAAAGGTAAATCAAAAGAAGAACCTATAACAATTTTTAATGACGCTATAAACAATGTTAGACCAACTGTAGAAGTAAGATCAAGAAGAGTTGGTGGAGCAACATACCAAGTACCTGTAGAGGTTAAATCAAAAAGATCACAGGCATTAGCACTTAGATGGATTATAGATGCTTCTAGAAAAAGAAAAGATAAAAAAATGTCTGATAAACTTTTTAATGAAATTTACGATGCTTATCAAAACAAAGGATCAGCAATTAAAAAAAAGGAAGATACACATAAGATGGCAGAGTCAAACAAGGCTTTTGCACATTTTAGATGGTAAAAAATTATGTCTAGAACTCATACATTAGATAAATATAGAAACATTGGAATTATGGCTCATATAGATGCTGGAAAAACAACAACAACTGAAAGAGTCCTTTATTATACAGGTAAAAGTCATAAAATCGGTGAAGTACATGATGGAGCCGCAACCATGGATTGGATGGAACAAGAACAAGAAAGAGGCATAACAATAACTTCAGCTGCTACAACTTGTTTTTGGAGAGATCACAGAATTAACATTATCGATACTCCAGGACATGTTGATTTCACAATTGAAGTAGAAAGATCTTTGAAGGTATTAGATGGAGCTGTTGCTGTGTTCGATGGTGTAGCCGGAGTAGAGCCTCAATCTGAAACAGTGTGGAGGCAGGCAGATAAATATAAAGTTCCAAGAATATGTTTTGTTAATAAACTTGATCGAACTGGTGCAGATTTTTTCAGATGTGTAGACATGATAAAAGAAAGACTTGGGGCCAAACCCTTAGTTATGCAAATACCCATTGGAATAGAAGCATCACTTCAAGGTGTTGTTGATCTTGTAAAAATGAAATCAATTGTTTGGAAAAATGAAGATTTAGGTGCAGAATGGGAAGAAAAGGAAATTCCTGAAGATTTAAAGGAAATTACAGAAAAATATAGACAAGAACTTGTAGAAACTGCTGTTGAACAAGATGAAAAATTAATGGAAGCATATCTTGGTGGAGAAGAAATTAGCCAAGAGGACTTAATTAAATGTATTAGAAAAGGGTGTTTAAACTTTGATTTTGTTCCAGTATTAACTGGATCAGCGTTTAAAAATAAAGGAGTTCAACCCTTACTTGATGCCGTTGTAGATTACCTACCTAGCCCAAAAGATATAGGATTGATAAAGGGAACAAAGCCTGGATCTGATGAGGAAATAGAGATGAAATTTGAAGACAGCGCTCCTTTTTCTGCATTAGCTTTTAAAGTTGCAAATGACCCATTTGTAGGAACATTAACTTTTATTAGAATTTATTCTGGTACAGTTAAATCTGGTACAGGAATACATAATACATCAAAAGACAAAGAAGAAAGAGTTGGTAGAATGCTTTTAATGCATGCTAATTCTAGAGAAGATATTAAAGAAGCAAATGCTGGAGATATAGTTGCTTTAGCAGGTTTAAAAAATACAATTACAGGACATACACTTTCTAATAAAGATCAGCCTGTTCTACTAGAGCCAATGGAATTTCCAGATCCAGTTATTGAAATAGCGGTTGAACCTAAAACAAAAGCTGACCAAGAGAAAATGGGAGAAGCTCTAGGAAGATTGGCTAAAGAGGACCCCTCATTTAGAGTCACTTCTGATGAAGAGTCTGGTCAAACAATCATTAAAGGTATGGGAGAACTTCATTTGGATATAATTGTTGATAGAATGAAAAGAGAATTTAAAGTTGAAGCGAATGTTGGTGCACCACAAGTTGCTTATAGAGAAACAATATTGAGTGCAGCTGAATTTGATTATACCCATAAAAAACAAAGTGGCGGAGCTGGTCAATTTGCTAGAGTAAAACTTTCTGTTGAACCTTTGGAACCAGGCAAAGGGAGAGAGATAGAAAGCAAAATTAAAGGTGGAGCCATACCAAAAGAATTTATACCTGGAGTAGAAAAAGGGGTTGAGACAATTGCTGACGGAGGTATTTTAGCAGGATTTCCTTTAATTGACTATAAAGTAACTATATTAGATGGATTGCATCACGACGTCGACTCCAGCGTATTAGCTTTTGAGTTAGCTTCAAGACAATGTTTTAAAGAGGTATGTACACGAGGAACACTGAAATTATTAGAACCAATAATGAGAGTAGAAGTAGTTACACCAGAAGATTATATGGGAGATGTTATAGGAGACTTAAATAGTAGAAGAGGACAAATTAGTACTCAAGAGCAAAGAGGAAATGCGACAGTAATAACAGCAATGGTGCCTTTAGCTAATATGTTTGGTTACATTAATAATTTAAGATCAATGTCACAGGGTAGAGCACAATACTCAATGTTTTTTGATCATTATGATAAAGTACCTCAAAATGTGCAAGATGAAGTAACAAAGAAAACAGGTTAAAATGGAAAAACAAAATATTAGAATTAAACTAAGAGCATACGATAATAAAGTGCTAGATCAATCTACTGAAGAAATAGTAAACACAGTAAGAAGAACAGGTGCTAATATTAAAGGCCCAATCCCACTTCCAACTAAAATAGAAAGATATACCGTTTTAAGATCTCCGCATATTGATAAAAAGAGTAGAGAACAATTTGAAACAAGAACTCATAAAAGATTAATAGACATTATAGAACCGACTCCTGCAACTGTTGAGGCTCTAATGAAATTAGACTTAGCCTCAGGTGTAGATGTGGAGATAAAAATTTAATGACTGAAATAGCTCTAATAGGTAAAAAAATTGGAATGTCTAGAGAATTTTTCAAAACAGGACAGTCTGTTCCTGTAACAGTATTAAAAATGGAAATTGGAAGAATAATACAGATAATTGATATGGAAAAAAGAGGCTATAAAGCTGTGCAAGTAGGTTTTGGAAATATTAAAAATTCAAAATTAAAAAAATCAATGAAAGGTTATTTTGCTAAAAAAAATACAGAGCCAAAAAAAATATTAAAGGAATTTAGAGTGAAAAATACAGAAGATTATAAAGAAGGTAATGAATTTGGTATAGAAATATTAAAAGATGTTAAGTTCGTTGATGTTAAATCTAAAACAATAGGTAAAGGTTTTGCAGGAGCAATGAAAAGACATAATTTTGCTGGATTAAGAGCTTCTCATGGTGTTTCAATTTCTCACAGAGCTCACGGATCAACAGGTCAAAATCAAGATCCAGGAAAAGTATTTAAAGGAAAAAAAATGGCAGGCCATATGGGAAATAAATCCAGAACAATCCAAAATATTGAAATTATAAAAACTGATACTGAGCACAATCTTATTTTTTTAAAAGGTTCGATACCAGGATCAAAAAATTCTGAAGTAATAGTTAAAAAGTCTGTAAAAAATTTAAGAAAACTAACAATTGATCAAAAAATTGAAATTATAGAGAAACAAAAAAAAATACCAGATAAAAAAAAAAAATAAATGAAAATAGATAAAACCAGTATTGAAGGTAAAAAAATTGAAATAGAAGTCTTAGATAAAATTTTTGCAGCTAAAATCAATAAACAACTTGTAAGCAATGTTCTTTACAAAACAAACGCTAACTACAAAGGAAGAAAAGCGAAAACAAAACAACAAAATGAAATAAGAGGATCTACATCAAAAATCTATGCTCAAAAAGGAACAGGAAATGCAAGACATGCTAGTAGAAAAGCTCCTATTTTTGTAGGAGGTGGTATTGCACACGGACCGAAAGGTGAGTCAAAATATAAAAAGCGAAAGCTTAGTAAAAGTGAAAAAAAACTAAGTATTGCATCAATTATTTCAGAAAAAAATAAAAATAAAAATTTGATAATTTTTGATGACTTTGCTTCAAAAATATTAAAAACAAAAGAAATGAATATTATTTTATCTAAGTTTGAAGCTACAAATTCTGTAATGATAATAGATAAAAAATCAATGGAAAATATATACAAATCAACAAAAAATATTCCTAATGTTAAAATAACAGACGCAAACCATTTTAGCGCTTTTGACTTAGCAAAATACAAAAAAGTAATTTTTACAGAAACTTCAGTAAAAGAATTAGAAAAGAGATATGCATAATGAGTAAAGTAAATTTATACGATAAAATTTTATCTCCAATTGTTACAGAAAAATCGACTAATATATCAGAACAAAATAAAATTGTTTTTAAAGTTCCTGAAAAGGCAAATAAAAAAAATCTAAAAACAACTGTAGAAAAAATTTTTAAAGTTAATGTGACTAAAGTTAATATAATTAATAAAAAAAATAGAATTAAAGTTACAAGAGGAAAAAAAGTTAAAATTAAAGGTTATAAAAAAGCAATAATAACTCTAAAAAAAGGTCAAAACATTGATCTTACAACAGGAATTTAAGAAAAATGACATTAAAAACATTTAAGCCATACACAAAATCAACTAGAGGAACAGTTTTGACGAGCAAAGAAGGTCTTTGGAAGGGTAAACCTTATAAAGCTTTAACTTCAGCAAATTATTCATCCAAAGGAAGAAATAATTATGGCAGAATTACTTCTAGAAATCATGGTGGTGGTCATAAACATAAATATAGAAAAATAGATTTTTATAGAAAAAAATTTGATTTATCTGCTGTAGTTGAAAGGATTGAGTATGATCCTAATAGATCATGCCATATAATGCTTGTTAATTTTGAAGATGGTGAAAAATTTTATTACTTAGCCCCTCAAAAAATAAAAGTTGGTGAAAAAATTCAAAATGGTCCTACTTCAGAAATAAAAATTGGTAATTGTTTGCCTTTACAAGATATTCCAGTTGGCATCGATATTCATAATGTAGAATTAAATCCTGGTGGTGGAGGTAAAATTGCAAGATCGGCAGGTACTTCAGTTACAATTTCAGGTATAGATGGAAATTATTCAATAATAAAAATGACCTCAGGAGAAGTAAGAAAAATAGATTCGAGATCATTAGCAACAATAGGAGTTTTGTCTAATCCAGACCAAAAAAATATTAAAATCGGTAAAGCAGGAAGATCAAGATGGCTAGGAAGAAGACCTCATACAAGAGGAGTAGTTAAAAATCCTGTTGATCATCCACATGGTGGTGGTGAGGGTAAATCAGCTGGAGGAAGACATCCAGTATCACCTACAGGTCAATCTGCTAAAGGATTAAAAACTAGAGATAACAAAAGAACAGATAAATTTATAATCAGAAGAAGAAGAACAAAAAAGAAAAGAGCATAAATAATGGCTAGATCAATATGGAAAGGACCGTTTGTAGAAGAAAGTTTAATTAAAAAGGTTGAAAAGGTAAAAAATGAAACAAATAGAAAACCAATTAAAACTTGGTCCAGAAAATCAACTATAATTCCAGATTTTGTTGGTGTTAGTTTTTTAATTTATAATGGAAAAAAATTTATACCAATCACAGTTTCTGAAGATATGGTGGGTCATAAATTTGGTGAGTTTGCTCCAACAAGACAATTTTTTGGTCATACACCTGCAGATAAAAAAGCTAAAGTTGAAGGTGGATCAAAAGAAGGTGCTAAAAAGTAATTATGATTACTAAAAAAAAAATTGATACTAAAATGGTAAAATCTATAAATAAAAATGTCAGATCTAGCGTGAAAAAACTCTCACCAATATTGAAATCAATTGTTGGAAAAAAAGTTGACTTAGCAATTAGAAATCTTTCTTTTTCGGATAAAAGAATTTCTAAAGATGTAAAAAAAACAATTTCTTCTGCAATTGCCAATGCAGAAAACAACTATCAATATGATATTGATAATTTAATTATTAAAGAAGCTTACTGTGGAAAGCAAGTTATAATGAAAAGATTTAGACCAAGAGCAAAAGGTAGGGCTTCAGAAATAATGAAACCATATTCTAATATAACAATAATATTGTCTGAAAAAATAACACAAAAGGAAAATCATGGGTCAAAAAGTTAATCCTGTAGGCTTAAGATTAGGAATAAATAGAGGGTGGGATTCCGTTTGGTATGCTAAGAAAAAAGATTTTGGGAACTATTTAATTGAAGACTATAGAATTAGAGAATTTATTAAAAAAAATGTAATAAACTCTGGTGTTTCAAAAGTTATGATAGAAAGAACAACTAAAAAATGTTTTGTAACGATTTATACTTCTAGGCCAGGTTTTGTAATTGGAAAAAAAGGTAGTGATATAGAAAAAATCAAAGCAAAACTATCAAAACTTACATCAAATGAAGTAGTTTTGAATATTAAAGAAGTAAAAAAACCTGAAACGAATAGCTATTTAGTTGCAGAAAATATTGCTCAACAATTAGTTAAAAGAGTTTCCTATAGAAGAGCAATGAAAAGAGCTATGCAATCAGCCTTAAGATTAGGTGCCAAAGGAATAAAAGTTTCTATAAGTGGAAGACTAGGTGGAAATGAAATTGCAAGAACCGAATGGCTTAGAGAAGGAAGTATACCTTCTCACACATTGAGGGCAGATATAGATTATGCTGAAGCAGAAGCTTTAACAACTTATGGTATAATAGGAATAAAAGTTTGGATTTATAAAGGTGAGATTTTTACTAGAGAATTCAGCCAAGAAAGAAACAAAAAATAATTATGCTACAGCCAACAAGAACAAAATTTAGAAAAGCCCACAAAGGTAGAATTCATGGTAATGCATCAAGATGTAATAAAATGAATTATGGATCATATGGATTAAAAGCTATGCAGCCTGAAAGGGTAATTTCAAAACAAATAGAAGCAGCTAGAGTAGCATTAACAAGACACATGAAAAGACAAGGGAGGGTTTGGACAAGAATGTTTCCCAATATACCAATTTCAAAAAAACCAACTGAAGTAAGAATGGGAAAAGGTAAAGGTTCACCAGAATATTGGGGTTGTAGAGTTAAACCAGGAAGAATTTTATTTGAAGTTGATGGTGTATCTGAGCAAATAGCAAGAGAGGCATTATATAAAGCATCAGCAAAATTACCAATCAAATGTAAGTTTATTATAAGAATATAGTTATGAAAAAAAAAGATATTAAAAAGTTAACAATTGATCAATCAATAAAAGAATTCGATAAATTAAAGAAAGATTTATTTAATATAAGATTTCAAAAAATTAATGGTCAGGTAAAAAGTCCAGCTAAAATAAATGAAACTAAGCGTAATATAGCAAGATTAAAAACACTAATAGGAAAAAATAATGCCTAAAAAAATATTAAATGGAATAGTGATAAGTAATAAACCAAATAAAACTATAACTGTTCTTGTTGAAAGAAAATATCAACATCCAATGCTAAAAAAGGTAATAAAAGCAAAAAAAAAATATAATGTTCATGATGAAGGTAATAAATTTAAAAATGGTGATAAAGTTATGATAAGAGAAAGTAAACCTTATTCAAAATCAAAAAAATTTGAAGTAATAGGAGAAACAAAATGATCCAGGTCCAAACTGAATTAAATGTTGCTGACAACACAGGTGCAAAAAAAATTGAATGCATCAAAGTTCTTGGTGGTTCAAAAAGAAGATATGCTAGCATAGGAGATACAATTGTTGTTGCTATTAAAGAGGCAATTCCTAAAGGTAAAGTTAAAAAAGGATCAGTACACAAAGCAGTAGTAGTTAGAGTAAAAAAAGGCATACATAGAAATGATGGCTCAAAAGTAAGATTTGACAATAATGCGGCTGTATTAACTGATGAAAAAGGAGAGCCAATAGGAACAAGGATATTCGGACCAGTCACAAGAGAATTAAGAAATAAAGGGCAAATGAAAATTATTTCATTGGCTCCTGAGGTACTTTAAATGATTAAAAAAGGTATAAAAGTAAAAATCATTACTGGAAAAGATAAAAATAAAGATGGTGAAGTGATAGCAATAGACAGAAAAAATTATAGAGCCAAAATCAAAGGGATAAATATGGTAAAAAAACATATAAAAACTACAAAGGAAAAAAAGGGGGGTATAGTTTCAAAAGAAAATTTTATACATCTTTCAAATCTTGTAATTTTTAAAGATACTAAAGAAAAAAAAAAGGAAATTAAAAAATAATGCAGCCAAGAATTAAAGAAATCATTACAAAAGAAGTGCAGCCATTTTTAAAAGAAAAATTTGGATATAAAAATTTGTATATGGGACCTAAAATATACAAAGTCGTATTAAATATGGGGCTGGGACTAGATGGAAATGATTCAAAAATATTAAAATCTTGTGAAGAAGACCTAGCAAAAATTGCTGGACAAGCACCAATAATAACAAAGTTTAAAAAATCAATAGCTAATTTTAAAACAAGAAAAAACACAAACTCAGGATTAAAAGTGACACTAAGAAAAAATAAAATGTATGAATTTTTAGATAGATTAATTAATATTGCATTGCCGAGAATAAAAGATTTTAGAGGATTGAGTCCAAAAAGTTTTGATAAATTTGGTAATTATACATTTGGAATCAAAGAACATATAGTTTTTCCAGAAGTAAATTTTGATAAAGTTGATAGAATAAGAGGACTAGATATAACAATATCGATTAGAGCCAGAAACAAAGATCATAGTTATGAATTATTAAAGAAAATAAACTTTCCATTCATAGAAAGAAGGAGCAATTAATGGCAAAACTTAGTGCAATAAATAAAAATAACAAAAGAATAGAACTAGTAACAAAATATTATAAAAAACGAAAAGGTTTAAAAAAAATTATAATGGATAAAAACTTGCCATTAGAAGAAAGATTTAAGGCTCAACAAAAGCTCTCAAAGATGCCAAGAAATTCAGCAAGAAGTAGAGTTATGAATAGATGTCAAATAACTGGCAGACCACATGGCGTTTATAGAAAATTAAAAATTTCAAGAATTGCATTAAGACAATTGGGATTAGAAGGAAAAATACCAGGAATGGTAAAATCAAGCTGGTAGAAAGGAAAATATGAGTTTAAGCGATCCAATAGGAGACATGTTAGCGAGAATAAAAAATTCTCAAATGAGAAATCATAAAACTGTTAAGTTACCATCCTCAAAATTTAAAATAAAAATTGCCGATGTATTAAAGAGTGAGGGGTATATTATTAATTTTTTAGTAACTGATGAAAAAAAACCAAATCTTGAGATTAATTTAAAATATAATTATGGAACACCTGTTATTAGTTCTATTGAGAGAATTTCCAAGCCTGGAAGAAGAATATTTTCAAGTGCTGAAAGCTTACCAAAAATTAATAATGGTTTAGGTATAGCAATTGTATCAACTCCCAAAGGTGTAATGACAGATATAGACGCAAGAAAAAAAAATATTGGTGGAGAAATAATCTGTAAGGTATTCTAATGTCAAAAATTGGTAAAATAAATATAACTATTCCAGAAAAAGTAAAAGTACTTTTAAGTGGAAAGACAATAAATGTAGAAGGACCTCTTGGGAAAAAATCATTAAATATAGACACAGATTTGTTTGATTTAAAAATTAACGAAGGAAAAGATGTTTCAATAAAGCCAAAAAACATAACTCAAAATATAAAAAGATTATGGGGAATGAATAGAAGTTTGTTAAATAATGCTATAATTGGGATAAGCAAAGGATATGAAAAAGTTTTAGAATTATCAGGAGTAGGTTTTAGAGCGAGCATTAAAGGAAAACAATTAAATCTTCAATTGGGATTTAGTCATGATGTTAATTTTGACATACCAGAGGGTATAAAAATGACAGTAGAAAAACAGACAACTATAATATTAAAAGGCTTTGACAAACAGCAAGTTGGAATGGTTGCTGCCCAAATAAAGAGTATTAGGCCGCCTGAACCTTACAAAGGCAAAGGAATAAAAGAAAAAGGTCAATATATTCTAAGAAAAGAAGGAAAGAAAAAATAATGAAATTATCTACGTTAGAAAGAAAAAGATTTAGAGTAAGAAATAAACTAAAAAAAATATCAAGTTCAAACAGATATAGATTAAGCGTTTCAAGATCTTCAAAAAATATAAGCGCACAAATTATTGATGATGTAAAAAAAATAACTTTAATTTCTGCTTCATCATTAAAAAAAGAATTAAAGTTAGAAAAGAAAAATAAAACAGAGTTATCAACACTAGTAGCTGAGCAATTAGCAAATAAAGCAAAAGAAAAAAACATTACCAAAGTATATTTTGACAGAGGTGTTTACAAATATCATGGTAGAGTAAAAATTTTTGCTGAAACATTACGAAAGAATGGATTGGAATTTTAATTATGGAAAAAAATAATACTGAATATTTAGAAAAATTAGTTCATATTAATAGAATTACTAAAGTTGTAAAGGGAGGAAGAAGATTTGGATTTTCAGCACTAGTAGTTGTTGGCAATCAAAATGGTAAAATAGGAATAGCGCATGCAAAAGCTAAACAAGTTCCTGATGCTATAAAAAAAGCTAATGAATTAGCAAGAAGAAATATGATACAAATTCCATTAAGAGAAGGAAGAACTATACATCATGACATTTTTGGAAAAGATGGTGCTGGAAAAATTAAATTAAGAGCTGCACCAAAAGGTACTGGTATTATTGCAGGAGGACCTGTGCGTTCTGTTTGTGAAGTTTTGGGAATTAAAGACATTGTTGCAAAGTCTTTAGGAACAGCCAATCCTCATAATGTTATAAGAGCTTGTATGAAAGCTTTGTCAAAACAAAATTCACCAAAAAATATATCAAATCTTAGAAATAAAAAAATTTCTGAAATAATTGAAAAAAGAGGATGATGACTACATTAAATACAACAATACCAGTAAAAAAAAAGAAAATAAGAGTCGGAAGAGGAATTGGTTCAGGTAAAGGCAAAACCTCAGGAAGAGGAGTGAAAGGTCAAAAATCAAGATCAGGTGTTGCAATTAAAAGTTTTGAAGGTGGACAAATGCCGTTGTTCAGAAGATTGCCCAAAAGAGGATTTAATCCAATAAAAAAAGATGTTATTGCAAAAATTAATATAGAAAAACTTCAAACTTTATTAGATAGAAAAATAATTAAAAGTGATGAGAAGATTGATTTACAAATTCTAAAAAATAAAAAAATATTAAATAAATCTGTTAAAAAAATAAAAATACTTGGATCAGGCAATATATCAGTCCAAATAGATATTGAAGCTGATTTTGTATCCAAATCTGCACGGGTAAAAATAGAAAAATCCGGTGGAAAATTATCATTAAAAAAATCCTAGGTAATGAGCGGACTATCACAAACTAACGATCTAAGAAATCGGATTTTATTTACTATATTTATATTATCGATTTATAGACTTGGTACTTTTGTTCCATTACCAGGTATAGATCCTGAGCAGTTGCAAATAATGATGCAAGGTAATCAAAAGGGTTTATTGGGTATGTTTAATGTGTTTGCAGGTGGTGCCGTAAGTAGAATGGCAATTTTTGCTCTAGGAATAATGCCTTACATCTCATCCTCTATCATTGTTCAATTGTTAACAGGTGTTTCAGACTATTTTAAAAACTTAAAAGCTCAAGGTGAAATAGGAAGACAAAAGATTACCCAAATAACTAGATATGGAACAGTAGCATTGGCTATAGTTCAAGGATATGGATTATCTGTAGGATTAGAATCATCAGCAAATTTAGTTATAAACCCTGGAATATTTTTTAAAGTTTCTACGGTGACTACAATAGTCGCTGGAACAATTTTTTTAATGTGGCTTGGTGAACAAATTACCCAGAGAGGAATTGGAAATGGAATTTCATTGATAATATTTTCTGGTATTGTTGCTGAAATACCAAGAGCTTTAGTTACTACTTTTGAATTAGGTAGAACTGGAGCTATATCAACATTAATGATATTGGCAATTTTTGTTATTTTAATATTAACCATTTTATTTATAGTATTTATGGAAAGAGCATTAAGAAAAATATTAATTAATTATCCAAAAAGACAAATGGGAAACAAAATGTATGGAGGTGATTCATCACACTTGCCATTAAAAATAAATTCTGCGGGTGTTATACCTGCTATATTTGCTTCAGCATTATTACTTTTACCTGTTACATTTTCAAATTTTAATGTATCTCAGAATGAAACATTCTTAAACATTGCTTCTTATTTTTCACAAGGTCAACCCTTGTATATGGCTTTATATGCTTTTGGTATTATATTTTTTACTTTTTTTTATACATCAATAACATTTAATCCCAATGAAACGGCAGAAAATTTAAGAAAGTATGGTGGATTTATTCCAGGAATAAGACCAGGAGAAAGCACAGCATTATACATAGATACAATATTAACAAGATTAACAACAATGGGAGCACTTTATCTTACATTAGTTTGTTTAATGCCAGAAGTTTTAATAGCAAATTATCCAATACCTTTTTATTTGGGTGGAACTTCAATATTAATAGTAGTTGTTGTTGCTATAGATACTGTAACTCAAGTTCAAACAAGATTAATGAGTTCACAATATGAACAATTAATTAAAAAAACTAAGTTTGGAAGATAATAAATAAGTGAATGTAATAATTTTTGGTCCACCAGGAGCAGGTAAAGGTACTCAATCTCTAAATATTGTAAAAAAATTTAAACTATTTCAAATTTCAACTGGTGACCTTCTTAGGTCTGAGATTAAAAATAAAACCACAATTGGTAAAGAAATTGAAGAAATTATTTCTAAAGGTGATTTTGCAACTGATTATATAGTTAATAAACTTATAAAAAATGTTATATTTGATCCTCAAAAAAGAAATAACTTAATATTTGATGGATACCCTAGATCATTAAATCAGGCTAAAAATTTAGATTTATTATTAGAAAGCTCTAAACAAAAAATAGATTATATTTTTTTTCTTAATGTAAATAAGGATATAATAATAAAAAGAATTGAGAAAAGAAAAATTTTAGAAAAAAGATCTGATGATGAGCTAAATATTATTCTTAAAAGATATGATACTTACATGGATACAACTAAACCTGTCTTAGATTTCTATTCTAAAAATCCTAATTTTTTTGAAATTGATGGAGGCGAAGAAATATCAATAATTTCAAGCAAAATTGAGCAAATTCTATCGGTTTAAGACATTGACTTTAAAACAACTTCTTATATAAAAGGCTAAAATTTTATCACAATATTATGGCTCGTATCGCAGGTGTAAATATTCCGCAGAACAAACTAGTGCAAGTTGGGCTTACTTATATCTACGGTATTGGAAACAAGTTTTCTAATGAAATATGTATGGCTTTAGAAATACCAAAATCTAAAAGAGTTAACGAATTAACTGATGATCAAATTTTAAAAATAAGAGAGTATATAGATCAAAAATTTACTGTTGAAGGAGATTTAAGAAGAGAAAACTCACTAAGCATTAAAAGATTAATTGATTTAGCATCTTATAGAGGTTCAAGACATAGAAAAAAACTTCCTGCAAGAGGTCAAAGAACGAGATGTAATGCAAGAACAAGAAAAGGAAAAGCCATAGCTATTGCTGGAAAAAAATTAACACCTTTAAAAAAATAATTAATGAATAAAGAAACTGAAAATAAAGATCAAATCAAAGATAATAAAACTAAAGTAAAAAAAAGCAGTTATTCAAAAAAGAAAAAAACTAAAAAAAATATTACTAATGGAATAGCTTATGTTCAATCGACTTTTAACAATACAATAGTATCGATAGCTGATACTGAAGGAAATATTATTTCTTGGGCATCAGCTGGCCAAAAAGGATTTAAGGGATCAAGAAAATCAACTCCCTATGCTGCTCAAGTAGCTGCAGATTCTGCTGCTGCAAAGGCATTAGAATTTGGTATGAAAATTTTATCTGTTGAAGTTAAAGGCCCAGGATCTGGTAGAGAAACAGCATTACGAGCTTTACAATCAAGAGGATTTAAAATTATTTCAATTAAAGACACAACCCCAATGCCACATAATGGAACTAGACCACCAAAAAAAAGGAGAGTATAAATGGAGACAACAGAAGTAAATTCAAAAAATTGGAAATCATTAATAAAACCAACTAAACTTGATGTACAGTTAAGTGAAGACAAATTTCATGCAAAAATTATTGCTGAACCACTTGAAAAAGGCTTCGGGTTAACTTTGGGTAATTCTTTAAGAAGAATTTTGCTTTCATCAATAAGAGGTACTGCTGTAACTTCAATACAAATCGATGGAGTTTTACATGAATTTACTTCAATTAAAGGAGTAAGAGAAGATGTTACAGATATAGTTTTAAACGTAAAAGAATTAGCATTAAAAAGTAGCTCAGAAACAGATAAAAAATTAATTTTAGACGCAAAAGGACCAGGTGAAATTAAAGCGTCAAATATTATTCCTGTTACAGATATAGAAATTTTAAATCCAGATTTAGTTATTTGCAATTTAGATGAAAACACTAATTTTCATATGGAAATGACAGTAGGATCTGGCAAAGGATATATTTCTGCGGAGATGAATAAGCCTGAAGAACCTCCATTAGGTTTAATACCAATAGACTCATTATTTAGTCCAGTAAAAAAAGTTTCCTATTCAGTTAGCACAGCTAGAGAGGGAAAGGCCTTAGATTATGATAAATTAACAATGGAAGTTCTAACAAATGGTTCAATTTCAGCAGAAGATGCGGTTGCTTATTCAGCAAGAATATTTCAAGATCAATTAGGAATGTTTGTAAATTTCGACGAACCTCAAGAAGTAATAATTAGAGAACAACCTACAGAACCTGAATTTAATAAGAATCTTTTAAGAAAAGTTGACGAACTTGAATTATCAGTCAGATCAATGAATTGCTTAAAAAATGATAACATAATTTATATAGGTGATTTGGTTCAAAAATCAGAAGGTGAAATGCTTAGAACACCAAATTTTGGTAGAAAATCACTTAATGAAATCAAAGAAGTGTTAACAGGAATGTCATTATATCTAGGAATGGAAATTCCAAATTGGCCACCTGAAAATATTGCTGAACTTTCAAAAAAACTTGAAGAAGCTATATAATGAGACATAAATTTGGGCATAAAAAGCTAAACAGAACTTCAGAGCATAGAAAAGCACTTATAAAAAATATGCTTAATTCTTTAATAAAATATGAACAAATAACAACAACTTTACCAAAAGCAAAAGTATTAAAACCTCAAGCTGAAAAAATAATTACCCTAGGTAAAAAAGATACATTACAAAATACAAAGTCGTTAATATCAAAATTACAAGATCTCAAATCAACAAATAAAGTAAAAAAAAATTTATCAAAAAGATATCTTGATAGAAAAGGTGGGTATACCAGAATTATTAAAGCTGGATTTAGATATGGAGATAACGCTCCTATGGCTATAATAGAGTTTGTTGATAGAGATGTAGAGGCAAAAAGAATAGATAGGAAGAAAAAAGATCCAAAAAAAGCCTCAACTCAGGAAGAAACAAAAGTAGCTACAGCTTAATTTTTAATTAAACATTATTGATGGAAAAAATTATAAACGTTGACTCAACGTTTGAAAATATGCGCCTAGATCGATTGTTAAGAAATCATTTAGGAAAATTACCTCAAGGGCTAATTGAAAAAAATTTAAGGAATGGAAAAATAAAATTAAATAATAAAAAAGTTAAAAGTTCAACAAAAGTTAAAAAAAATGACAAAATTAATATATTTAATTTTGAATTTAAAAATAAAGTCGACAAGAAAATTGATAAGTATAAACCTAGCAATGAAATAATCAAAGAAAATGAAAGTTTATTAATAGAAAATAATGATGACTTTATCGTTTTAAATAAAAGCTCAGGAATTTCTGTACAAGGTGGAACTAAATCAAAAAAAAATCTTATAGATATATTTACAAAAAGTAAATTTTTTGAAAATACCAAGCCTTTTTCTGTACATAGATTGGATAAAGATACCTCAGGTGTGTTTATTATAGCCAAGAACAGAGAAACAGCTCAATTATTAACTTCATTATTTCGTTTAAGAAAAGTCCACAAAACCTACTTAGCTATATGCAATGGTGAAATCGATAGAATGAATGGAATTTTGAAAAATGATTTAGTAAGATATGATAATAAAAAAAAAATTGTAGAGAAAGCTGAAACAATATTTAAAGTTATAGACAAAAACCAAAATTCTTCACTAGTTAAAATGAAACCTGTAACTGGTAGAAAACACCAGTTAAGAAAACATCTTTTCATGATTGGCCATTCAATTTTGGGAGATAAAAAATATAGAACAAACAATAATATTAAGTCAATAAACAAAAATTTAATGCTTCATTCTTATGAAATTAAATTTATTATTAGAGATACAAAATTTACTTTTAGAGCTTCATTACCAGATTATTTTAAAAAAATGATTAAAGTAAAAAGACTTAATTTTCAATATTAATTAAAAAGTTCTTGATAAGTTGATCTGAAATACTTTTATAATTTTGTTTTTTAATTTTATTTAGATTTGATATTTTTTTATTATTCAGACCACATGGAATAATCTTATTGTATTTTTTCAAATCATTAGAAATATTAATTGCGAAACCGTGATAAGCAATCCAATTTTTTACTTTAATTCCTATAGATGCTATTTTTTTTACTTTTTTTTTATTTTGGTGCCAAATACCAATGTTTTTTCTATCAGCAAAAGTTTTAATTTTAAAAATATTTAAAGTATCAATTATAGTTTTTTCTATTAATAAAATTAAACTTCTAATATTAATATTTCTTTTTTTTAAGTTTATAACAAAATAAAAAACTAGTTGACCTTTTCCATGATATGTAATTTTTCCACCCCTATTAGTTTTTATAAAATTTATTGATTTATCTAAAATTTCATTCTTTTTGTAACTAGTTCCCCCTGTATATACTTCTTCATGTTCTAAAATCCAAATAAGTTCCTTTTTTTTATCAATTGATATTTGATACAATCTTTTTTCCATTTGCTTTATTGCAAAAGTATATTTTATTGGTTTTTTCGACTTTTTTATCTCAATATTCATTTATAAATTGTATTATTTTAATTTTGTATTAATAGTCCAAAATAATTTATAGGAAATTTTATGACTTTAGTAAAAAAAATTAAAGATAAAAAAGTAAATTTTGAATTCAATAAGGAATTTATAAAAGTTGTTACAGAAAAAATTGCAAATAATGATGCAGATTTCATTACAAATTCTTTTAAAGAAATGCATCCTGCTGATGCAGCTGATATAATTGAGCACATAAATCAAAATGACAGAGAAAGCCTTATAAAACTTAACAGTTTTAAAGTTGATCCTGAGGTATTTGTTGAATTAAATGAATCTATTCAATCTGAAATTATTACTTATCTATCTTCGGACTCTATAGTAACAATATTAAAAAACCTTGAATCTGATGATGCTATTAAAGTATTAGAAAATGTAGAGGAAAAGGATAAAAATGTTATACTTAGCTCACTTCCACCAAAAGATAGATTTGCTTTACTTGAAAGTTTAAGTTACCCAGAAGATTCTGCTGCAAGAATTATGCAGAGAGATTTTACAGCAATACCAAGTAACTGGTCAGTAGGTCAAACCATAGACTACCTTAGGGAAAATAAAGAACTTCCAGAAGAGTTTCTTGAAATTTTTATTGTAGATGAAGAATTTAAACCCATTGGAACAATCCCATCATCAAAAGTATTAAGAACCTCTAGGGAAACTAAAATGCTTTCTCTTATGTCTGAGTCCCAACTCTTAATTCCAGTAGATATGGATAAAGAAGAAGTTGGAAACTTGTTTGAGAATTATAATTTAAGTTCAGCTGCTGTTGTAGATAAAAATAATAAATTAGTCGGCATGATTACTTATGATGATGTTTTAACAGTATTAAAGGAAGAAGCTGAAGAAGATGTTTTGAGATTGGCTGGTGTTGGCGATGAAGAAATCACAGATGGCGTATTAACTAAAACAAAAAGAAGATTTAATTGGTTGTTATTAAATTTATTTACGGCTTTTTTAGCCACGTATTGTATAAGTTTGTTTGGCGCAACAATTCAACAAATGGTTGTTCTTGCTTTTCTAATGCCTATTGTTGCATCAATGGGTGGTAACGCAGGAATGCAAACACTAGCAGTAACAGTCAGATCTTTAGCCACAAAAGACTTAACAAAAAATAATTTTTCAACTAACGTATTCAAAGAATTTAACATTGGCATTTTAAATGGATTTATTTTCGCATTAATAAGTTCTTTAATTGTTCAAATTTGGTTCAATGACCATATTTTATCTTTAATAATTTCAATCTCAATGATACTGACAATGATTGTTGCAGGTCTATTTGGAATTTTAATTCCTGTTACATTGAAAAAGTTAAATATTGATCCTGCTATTTCTTCAAGTGTCTTTGTTACAACAATTACTGATGTTATTGGATTTGTATCTTTTTTAGGCGTTGGAGCTTATTTTTTGTAAATTGAAAATTATCAATTAATCTTACTTTATCAATAGTGTAAGCAATAAATAACCTACATTTTTTTTTTGAGTTAGTAAGTTTAAGATTTTTTTCATTTCTGAATTCTAGATAATCTACCTTTATTTTGTAAAACTTTTCAAGTTTATTGATATATTTATTTATAAATAAAAGTAAATATTTATCAGTTAAATTTATTTTTTTTTTCAATTTTAAAAGATTTTTTGTTATTAAAGATATTTTAATATAATTTTTTTTACTTAAAAGTTTATGTCTAGTAGACAGGGCAACGCTTTTCTTATCTCTTATTGTTTCACAACTAACAATTCTTGATTTATATTTTTTACTTAAATACTTGTTAATTAGAAATACTTGTTGAAAATCTTTTTCACCCATAAAAATTTTATTTGCCTTTATTATGCTCATTAGTCTATTCATAACATTTAGAACTCCTTCAAAATGACCTTTTCTAAATTTTGCGCATAGTATTTTGTCTTTATTATTGAGTTTCATTGATTTAATTTTTTTTTTATAAATTTCTTTAACTTGAGGAATAAATAGAAAATCAACTTTAAAATTTTCAAGAATTTTAATATCTCTCTTGATATTTCTAGGGTATTTTTTATAGTCAACTTTGTCATTAAATTGAGTTGGATTAACAAAAATACTCACAATTGTTTTTTTACACATTTTTTGTGAATTTTTTATTAAAGATATATGACCTTGATGTATCCCACCCATAGTTGGGACAAAACCAAAGTTTTTAAAATCTTTAATTGCCTTATTTAAATCTAAAATATTTTTAATTATTTCCATTTGTAAAATTTAAAATTATAAGTAAAACATTTAAATGATTAAACAAGCAATTATTCCATTAGCTGGTTTGGGAACTAGGTTATTACCTTTAACAAGTATATTTGCTAAGGAATTATTACCAATTAATGGAAAACCAGGAATAGAGTATATTTTAGATGAATGTATTGAAGCTGGTATAAAAGAAATAATTTTTATTATTTCTAAGAAAAAAGAGATAATAAGAAAATATTTTTATAATGACGATTTTTATAAAAAAATAATAAAGAAGAAAAAAGATCAAAGAATTATAAATGAATATAAAAAAATATTGTTTTATAAAAAAAAAATTAAATTTGTATACCAAAATAGACCTCTTGGAACAGGTGATGCTGTTTTAAAAGCAAAAAAACTAATTAAAGACAAGTATTTTTTAATGCTATTACCTGATGATTTAATTATGAAAAAAAACTGTTCAAAATCTATGATTAAAATTCATGATAAGTATAAATCGTCTGTAATGGCAAGCATGAAAGTAAATAAAAATACTGTTAATAGATGGGGTATTTACTCTATGTCAAAAAAATTAGATAAAAGTAATTTTTTGATTTCTGATGTTATAGAAAAACCCACAGTTAAAGAAGCTCCTTCAAATCATGCAGTTATAGGCAGATATATTCTACCAAAAAAAATCTTTAAAATTTTAAAAGATCAAGGTAAAGGAAAAGGCGGAGAAATACATATTACTGATGCTATTAAAAAAATGATTTATGACGGATCAACGTATGTTGGGCATAAATTTTCAGGAAAATATTTAGACTGTGGAACAATGAATGGCTATATCAAATCAAGTGAAGTGATTTCCAAACTATGAAAATTTGTGTGATAGGTACTGGTTATGTCGGGTTAGTTTCTGGCACTTGTTTTGCTGAATTAGGCAATCAAGTTATTTGTACCGATATAAATAAAATTAAGATAAAAAAACTTAATGAGTGTATTATACCTATATATGAACCTGGACTCGAAGAATTAGTTAAAAGAAACTTTAAACAAGGAAAATTAAAGTTTTCATCTGATATATCCTCCTCAATTAAAAAATCTGATATCATTTTTATATGTGTAGGAACACCAACAAACAAACAAACAAACAGTGCAAATTTAAAATATGTTTTCAGTGCAACTAATAAAATCAAAAATAATATAAATAAATATAAAGTTATTGTAAATAAATCTACAGTACCTGTTACAACTGGTGATAAAATTGAAAAAATATTAAATATAAAAAAAAATAAAAATAAGTTTGATGTAATTTCAAATCCTGAATTTTTGAGAGAAGGAGAGGCAATAAGAGACTTTATGTACCCTGATAGAGTTGTTGTTGGAACAGACACTAATAAACCTGGTAAAATCATGAAAAATCTTTATCTTCCAATAATTAAAAAAAAAAATAGATATTTCCATACATCAAGAAGAGCGGCTGAATTAGTTAAATATGCATCTAATGCTTTCCTTGCAACAAAAATAACTTTTATTAATGAGATAGCCAATCTCTGCGATAAAACAAATATTGATGTTAAGGATATAGCGACTGGCATGGGTCTTGATGAAAGAATAGGTGATAGATTTTTGCGAGCAGGACCTGGGTATGGTGGATCTTGTTTTCCTAAAGATACTAGAGCTCTTGTTAAAATAGCCAATAAATTTAAGATAAATTTATCAATAGTAAAATCAGTTATTAAATCTAACGATAGTAGACATAAATTACTTGTTTCACGCATTGAAAAAATTATGTCTAATAACTTTAAGAATAAAAAAATAACTTTTTTAGGTGTGACTTTTAAAGCTGGTACTGACGATATGAGAGAATCACCAGCACTTAATATCATACCTATTCTAATTAAAAAGGGAGCTACTATTTATTATTATGATCCATCTGGTGAAAAAAAAATATTTACATCAAAAAAAATTATGTATTGTAATAATATTAAAGATGCTTGTAATAATAGTGATCTTTTAATTATTCATACTGAATGGAATGAATTTAAACAACTTAATTTCAAAAAATTAGTTGGAAGAAAAAATTTAAAAGTTTTTGATATGCGAAACTTATATTCTCCAGAAAAAATGGAAAAAATTAACATAAAGTATTTTGGAATTGGAAGATAGTTAGTTTAATTCAAATATTGCGTCTACTTCAACTGCTACTCCTAGTGGAAGACTATTGGTACTAACAGCAGCTCTAGTGTGCATTCCATTGTTGCCAAAAATAGAAGCAATTAAATCTGACGCACCGTTTATAACTTTTGGTTGTTCAACAAATTCTTCAGTAGAATTAACAAATCCAGTTAATTTAATACAAGATTTGATTTTAGATAAGTCATCCCCACAAGCTTTTTTAACTTGAGCGACTATACTTAACGCACATCTTCTTGCTGCTTTATATCCTTCATCAGTTTTTAAGTCTTTACCTAGTTTTCCTGTTATTAGATTTCCATTTTCATCAATCGAGATTTGCCCAGATATAAAAAGCATTTTACCTGAAACTTTAGAAGCAACATATGATCCCACTGGATCTGGTGCTTTAGGAAGATTTATTTTTAGTTCACTTATTTTTTGATCAAAATTCATTTTATTTTTTTTTTCTTGTTTTTTTAATTTTATCGTATTCCTTTCTTTTCTCAATCAATATTAAAGCTTCTTCCATAGTTAATTCAGTAGGATCTTTTTCCTCAGGTATAGTTGCGTTTAATGATTTATATTTAATATATGGACCATATTGTCCTTTCATAACTCTCACTGGTTTTTTATCTTCGGGATGTTCTCCAAGATCCTTTATTATTGAAGAAGACATTCTTCCCGGTTTAGCTTCAGCTATTAAAGTAATTGCTCTGTTTAACCCTATTGAAAATATCTCTTCCACATTTTCAATTTTTGCAGATTTATTTTCACATTTTAAATAAGGTCCAAACCTACCAACATTTAACGTTATATCTTTATCATTAGCAGGGTTTTTACCTAAACTTAAAGGTAATGAGCATAAGAATTGAGCTTTTTTTAAATCAATAGAATCAATTTCAAGTCCTTTTGGAATTGAAACATTTTTCATATTGTCATCTTTCTTTTTAGTTTTCCTTTTTTTCTTTGGTTTATCTTCGATTTCAATAATTTTTGACTCGTATTGTAAGTAAGGTCCAAATCTTCCATTTTTTAAAAAAATATCTTCATCATTTATACTTTTTCCAACTAATTTAGGTTCTGCTAAATTTAATTGTTGTGCAGCTTTTGCTTTAGAAAGTGGTCTTGTAAATTTACATTCAGGATAATTTGAACATCCTATAAATGCTCCTCCTCGAAAACTATTTTTTAAACTTAATTCACCATTGCTGCAATTTAAACACTTTCTATTAACTTTACCTTCTTTATCAATTTCAAAAATCAAAGATCCAAGACTTTCATTTAAAAGGTCAAGAACCTCCCTGGTTCTTTTTTCTTTTACAGATGTTACATTTGAATAAAAATCATTCCAAAAATTTTCTAAAACCTTTATCCAATCCTCTTTACCAGATGTGATATCATCTAGTTGATCTTCTAATTTAGCGGTAAAATCGTAATCAACATATTTTGCAAATAATTTTTCTAGGAAAGCAGATAATAATTTTCCTCTATCTGTTGGAAAAAATCTTTTATTATTAATATCTGCATATCCTCTATTAGATATAACTGAAATTATACTTGCATAAGTTGAGGGTCTTCCTATACCTAATTCCTCTAATTTTTTTACTAAACTAGCCTCAGAAAATCTTGGTGGAGGTAGTGTGAAGTGTTGTTCATCAATAAATTCATTTATTTCAACATTTCCTTTTTTGACATCTGGTAATATTTTTTCATCACCATCTTCTTCCTCAACTCTTGATAATTTTAAATAACCATCAAATTTTAAAACTGATCCATTTGCTTTACAAATATTTTTACCATCATCAGAAGATATTGTTATTGTTTTCCTATCGAATTTCGCAGACTCCATTTGTGAAGATATAGCTCTCGACCAAATTAAATTGTATAGCTTGAATTGATCTGTACTTAAATATTTTTTTAAACTATCAGGATTTCTAGAAATTTCCGTAGGTCTAATTGCTTCGTGCGCTTCTTGAGCATTCTTAGCTTTTTTCCCCGAATAGTTTAATGGTGAGTCTGGTAAATATTTTTCACCATAATTATTTGAAATATAGTTTCTAAAATTTGAAATTGCATCTCTAGAAATATTTGTACCATCCGTCCTCATATAAGTTATCAAGCCTATCGTTTCACCATCTATTTCTATACCTTGATATAATCTTTGAGCAATCTGCATTGTTCTTGATGCCCCAAAACCTAATTTGCTTGAAGATGTTTGTTGTAATGTAGATGTAGTAAAAGGACCCAATGGATTCCTTGTAAATACTTTTGAACTGATATCAGAAATTTCATATTTAATATTTTTAATTTTATCTATAGCAGTATTTACATCGTCTTTATTTTTAAAAGTAAATTTTTCAATTTTATTTCCATCCAACATGTTTATATTTGAATTGATTAGTGCATTATCTTCAGTTTTAAAGATTATGTTTAAAGTCCAAAATTCTTCAGGAATAAAGACTTCAATTTCATGTTCCCTTTCAGTTAAAAGTTTTAATGCAACTGATTGGACTCTTCCTGCTGATTTTGATCCAGGAAGTTTTGTCCATAAAATTGGTGATATATTAAATCCAACTAAATAATCTAATGCCCTTCTAGCCATATAAGCATCAACTAGATGGGGCTCAATTTCTCTTGGGTTTTCAATACCATTTAAGACAGCTTTTTTAGTAATTTCATTAAAAACAACTCTTTCAACTTGTTTGTCTTTTAAAAGTTTTTTTTCATTTAGATATTCTTTAACATGCCATGCAATTGCTTCACCTTCTCTATCAGGATCAGTAGCCAAAATTATTTTTTTTGAATCTTTTGCAATATCTGTGATTTCTTTTAGATATTTTTTGGAAAAGCTATCAATTTCCCAAATCATTTTAAATTTATTTTCTGTATCAACCGACCCATTTTTAGAAGGGAGATCTCTGATATGCCCATAACTTGCTAAGACTGTATAATCAGATCCTAAATATTTATTAATAGTTTTAGCTTTTGCTGGGCTTTCTACAATGACAAGATTCATAATTAAACAAACTACTCAAAAGACTAAAAGTGTCAAACTAATAAATTTTTGACTTGCTTTCTTCTTTATTTTTCAGTCGTTTAATGTTTTCTCTATGGGAATAAAAAATTAAAACGAATATAATTATAAAAAATATTATTTGCTCTCCATTAGTAAAAAATAAATAAAAAGGTATAGACGAGCTTGCTACAAGTGATGAAAGTGACGAATATTTAGATAAAAGGAAAGTTAACAACCAAGATATACAAAATACAAAACCAAAAATTAAATTTATACTAAAAAGAATTCCCACATATGTAGCAACACCTTTTCCACCTTTGAATTTAAGCCAAATTGGAAATACATGGCCTAAAAACACACTTAATGAAGATATGTAAATTAAGTCTGGGTAATTAAGCCTAATATAGATAACTGGAATTATAGCTTTTAAAATATCAAGAAACAAAGTTAGATATCCTATTATTTTATTACCAGATCTTAATACATTTGTTGCTCCAATATTACCTGATCCAATGTTTCTAATATCTTTTTTTAAAATTACTTTAGTTAATATTAAACCAAAAGGAATTGAACCTAATAAATAGGAAAAGATAATAGCAACCAAAAAATCCATTTTTACAATTTAAATAATTCTTCACCTTTTACAAATGTATTTATTACTTTACCTTGAAGTTTTTTATTTTCTATAGATGTGTTTTTCGATTTTGAGTAAAGATTTTCTTTTTTTACAATCCAGGGTTTATTTAAATCAACAATACTGAAATCTGCATCATTACCTATGCTCAAATTACCTTTATTAATTTTAAGAATTTTTGCAGGATTTGAAGTTAAAGCTTTAATAATAGTTTCTAATTTTATATTTCCATTATGATATTGTTCTAGACTTAAAGACAATAGTGTTTCTATGCCTGAAGCTCCAGTTTCTGCTTGTGCAAAAGTCAGCCTTTTTTGTTCCTCATCTTCAGGCTTATGATCAGATACTATAACATCTATTGTTTCATCAGATAATCCATTTACCAATGACTGTCTATCTTCTTCTGTTCTTAAAGGAGGTGACAGTTTTAAAAATGTTTTAAAATCGCCAATATCATTTTCATTTAATGATAAATTATTAATTGATACACCACATGAAAAATCAAGATAATTTTTTTTATTTTTTATTATTTCTACAGATTTAGCAGAGGATAACTGAGAAATATGATATCTACATTTAATACTATCTAGTAGCGCAAG
Organism: Candidatus Pelagibacter sp.; assembly: GCA_045567255.1. Classification (GTDB taxonomy): domain Bacteria; phylum Pseudomonadota; class Alphaproteobacteria; order Pelagibacterales; family Pelagibacteraceae; genus Pelagibacter. Next base: position 90,544 of record JBJLDH010000016.1, on the reverse strand, counting down.
ATCTCTTTCAATAATTATAATTTCAGCTAATTCTGGAATTCCTTGTAAACCTAACTTTGTTGCTATTATTCCATCATTAATCATGCCATTTTTTGAAAGCTCATAATCTTCAGCATGCTGTAATATTAACGAGTTCAAATCTTTCGCTGAATTCATAATCCTAGACATAATTCTTGTGTTTTGAATAGTTTTAATTCCATCTGTAAAAGCAATGATACCTTTACTTTGAAGCAAACCAAATTCAGTCATATTTGATCCTTCAGAATTAACTGTCAAAGCAGCAGAAGGGTATATATTTATCTTAGACTTGTCTCTTCCCCGTCTTTTTAGAAAATCTACAATCGATACATTATCAACAACAGGGTTTGTGTTGGGCATAGTAACGACAGAAGTAACACCTCCAGAAAGCGCAGCATTGCTTAAAGTTCGAAAATTTTCTTTATATTCAAATCCTGGCTCACCAACAAAAACTCTCATATCCACTAACCCAGGAAATATATATTTTCCATTAAGATCAGTATATTTTTCGCGTGAAGGTATATTGTTTGTATTAACTTTTTTTCCTATACCTTCAATTTTACCTTCTTCGCTAATTATTAAACCTCCTTTTTCATTCAAGGAGTTGTGTGGGTCAATAATATTTGCGTTAATAAAATATTTTTTTTTCATTTATATACAGAATATTTTTAAACAAGCCATTCTTACAGCAACGCCTAGTTCAACTTGTTCCTTAATTACACTTTTGTTAATGTCATCTGCTAGTTTAGTGTCTATTTCAATTCCTCTATTCATTGGACCTGGATGCATTATTAAAGCATCGTCTTTAGCGTAATCTAACTTTTCAGGAGATAGTCCGTAGTATTCATAATATTCTCTATTTGAAGATAAAAAAGAGCTTGTCATTCTTTCATTTTGTAATCTTAACATCATTACAATATCACAATCTTTAACACCTTTTTTCATATCAGAAAAAATATTAACTCCAAATTTTTCAATATCTTTAGGCATAAGATTTGATGGTGCAACAATATTTACTTCAGCGCCAAGCATATTTAAAAGATAAATATTTGATCTTGCAACACGAGAATGAAGTATGTCTCCACAAATTGCAATTCTTAAACCTTCAATTTTTTTTTTTCTGTTTATAATTGTTAAAGCATCTAATAAAGCTTGAGTTGGATGTTCTCTTCTCCCGTCTCCTGCATTTAGCACAGCACAATTTACTTTTTGAGATAATAAATTACATGCACCTGAGTCTTGATGTCTTATCACAATTATATCAGGATGCATTGCATTTAAAGTCATAGCTGTGTCAATAAGAGTTTCACCTTTTTTTATTGCTGAGTTAGTGATATTCATTGACATTACATCAGCACCCAATCTTTTACCTGCTAAGTCAAAAGAACTTTGAGTTCTAGTGGATGGTTCAAAAAATAAATTTATTTGAGTTTTTCCTTTAAGAGTATCAAGCTTTTTATTTTTACTTCTATTTAATTCAATAAACTTACTAGCTTGATCTAAAATTATTTTTACATCACTAATTGATAAATCTTGAATTCCTAACAAATGTTTTTGAGAAATTTTAACAGCTTTGTTTGATTTAGTTGCCATTAAAAGCAACTCTATAGCTATAAAGTATTTCTATTGCAAGCTAATTATTTAAGAAATCTATAGCACCTTGTAAAATGAATGCAGCAGCATTTTTATCTATGTCTTTTTCTCTTTTTGATATATTTATATCCAATTGACTTGATATATTGAATGCACCAACAGTAGAAAGTCTTTCGTCCCAAAGACATATAGGAATATCAATAAATTTAGATAAATTATTAGCAGTATCTTTAACAGATTGAGAGGATTTACCTAAGGTACCATCCATATTAATTGGATTTCCAATTATGATCCCTTTAATATTATTTTCGCTAATTATTTCTTTAAGCTGTTTAATTAAATCATCAATGTTTGTTTTATTAATTATTTTATATGGAGTTGCGATTTTTCGATATTCGTCACATATTCCTATGCCGATTCTTTTAGATCCTAGGTCAATACCTATTAATCTTGATCTTGTTGTATTTTTTTTTTTAAATTCGTCAATTGTGATCATATTGTATATTATTTACTTAAGTGGTAGTTTGCGGCAATAATTTTTACCATATGACAATAGATCTTAAAACAGTAAAACATATATCTAAATTAGCTAGAATTTCAGTAGATGAAGAAAAAGCTAATAAATTAGCAGGTGACTTAAACTCAATATTTAATTTTATTGAAAAATTAAACGAGTTAAAAACTGAAAATGTTGAGCCTTTAACATCTATAGCCAAAACAACTTTAAGGTTAAGAGAAGATAAGATCAAAAGTGAAAATATACGTGAAAAAATTCTCAAAAACTCACCTGAGAATAACGAAGATTTTTTTGTAGTACCAAAGGTTGTTGAATAATGAAAAATATTACTGAATTATCGCTAAACGAAATAGTTGACAATATAAAAAATAAATCATTCTCATCGACAGAGGTTACTAAGGCTTTTGTAGAAAGGTCTGAAAAATCTATAAAGTTAAATGCGTATGTTACTGAAAATTTTTCGTCTGCAATTGATCAAGCTAAAAAATTTGATGAAAAACCTAATTATGATCTTAAATTACCTGGTATTCCTATAGCTGTAAAAGATCTTTTTTGTACAGATGGAATTAAAACCACAGCTGGTAGTAAAATATTAAATAATTTTATACCAACTTATGAATCAACTGTAACTCAAAATATTTGGGATCAGGGAGGAATTTTGCTAGGTAAATTAAACTGTGATGAATTTGCAATGGGATCCTCTAATGAAACAAGTTTTTTTGGAAATGTTCAAAATCCAGTAGGTGAAAATTTAGTACCTGGAGGTTCATCAGGCGGATCTTCAGCAGCACTAGCTGCAAATTTAACACCAGTTACGATTGGTACAGATACAGGTGGATCGATAAGACAGCCAGCGTCTTTTACAGGCACAGTTGGATTAAAACCTACTTATGGTAGTTGTTCTAGATTTGGAATAGTTGCTTTTGCTTCATCATTAGATCAAGCAGGTCCAATGACTAAAAATGTGAAAGATTGTGCAATTCTACTAGAAGTCATTTCAACATTTGATAAAAAAGATTCAACCTCAATAGATTTTAAAAGAAACAATTATTCATCTGAACTTACAAATAATATTAAAGGAAAAAAAATAGGTATACCCAAGGAATATAGAGTTGATGGTATGCCCCAGGATATAGAAAGTCTTTGGAAAAAAGGTATTGAATTTATTAAAGATTGTGGTGCAGAAATAATTGATATTTCACTTCCACATACAAATTATGCTTTGCCAACTTATTATATAGTTGCACCAGCGGAGGCATCGTCAAATTTAGCAAGATACGATGGTGTTAAGTATGGTTTTAGATCTGCAGGTGAAAATCTAATTGATATGTATGAGAAAACTAGATCTGAAGGTTTTGGAGAAGAAGTTAAAAGACGAATTATGATTGGAACTTATGTTTTGTCTTCAGGATACTATGATGCTTACTATTTAAAAGCACAAAAAGTAAGGCAATTAATTAAAAAGGATTTTGATGATGCTTATAATATTGTAGACGCTATATTGACACCTTCAACACCAAGTTCAGCGTTTAAAATCGGAGAAAAATCTAATGATCCAGTATCAATGTATTTAAATGATATTTTTACAGTTCCAGTTAATTTAGCAGGTTTACCGGGCATTTCTATACCAGCTGGATTAGATAAAAATGGATATCCGCTAGGTTTACAAATAATTGGCAAACCTTTTGATGAGCAAACAATATTAAATATTGCATATTCTATGGAAGAAAAAATTAATTTTAAAAATAAAATTTCTGATTGGTGGTTTTAATGAGTGATATAAAAGATTTTTTAATTAAAAGAGAAAATATAAGTTATGAAGTAGTGATCGGTCTTGAAGTGCACGCTCAAGTAACATCAAATTCAAAACTTTTTTCCTCCTCATCAACTAAATTTGGCGCAGAACCAAACACTCAAGTGAGTTTAGTTGATGCAGCTTTTCCAGGAATGCTACCAGTAATCAATGAATATTGTATTAAACAAGCAATTAAAACTGGAATAGGATTAAATGCACAAATAAATAAAAAATCAGTATTTGATAGAAAGAATTATTTTTATGCAGATCTTCCACAGGGTTATCAAATATCACAATATAAATATCCCATAGTAGGTGAGGGCAAGGTTATTCTTGATATGCCAAATGGTCAAAAGGAAATTGGTATTGAAAGATTACATTTAGAGCAAGATGCTGGAAAAAGCATTCATGATATTGACCCAAATAATACTTTAGTTGATTTAAACAGATCGGGAGTGGCATTAATGGAGATTGTAAGCAAACCCGATCTAAGATCTCCAGATGAAGTTAATGTTTATATTAAAAAATTAAGATCAATCATGAGATATTTAGGTACATGTGATGGAAATATGCAAGAAGGATCCTTAAGAGCAGATGTTAATGTTTCAGTTAGAAAGATGGGCGTGACTGAATTTGGTACTCGTTGTGAAATAAAAAATGTTAATTCAATAAAATTTATGCAAATGGCAATTATATATGAAGCAAATCGTCAAATTGATTTAATTGAGGATGGAAAAACTATTGATCAAGAAACAAGATTATTTGATACAAAAAAAAATGAAACAAGATCTATGAGATCAAAGGAAGATGCTCATGATTATAGATATTTTCCTGATCCTGATTTACTACCACTTGAAGTATCAGATAAATTTATTGATAATATTAGATCTGAAATACCTGAGCTACCGGATGAAAAGAAGAAAAGATTTATTGAAAAGTTTAAACTTACACCATACGAAGCAACAATATTGGTTTCTGATATAGAAACTTCAAAATATTTTGAAGAAGTGATTAAAGATGCAGATGTTAAATTATCCATTAATTGGATAACAGGTGAGTTATTTGCAGTTTTGAACGACAAAAATCTTGAAATATCTCAGAGTCCAATTAGTGCAAAAAACTTATCAAAATTAATAAATTTAATTAAAGATGGAACAATATCTGGAAAGATAGCTAAAAAAGTATTCGAAGAAATGATAGATGGAGATAAAGATCCTCAAAAAGTCATTGATACAAAAGGTTTAAAACAACAAAGTGATCCCAAAGCAATCGAGGAGTTAATTAATAAGGTTATCAAGAATAATGAAGAAAAAGTAACAGAATACAAATCAGGAAAAGATAAACTTTTTGGATTCTTTGTTGGCCAAGCTATGAAAGAAAGCAAAGGCAAGGGAAATCCTCAGTTAATTAATAAAATTTTAAAAGAAAAATTAAATGGATAAAAATATTCTGATCGATCAAAATATGATCGACTATATTTTTTCTCATACGGAAAGATTACACCCAATTCAAAAAAAAATTTTAAAATATAATGAAAGTTTAGGACATATTAAAAGATTACAAATATCTATTTTACAGGCTAATTTTTTACAATTTTTAATTAAAGTTAATAAATTTAAATCCTGTTTAGAAATTGGAACGTTTACAGGTTATAGCTCATTATCAATGGCTTTATCATTGCCAAAAAATGGAAAAATATACGTTATAGATAAGGATATCAAAACTAACAAAATAGCTTTAAATTTTTTTAAACAAGCCAATGTACATAATAAATTTTTCATTGAAACAAATTATGCAATTTTTTCGTTAAAAAAATTACTTAAAAATAAAAAAAAGTTTGATTTAATTTTAATAGATGCTGATAAGGAAACATATATAGAATATTTTAATTATTCTATTGAATTATTAAACAAAAATGGGCTTATTCTCATCGATAATACTTTATGGAAAGGCGAAGTAGCAAATCCAAGTGTTAATGACAAACTAACTCAAAAAATAAAAAAATTTAACGATTACGTTCATAAAAAAAAAATTAATAAATATATCTTACCTTTAGGTGATGGTTTTACAGTTTGCTGGAAATAAATGATTGAAATATTTTCATTTTATAAATTAAAACAATTAAATAAAATTAAAACTTTAAAAAAAATAATTTTTAATAAAATTTGTGAAAATAATGTTAAAGGTTTAGTAATTCTATCTCCTGAGGGAATAAATGGAACCATATCTGGAAAGAAAAAAGATATTTCTATATTATCTAAATATATAAAAAAAATTATTTTTATTAAAAATTTTGATACACAAAACAAGTTATATTCTAATTTTATACCTTTTTTAAAATTGAAAGTTAAAATCAAAAATGAAGTTGTTCCTATTAATGAAAAATATAAATTTAAAAATAGTAACAAAAAAAATTATCTTACACCAAGACAATGGGACAAATTTTTAAATAAAAAAAATATTAAAATTATTGATGCAAGAAAACCATTTGAGTATGATATCGGAACATTCAAAGGTGCAATCAATCCCAATACAAAAAATTTTAGAGATTTTAAAAATTATTTAATTAATTTAAAAAAAAATGAACCTGTTGGAATGTTTTGTACGGGAGGTATAAGATGTGAAAAAGCAAGTAATTTCCTTAATAATAAAGGTTATAAAAATGTATACATGCTTAAAGGTGGTATTATTAATTATTTCAATAAAACTAAACCTAATAAAAGTAATTGGATGGGCGAATGTTTTGTTTTTGATAATAGAGTGACAATTAAAAAAAATACAAAAACTGGCAACTACTCAATCTGTAATGGTTGTAGAATGCCAATTAATAATAATGAAAAAAAATCTACAAAATATAAAATAGGATTATCTTGTCCAAAGTGCTATGACAACTTAACAATAGATCAAATTAAAAGATTTACTATGCGTCACCAGCAAATAGTTAAATCTAAAAATAATTATAAGTTTAAAAGAAACATAGCTAGATAATGAATATACTTACAGATGATATTAAAGTTTTAGTAAAAAAATTAGCTATTCCTGCAAGTGTCGGTACACTTTTTCAAACACTTTATAATATAGTTGATACCTTTTATGCTGGCAAACTATCACCTGAAGCATTATCTGCATTAAGTAAATCTTTTCCTATTTATTTCATAATTGTTGCAACTTCAATTGGAGTTACGGTTGCTGGTACCTCACTGATAGGTAATAGCATTGGTGAAAAAGATGATAAGAAAGCTTCGTACTATTTTACGCATATTATTTATTATGGAATTTTAATATCAATCTTTATTACTTGCATTGGATTATATTTTTCTGAAAAAGTTTTTCATTTAATGGGATCTAGTGATGAGATTACAAATCTTGGACTACAATATACGGATATCATGTTTTACGGATCGTTTTTATTTTTTCTTGTAGTATCATTAAACTCATTACTACACGCTGAAGGTGATACAAAAACTTATAGAAATGTTTTAGTTTTAAGTTTTTTACTAAATATTATTTTAAACCCAGTTTTAATTTGGGGCTTTTTATTCATACCAGCTATGGGAATGACAGGAATTGGTTTGTCGACAATTATTGCACAATTAGTTGCTTTTTTGATTATCACTTTTAAAGTTACACAAAACAGTAGAGTTAAGAAAATTACAAGAGAATTTTTTGTTCTAAAATTGTATTATCTTAAAAATATTTTTTTTCAATCTATGCCTATTTCAATTGCAATATGTGGTTATGCTGTAGCAGCTACTTTAATATTTACATACATAGGTCTAACAGGTGAATTAGCAGTAGCTGGATATGGTGCGGCTACAAGAATTGAACAAGTTGTTTTACTTCCAATATTAGGAATAAATACAGCAATAATCACAATTATAGCTCAAAATTATGGAGCCAATCAATTTATCAGAGTTAAAGATACATATTTTACCTCAATTAAATACGGTATTGTAATTATGATTTTTTCAGGAATCTTAGTTTATCTAACAGCAGAAATAATTCCAAAATTATTTTCTGACAATATTTTTGTAATTGATTATGGCAGTAGATATTTAAAAATAGCAGCTTTTATTATACCGGCATACCCAATATTTTTTCTATCTAATGGATTCTTTATGGGACTAAAGAAGTCTGAATATGCAATGATAAATAATTTATTGAGAAATGTACTTGTACCAATATGTGTATTTTATTTAGCAAAAAATTTGTCGGCTGATTATGATACTTTTTTTTGGTTATGGTTCATCTTTCAATGGTCTATATCAATATTTCTTCTAGTTTTTGTTACTTTTTATATAAAAAGAAGATTAGACAAATCTAGCGCTGTCGTTAATCCACAGCAATAAATCCTCTGAAAATGATCTCCTTACAAAAAGATTTACATCATTAACTTCTTTATGGTGAATTATTACGCCCGTATGATTTAATACAGTTTGTGCGACATTATTTTTACTTTTTTTAAATTTATTAAAATTGAAAGGTGAGCTAGATGATAATAAATCAAAAGTTTTGTTTCCTTTAATGTTTAAACAAACCCATTGGTCAGAAACATCAATTATTGCTCCAAAATTTAATTTTGATATTTCATTAAAAAGATCATTAAAAACAACATTTTTATCTTCTCCATCAAAGTATATCATCCATTCATCTGGACTTAGCCATAAAGCATTAAATTTATCGTTTGATGAACTTGTATTTGCCTCTAATGGTAAAATTAAGGATGTTATTTTTCCAATTTTGGTAAAAAAATCTTTTCTTCTTCCTCTAATATTAATCTTAATTTTTGCTTTTGCAAGAGTTATCTCTAAGTCATTAAATATTTTTTTTTCTATTTTTGGAAAATTTATTCTAAGCATTTAACCTCTTGTTCTCTTTATCTAAAAAAATAAAATCCGAAACAGTTACATTTATATTTTTATTTTCCATAGGAATAATTAATTTTTGTCCTTTAATTTTTTTTCCATTTCTTACAACAGCAAGTGCAATTGATTTATTCAAATTTGGACTAAAATAACTAGATGTAACATGACCTAGCATTTCAGATGGTTTTTTGTTTAAATTAGAAACAATTTGAGCACCTTCTTCTAAAACTTCTTTTGGATCCTCTGTTAAAAGACCAACCAACTGTTTTCTATCTTCTCTGATAGTGTCACTTCTGTATAAAGATCTTTTTCCAATAAAATCATATTTTTTCTTACTAACAATCCAGTCCATTTGTAAATCATTAGGTGTCATTGTTCCATCTGTGTCTTGGCCAACTATAATAAAACCCTTTTCAGCTCTTAGTAAATGCATAGTCTCAGTACCATATGGGGTTATATTGAATTCTTTTCCAGATTCTATACATTTTTCCCATAAAGATTTACCATATTTAGCTTCTATATTAATTTCATAGCTAAGTTCACCAGTAAAACTTATTCTCATAATTCTACAACTTATGTTATCCAAAGTAGAATTTTTAAACGACATATGTGGAAATTCATCATCATTAAAATTAATTTCTGGAAATAATTTTATTAATATTTTTTTAGCATTTGGCCCACATATGCTAGCTGTAGAATAATGATCTGTTACGGATGTTAAAAAAACATCGAGCTCCGGCCATTCTGTTTGCAAATAATCTTCTAATTTTGACAAAACATTTGCAGCTCCACCTGTTGTTGTTGTCATTAAAAAGTGATTTTCTCCTAAACGTGTTGTTACACCATCATCATAAACCATCCCATCTTCGTTAAGCATTAGACCATATCTACATTTTCCTATTGCTAATTTAGACCATGTATTTGTGTAAACACGATTTAGAAATTCAGATGCATCAGTTCCTTGAATATCAATTTTTCCAAGTGTTGAAGCATCGAGCAAACCTGCGCTATCTCTAGCTGCTTTACTTTCTCTTTGAACAGCCTGATGCATATTCTCATTATTTTTTGGGTAATACCAAGGTCTTTTCCATTGACCTACATTTTCAAATTCAGCTTTATTTTTTATGTGCCAATCGTGAATAGGAGTTCTCCTTGTTATATCAAAGAAATCTCCAACACTTCTTCCTACTATTGCACCAAATGTTAATGGAGTAAACGGTGGTCTAAAAGTTGTTGTACCTAGAGAACCCATTTTTACACCAGCTGTTTCAGCAATTATACCAAGAGCATGCATATTTGATAATTTACCTTGATCTGTTGCCATTCCAGTTGTCGTATATCTCTTGACGTGTTCTATCGACCTAAAACCTTCTCTGAGAGCCAATTTTATATCTTTTGCAGTGGAGTCATTTTGAAAATCAATAAATGATTTTGTTTTACCCAATGATATTTTATTGGGTAATAACCATATATTTTTCTTATCTAACTCTTTTGAGCAACTTACATTAGTTTTATCAAATTCAGTTTCTCCTAGATTAAATAATGTTTTAATTTTTTCATTAGTATTTTTAATTATTTCATCTAATTCAAAATCACCATTAGAAGAACCAACACTAATACGATCTGAGTTTACTTCTTCTGGTAAAAAGACTTGATCAGTTTCTCTAAAATTAAGTTTACCACCTGATTGAGTATGCATATGAACCATTGGTGTCCAACCACCACTTACTGCTAAACAGTCACAATTTACTTTAACTTTTTCTCCAATAACGTTTGAACTATCATCAGATAAACTCATTATTTCTATAGAATTTATTTTTCTATATCCAAATGTATTTGTAACAGTAGAATTCCAATAAATATTTATGCCTAATTTCTCTGCTTGTTTAACTATTTTAGAATTAGTTTTTTTTCTTATATCAATTATCTTAACAGATATTCCTTTTTCAAATAAAGACAGAGCAGTTTCATAAGCACTATCGTTGTTTGTGAAAATAAAATTATTTTCTCCACATATAACCCCATAAAAATTCAAATACTTGTTTACAGAATTAGCTAAAATTATACCCGGCCTATCATTGTTATTAAAAACAAGAGGTCTTTCTATAGCACCTGTTGCAATTATTACTTTATTTGCTCTTATTTTCCATAATCTTTGCCTTATACCTAAATTTTTGTTTTTTGGTAAATGATCAGTTAAACTTTCTTTAGCTAAAAGATAGTTATAACTATGATATGCAGCAACACTTGTTCTTGTTTTTATATTTAAATTTCTTAATTCTTTTAACTCTTTTATTTCTTTTAAAAGCCAATCCTTTGAAGTTTTATTGTTAATTTTAAAATTTTCATTATTTTGAAATATAGTAGATCCACCTAAAGTATTTTTATCATCTATCAAAATTGTATCTAAATTATTTTTTGCTGTTATTTTAGCTGCTAAAATTCCTGATATTCCACCACCAATAACTAGCACATCACAATGAACATGTTTATGATCATATATATCGGGATCTGGATGGGTAGGGGACTTTCCCAATCCTGCAGACAATCTAATTAATGGTTCATAAATATTTTTCCAAAAACTTTTTGGCCACATAAAAGTTTTGTAATAAAAACCAGCAGGTATAAAAGGTGATATAAAATTATTTATTCCCCCAATATCAAAGTTGACATTTGGCCAGCAATTTTGACTGTTTGCCACCAAACCTTCGTGTAGTTCAATTTCTGTAGCCCTTGCATTTGGTTCTGTTAAAGCCGTATCTCCACTAATTTGACATATCGCATTTGGTTCTTCAGCTCCGCAAGTCATTATTCCACGAGGTCTATGATATTTGAAACTTCTACCAACTAAATGAATTCCATTTGCAATCAGGGCTGAAGCTAGAGTGTCTCCTTTGAAACCAAAGTATGTTTTTCCATTAAATTTGAAAGATATTCTATTTGTTTGGTCTATGTGATCAGTTTTTTTAATTCTATAGTTTGGCATTAATTATTTCGTAGGAGGTTTTTCATCTATTTTATAAACAGCATGAATTTTATCATTTGAGGTATCTCTCACAACATTAAACCATTTTCTGCATCCATGAGTATGGTTCCATCTTTCAAATTGAATTCCTTTAATATTTTTTCTCATAAATAAAAATTCTGCCCATTGATCATCACTAAGTTCTGTTGGCTGTTTTGGTCTTTCTATGTGTGCCTCTCCACCAGCTGAAAATTCACTCTGATCTCTTTTTCCACAATATGGACAATCAATTATAAACATCAATGAGCTACAGCTGCTGCACCATGTTCATCAACTAGATCGCCACTAACAAATCTATTAATATTAAATGCTGCATTTAATTTATGAGGTTCATCATTAGCTATTGTATGAGCAAATAGATCACCTGATCCCGGAGTAGCTTTGAAGCCACCTGTACCCCATCCACAGTTAAAATATAATCCTTTTATACTTGTTTTGCTTATTATAGGACTAGCATCAGGACAAATATCAACTATACCTCCCCACTGTCTTAACATTTTCATTCTACTGAAAATAGGATAAAGCTCGAGAATTGCTTTTAAGGTACCTTCAACTACATCGTGACTTCCTCTTTGTGTATAAGAAATATAAGCATCTGTACCAGCTCCAATAACTAATTCTCCTTTATCAGATTGACTTACATAAGCATGAACAGCATTAGACATAACCACAGTATCAATAATTGGTTTTACTGGCTCAGAAACTAACGCTTGTAATGGTTTGCTTTCTAAGGGTAATCTTAGACCTGCCATATTAGCTATTACACTAGAATGACCAGCTGCGACAACTCCAACTTTTTTTGTTTTAATAAAACCTTTTGATGTTTCTAATCCTTCAAGCGTATCTCCATTTCTTTTTATACCCTTGACTTCACAATTCTGAATTATATCAACTCCCATTTCATTAGCTCCTCTTGCATAACCCCATGCAACAGCATCATGTCTTGCAGTACCAGCTCTTTTTTGTAATGTTCCACCTAATACAGGATATCTTATATTTTGAGATGTATTTATAATAGGACAAAATTTTTTAACTTCTTCAGTATTTAACCAAACTGCGTCAATGCCGTTTAATCTATTAGCATGAGTTCTTCTTTTTAAATCTCGTACGTCTTGCAAATTATGTGCAAGATTCATAACTCCCCTTTGACTAAACATGACGTTATAGTTTAGTTCTTGAGAAAGGTTTTCCCAAATTTTTAAAGCATGATCATACAGACCAGCGCTAGCATCCCAAAGATAGTTAGATCTAATAATTGTTGTGTTTCTTCCTGTATTACCTCCACCTATCCAACCTTTTTCTACAACAGCAATATTTTTCATATCATGTTTTTTTGCTAGGTAGTAAGCAGTTGCCAGTCCATGACCACCACCACCAACAATAACTGCATCATATTCTTTTTTTGGCTCTGAATTTCCCCAAGCTTGCTTCCAGTTTTCATGCTGTGTAAAAGCATTTTTAATTAAAGAAAAGATCGAATATTTGTTATTCATATTTGCCAGAAATTACTTGATTAATATTGAATATTCAATGATTTCAAGTTACACACTAGTAACAAAAAAAGGTGAGGTGGGTGAGCTGGTTTAAACCAGGAGTTTGCTAAACTTCCGTACGTTATAATGGCGTACCGAGGGTTCGAATCCCTCCCTCACCGCCATTAATTTAATATAAAGGTTCATCCTTAAAAAAATCTTTAAGATAAATAGGTTTTTGAGACAAAATGTACCTATATACATTAAAGTTTTCTAAAACTCTTTGCACATAGTTTCTTGTTTCTTTAAATTTTATCAATTCAATCCAATCAACATAGTCAATTTGATTTTTTTGAGGATTTTTATTTAATTTCTTCCAATATTTTACTCTTTTAGGTCCAGCATTATAAGCCGCTATAGCAAATGGATAGGCGCCGTCATATTCTAAAATTAGGCCAGCAATATAAAATGATCCTAAGTTAATATTATATTCAGGATTTTTAGTTAATTTTGATTTTGAATAACTCATCTTAGCCTGTTTTGATACAGTTTTTGCTGTATAGGGCATTAATTGCATTAATCCTTGAGCGCCAACTCTACTGTTTGCGCTTGTATCAAATTCACTTTCTTGTCTGATGATCGAAAGTATCAAAGAAGATTCAGGGATTTTTCTATTACCAACTTTTGAAGGAGTGCTAATTATTGGATAATTAAATTTATTATGAAATCTTTTTTGATAAGAAGCTATTTTAGAAACCTGAATAGCAAAATCAAATCTAGATATATCTGTTGCTAACTTAGCAGCCAAAATTTCACTGCCTTTTTCTACATTGTCGTTAGCCAAATGTCTTAAAATATGTTTTGTGTACTTACTTTTTTTAAGTTCATATAAAAGATATACGGTAGCAACGAGTTTATTTTTATAAAAATTTTCAGCATAATCTTTATCAACATTCATTGTTTTATTTAATTGAAATTTTTCATTAGGCTTAACTTTCATATGAGATAATTGACCATAATAAGTTGTTAAAAATTCAGAACTTTTTAAATACCATTCTTTAGACTCATCAAATTTATTAAGATTTTCGTAAGTTTTACCTAACCAGTATGCTCCTCTAGATAAACTTATTGGATAACCAACATTTTTATAAAAATTTAAAAAATGATTTTTTGCTAATAATGGATCTTTCAAAAAACTTAGTGCAATCCATCCACTCATCCACTCAGCTTCTGCTAGTTCTGGTCCTTTAGATAAGCCATGATTACTAGCTATCTTATAAGCTGTTTCATATTTTTTCTTATAAATTAATGATCTTGCTATAATATGTCTTTCTATCCACCATTTATCAGGTCGGACCATATAATCTCTAGTATTTTTTATTTGAAGTAATATCTCTAGAGAACTATCAACTCTACCTCTTTTTCTTCTCCACTTTAATCTATCATAATTTAATCCCGCATCATTTTTCAAATTAGCAGGAACTTTTTTGATAGCAGTGTCAACACCATATGATTTACTCATTAATAATTGTCTCGCTGTGTATAAATTTTGATAATCTTTGGGTAAATATCTTAACATTCTTTTTAAATCCCAGTATTTATTTTCCCACGCTAAATAATCTGCTCTCTTAATAAAATCTTCAGAAGATAAATATTTTTTATATTTTTTTCTAAAAAATTTTAAATCACTTTTTGTTAAATCTGCTTTAACAAAACCTTTTTTAATCAACTTTATTCCATTTTCCTTATTCCCAGTTTTTAATAAACTTTCACCTAAAATCATTTCTCCAAAACCACTTTTTGGTTGATTTTTATCAAACCATTTAATTATTTCTTTTGGGGTTTGCTTTTGTAATGACATCTTATGCTCAGCCAAATACTTAATACGATCAATTCTAGGATATTTATTTAAGCTTTCTATAAATCGCTTGTAATCAGTGAATGTAGCTCTATTTCCTACAGTTAATAAGTGTCTCCATTCTATAAAATTGTAAACAGATTTAGCCCTTGCTTTTTTTGCAACTCTTCTTGCATCTTTCCAATTACTTTTTTCCATAAATGCAATTGCTTGTTTTGCATAGCTTAAATCTCTATCACTGTAGTATTTTGATTTTTTAGCCTTTTTTAATCTTGCCTTTTTTACTATTAAAGGTTTGTTTTTTGGAATTATTATACCATCGACTTTAGTTATTTTTTTTTCTATTATTTTTTTCTCTTTTTTATTAGCTTTATTTTTATCAGGTTTTTGTTGAGGAACGATTAAATTGCCTGATCCTTTAATAGGTGTCTCACTAGATTGAATAATTGGCTTTTTTTTTGGTATAATTAAATCATCAGATAAAGCTAATTCAATGCCCAGGAAAAAGATTATGGTTGATAAAATATATTTTAATGATTTAAGTAGCATTTTTTTTTAAATAAATGACAACTTATGTTATAAATATTTATGTTTAAAGGTTCAAATGTTGCTTTGCTAACTCCTTTCAAGAATAATAAACTTGATGAAGAAAATTATATAAAACTTATTAATTTTCATCTAGAAAATGGCACCAACGGCCTAGTGCCTGCGGGCACAACTGGAGAATCACCCACTTTATCACATTCGGAGCATGAAAAAGTAATTGAAATATGTATAAATGAATCAAACGGAAGGATACCTGTAATTGCCGGTACAGGATCTAATTCTACAGATGAAGCGATCATATTAACTAAGCATGCTGAAAAAGCTGGCGCAGATGGAGCCTTGGTTGTTACTCCTTATTATAACAAACCTACACAAGAAGGTTTATATCAACATTATAAAGCTATAAATGACAATACAAATCTACCTATTATAATTTATAATATACCAGGAAGATGTGTAATTGATATGTCTGTTGACACAATGGCAAGATTGTTTGAACTAAAAAATATAGCTGGTGTAAAAGATGCAACAGGTGATTTAAATAGACTCGATGAAACAATAAAAAAATTAGGAACAGATTTTATACAGCTAACAGGAGAAGATGGTTTAGCTTTTGAATTTAATAAAAGAGGAGGAGTTGGAATTATTTCAGTAACAGCCAACATTGCTCCAAGACTATGCTCGGATATGCAAAAATTTTCAAAGTCAAATAGCGATAATGAAATGAAAGAGGCTGAAAGAATTGATACACTGCTTCAACCAGTTCATAAATCTTTATTTACAGAAAGCAATCCATCACCAGTTAAGTATGCTGCAAAATTATTAGGTTTATGCGATGATGCGGTAAGACTGCCGTTAGTAAAAATAATGGATGAAACAAAATTGAAAGTTAAAAATTCTCTTATTTCAGCAAAACTTTTAAATGAATAAAAAACCCAATAGTGGTTTAAAAATTATAACAATTAATCGAAAAGCATCTTATAATTACTTTTTTAAAGATATTATAGAAGCAGGAATAGTTTTAAAAGGTTCTGAGATTAAATCTGTAAGATCTGGAAAAGTTAATATAGCAGAGTCATATGCTGTAGAAAAAAATAGAGAAATATTTTTAGTTAACTCTCATATTCCCATTTACAAACAGGCAAGCTACACTAATCATAATCCTTATTCTGAAAGAAAATTATTATTTAATAAAAAAGAAATAAACAAGTTAATTGGACAAGTAAATGAAGATGGTTTTTCACTAATTCCAACAAAAATGTACTTTAGGAAAGGTAAGGCAAAAATCGAAATAGCTGTTGCTAAAGGCAAAAAACAATATGATAAACGTCATTCAAAAAAAACAAAAGATTGGAACCGTGAAAAGGCAAGATATTTTAGAAAACCAAGTTAGTTATGCTTATTTAGCATTAGGATCAAATCTAGGTAAAAAAATAAAAAATTTAGACGTTGCTAAAAATAAGCTATCTGAAATTGGCATTAATATTATCAAATCATCTAGTTTTTATCTTACCAAATCATGGCCAAATACAAAATTTCCTGATTTTGTAAATTCAGTTATATTGGTAAAAACAAATTATTTACTACCTGAATTATTTAAGCAAATAAAGTTAATTGAACAATCATTAGGCAGAAAAAAAACCCCAAAAAATTACCCAAGAATATGCGATATAGATATAATTGATTTTAATGGAAATAAATTGGTACTAAAATTTAATAACCAAAATATTGAAGTGCCTCATTTCAGCATGCATAAAAGAAACTTTGTTTTGATACCTTTGTTTGAAATAAATCAAACCTGGATACATCCAAAATCCAAAAAAAATATAGTCAAATTACTTTCTGAATTGCCTAATGACGATTTAAGAAGAATTAAAATTGCTTAAATTATCCAATTTAATGATATAATACAAGTAATGTTAAATTCTAATGAGCTTATAGATAAGGTTAAATCATATAATAAGTTTCTTAACCCAGAAACTTTGTCAAAAGCATATGATTTTGCTGTTAAAGCTCATGAAAAACAAAAAAGGGATGAAGGCTCACCATACATAATACATCCAATTGCTGTTGCAAATATTTTAACAGAATTAAAATTAGATAGTGCTACGATAGCAACAGGTTTATTGCATGATACAATAGAAGATACATTTGCAACATACAAAACTATACAAGAAGAATTTGGAAAAGAAGTGGCTGATTTAGTTGAGGGTGTAACAAAAATTTCCGAATTTGAAAATCAAGCAATTTCTAATTCAAAAGCAGAAAATTTTAGAAAATTAATATTAGCTACTTCAAAAGATATTAGAGTTTTGCTTGTAAAGTTAGCAGATAGACTTCACAACATGAGAACAATGCATTTTGTTACTGACAAGAATAAACAAATTAAAAAAGCAAAAGAAACTATGGAAATTTATTCTCCTTTAGCTGATAGAATGGGGATGAATAGAATTAGAGATGAGTTAGAAGATTTATCATTTAAAATATTAAACCCAGATGCTAGAAAACTAATCAAAGATAGATTGGATAAAATAAAAGACAATAATCTTTTAAACTATAATTCTGTCTTAAATGATTTTGAAAATTTATTAAAGGATAATAATATAAAGTTTGAAATTTTTAGTAGAGAAAAAACACCGTTTTCAATTTGGAGAAAAATACAAAAAAAGCGAACATCATTAGAACAAATTACTGACATAATAGGTTTTAGAATTATTTTAGAAGATGTTGAAAATTGTTATAAAGCTTTGGGCTTTTTTCATAGTAAGTGGAATTGTATACCAGGAAAATTTAAAGATTATATCTCATCGCCTAAAATAAATAAATATAAATCAATACATACAGCAATTATTGGACCCAATAAGAGACCTATTGAAATTCAACTTAGAACAAAACAAATGCACGAGTTTGCTCAAAGAGGTATAGCTTCTCATTGGAAATACAAATCCTCAGAAAAATTTAATTCACTGACCTGGAAAGAATATGATTGGTTAGCAGACTTGGTGGAAATTATAGATAAAAATGAGAACCCTGAAGATTATTATGAATATACTAAACTACAAATGTTTCAGGAAAATGTTTTTTGTTTTACCCCCAAAGGATCTGTAATTAAACTTCCTAAAGATGCAACACCAATTGATTTTGCGTATGCAGTTCACACACAGATTGGTGACACAGCAATTGGATGTGAAATAAATGGCAAAGATAGCGCATTACAATCAGTTTTATTGAATGGAGATGTTGTTAAAATAATAGTTTCAAAAAATGTTTCTCCATCATTACATTGGTTGACTAGTACAAAAACTGGTAAAGCGAGAGCTGCAATTAGAAGATATTGGCAATATAGAGATGATTCTAAGCCAGTAAAAATAAAAAAATACAACACAACTTTATGGATTTCGCTAAATGATGAACCAGGAAAATTAGGCGATGTTACAACAATGATTGGAACAAATAATGTAAATATTTCTAGCGTTGAAATGGTTGAAAAAACCGAAAATACAATAAATTTTAGGTTTAATCTAATTATTCATGATTTGAAAAACTTTACAAAATTAATTAGTGAGCTAAAACAGAAAGAATATAACTTCAAAATAATAAGACACAAAAATAAAAAATATGCTTTCTTTAAAAGACTCTTTGGTGGTTTTAAAAAAAACTAAAGCCTTACTAGAAGGTCATTTTGTTTTATCATCAGGTTTGCATTCTCCACAATATGTGCAATGTGCCAAATTAATGAGTTATCCAAATATTTCTAGCAAATTTACTCTTTCTCTGAGCGAAAAAATTAAAAAAAAAATAAAAAAGATAGATTTAATTTTAGCACCTGCTATGGGAGGAATTATTATAGGTTATGAAGTTGGTAGATTATTAAAAAAAGAAACAGTTTTTTGTGAAAGAGTTAATGGTAAATTTAAGTTAAGAAGAGGTTTTGCAATTAAAAGGAACTCAAAAGTTTTAATTATTGAAGATGTTATAACTACAGGTAAATCAAGCTTAGAATGCGTTAAGTTGATAAAAAGGAGCAATGCTAAACTATTAGGATTTGCCTGCTTAATTGACAGGTCATCAAAGAAAACTTTGAAAATAAAAAATAAAAAAATTATCTCACAAATTAAATTAGATGTTCCTACATATAGTGCAAAAAATTTACCATCAAGATTAAAAAGTATTCGAATATCCAAACCTGGTAGCAGGTTTTTAAAATGAGTATTAGATTGGGTGTTAATATAGACCATGTGGCAACTATAAGAAAGGCAAGAGGTGATTTGCACCCGGAACCATATATAGTAGCAAAAAAAGCATTACAATTTGGAGCTAACTCAATAACCATTCATTTAAGAGAGGACAGAAGACATATTAATGATAATGATTTGAAAATAATATCATCTATTAAATCTATACCTTTAAATTTAGAGATGGCTTGTAATTCTGAAATGTTAAAGATGGCAATTAAATATAAACCAGATTTTGTTTGTATAGTACCTGAAAAAAGAAATGAAGTTACAACTGAAGGTGGCCTTAACCTAAAAAAAAACAAAAATAAATTAAAATCAACTTTAAAAATTTTAAATAAAAATAAAATTAGAACTAGTTTATTTATCAATCCTACTAAGCAGGATGTAAAAATTTCAAAATTAATTAAAGCTAAATGTGTAGAGCTTCATACTGGTAAAATCTCCAATAAAATTAAAAAAAAAAAAAATTATATTTTTCATCTAAAAAAAATTAAAGATTGTGCAAATTATGCAAGATCTTTAGGTTTGGAGGTTCACGCAGGACATGGAATGGATTATAAAACTGCTAAAATTTTGACTAAAGTTAGATCAATAAAAGAGTTTAATATTGGGCATTTCATAATTGGAGAATCAATAATATATGGTTTAAAAAAAACTATAGAGAATTTTAAAAAAATATTAAAGTAATGTCTATTGTAGGTAATGGAGTTGATATAATTGAGAATAAAAGAATAAAAAAATCACTTAAAAAAAAAGGTTTTATTAATCGTATTTTTACTAAAAATGAAATAAATAAATCAAAAAAATTAAACAATAAGATCAATTATCTAGCAAAAAGATTTGCAGGTAAGGAGGCTTTTGTGAAAGCTTTAGGTGAAGGTTTTCGAAAAAATATAAGTTTTAATGATATAGATATAACAAACAATAAAAAGGGTAAGCCTCTAATTAATATATCAAATAATGTCAAAAAAATTCTTAAAAAAAAATTCAAATTGAATAAATATAAAATATTTATTTCTTTATCTGATGAAAAAAAATATTCAATTGCATATGTAATAATTAATAAACTTAAATGAAAAAAAAATTTATAATTGAAAATACAAAAACTCTTATATATGCATTAGTTATTGCAATTTTTATTAGATCTTTAATTATACAGCCGTTCTATATTCCTTCATCATCAATGGAGTCAAATTTACTAGTAGGCGACAGATTATTTGTAACAAAGTTTTCATATGGTTTTAGTAAACATTCTTTTCCTTTTAGTCCTTCTGTTTTTAAAGGTAGAATTATGTACAAATCCCCAAACAGAGGTGACGTTGTTGTTTTTAAAACACCTACAGATAACAGAACAGATTACATAAAAAGATTAATTGGGCTTCCCGGTGATACAATTCAATTCATAGATGGAGAATTGTATTTAAATGAAAATCAAGTTTTAAAAACAATACAATCAAAAAATGAACAATTGTATTGTGGTAAATCACAAATTAATGTGAAAATTTTTTTAGAAAAATTACCTGGGGGAAAATCTTATATAGCAGCATATAGAAATGATTATAGTTTTGCGAATTCAGATAAATTTATCGTTCCTAAAGATCATTTCTTTTTTTTAGGAGACAACAGAGATTGCTCAAAAGATAGTCGCTTCCTTTCAGATGTTGGATATGTGCATAAAAACAACCTTGTTGGTAAAGCCCAAATATTATTTTTTTCATCCAATCCTAGAGTCGGTAGTATTTTTAAAATATGGAAATGGAATAAAATTATGAGATATAAAAGAATTTTTAAGAAAATTATTTAATGGATGATAAAATTAAAAAATTTCAAAAAATTTTAAATATAAAATTTGATAATACTGAATTGTTAATCCAATCAATTACCCATAAAAGTTATAATTCCAAAAAAAATTATGAAATATTAGAATTCTTAGGTGATAGGATATTGGGTTTAACAATATCAAATAAACTAATTGAACTTTATCCAAATGAAAAAGTAGGTATACTAGATAAAAAGTTTGCTAATCTTGTAAATAAGAACATATGCTACGAAGTTGGAAATAAACTTAAACTAGAGAAATTTATACTTATTGGTAATTCAAAAAAAAAAATTATTAAAATAGAAAGAAAAATTATTTCAGATGTTTGCGAGTCTATAATAGGAGCTATTTTTTTGGATAAAGGATTCATTTCTTCAAAAGAATTTATTTTAAAAATTTGGAAAGATTTTTTAGTTAAATCTGACAAGATATTTATTGATCCTAAAACTAAATTACAAGAATTTTCTCTCAGTAAATTCAAGTCACTACCTGAATATAAGATTATATCAAATACAGGCCCGAGACATAAACCTAATTTTAAAGTAGGTGTTAAAGTTGTAAATTCTAAATTTATATATTCATATGGAACCTCGAAAAAAAATGCTGAACAATCTGCTGCAAAAATTCTTTTAAAGAAATTAAATATATTATGAGATGGCAAGATAAGGGATTTTTATTAGGTATAAACAAGTATAATGAAAATTCTGCAATTGCGGAATTTTTTACAGAAAATAATGGTAAAACAAGTGGTGTAATTTTTGGTTCTTCTTCTAAGAAAATTAAAAATTATCTTTTGATTGGTAATAAATTTCATATCAATTTTAATGCAAAGAATGAATCAAGAATTGGTTATTTCAAATTGGAAATTGATGACATCGTTACCCCAAAGTATCTTGAGAATAAAAAAAAATTACATTGTATAGTTTATGTAATGAGCATTGTTAAACTTTTAACTGTTGAGAATGAAGAAAATAAAATTATTTATGATTTGATAAATAGTTTTTTTGAGTCTTTAAATAAAGAAAATTGGTTACTTAATTTTATTTTTTGGGAGTTGAATTTTTATAAATGTATTGGATATGATATTGATTTTAAAAATTATGTAAAAAATGTAGTTATAGATGGAAATGAAAAATTTATTGTAGAATCTACAAATAAAACTATACCCGGTTTCTTAATCAAAAACGATATCTATCCTAATAACAAACAAGATATTATTAGTGGATTTAAAATTGTTGGGGAATTTTTAGATAAAACTATACTAAAGCCTAATAACTTAAATTTTCCATCATCCCGTATTGAACTCGCAAATTTGATTAAATGATCAAAGATTTATCTTGTCCGCAAAATAGCTAATTATTGCGTTAGCACCAGCTCTTTTAAATGACATTAACGATTCATATATTGATTTTTTATCAATAATTTTTTTTTGTATTCCATTTTTTATTAGACTATATTCTCCAGACACTTGATAGGCTATAATTGGTATTTTAAAATTATCTTTTATGCTTTTAATAATGTCTAAATATGGCATTCCAGGCTTTACAATAACCATATCTGCACCTTCTTTTATGTCTAATGCAACTTCTCTCAAAGACTCATTTTTGTTACGAAAATCCATTTGATAAGTTTTTTTATCACCTTTTAATAAATTTTTAGAACCTATAGCGTCTCTAAAAGGACCATAATAACTTGAGGCAAATTTTATAGCATAAGATAAAATTTGCACATCATGAAGTTTTTCTTTATCCAAGGCTTCTCTAATCTTTTTAATCCTTCCATCCATCATATCTGAAGGCGCAATAACATCACATCCCATTTTAGCTTGTAATACTGATTGTTTAACTAAAATATCTACCGTTTCATCATTCAATATTTTTTTATTTTTTAATATTCCATCATGACCATGAGATGTGTAGGGATCTAATGCAGCGTCACACATTATTCCAATTTCATTATTATATTTTTTTTTAATAAATCTTACTGCTTTGCATACTAGATTATTTTTATTTAATGATTCTGAACCTAGGGAGTTTCTAAGTTTTGAATTGGTATATGGAAATAAAGCAATCATTGGAATTTTTTTTTTTATAGCTCTATCAACAATAAAACCTAAATTATTTATACTAAATCTATAAATACCAGGCATTGAATTTATTGGAATTTTTTTGTTTTTTCCATCAGTAATAAAAATTGGTAAAATAAGATCATTAGCTGACAAGTTATTTTCTTGCACAAGTCTTCTAGACCAATCATATTGCCTTGTTCTTCTAAGCCTTAATTTTGGATATTTTCCAGTGATAATCATTATCAATAAATTTTTAATATGCGGCAATATTTATATGTATTATAGTAATAAATAAAGTATTTATTCAATATGTCTAATGTTACATCAATTTCTGAGCTAAAATCAAAAAAAATTGTAGGTGATTTTCAAAAGCAGGAAATTAAATTTGACTTAAAAAAGTTAAAGAATGCCTTAAATGAAGTTTTAAAAATAAAAGGATTTGATAGTAGTTTGGGTATACCACATTTTGCAGCCATTTCGTTAACGCAAATTCCCGGTGATCCAGAATCAATTAAAGGTTCTAAAGCTCGAGGAGTATATTGGACTAAACCAGACTCTACAGGAATTGAAGTATCAAGAGATGTTAATGTTGAGGAAAGCAGGTATACAGAATTTGTAAAAGATTTTGAGCATACATATTTTAAAGAAGTTTTTGATGAGTTAAAAAAAAATTATAAACTTGGAAGAATAAGACTTTTGCTTAAAGAACCAAGATCTACTTTAAGTTGGCACAGAGATCCAGAGCCAAGATTACATATTCCAATAGTAACAAATCCTGGATGTTTAATGGTAATAGATAGAACTGCGCAACATATGCCAGCTGATGGATCTGTTTGGGTGACGAATAATTTAAAATATCATAATGCATTCAATGGTGGCGAAGAAAATAGAGTTCATTTAGTTGCTTGTGTTTTAGACTATAAATTTAATTAAATTTAGTCTATAATTTTTATAATTTGAAAAATATTTTTATCGCATCTGATCACGCTGGATATAATTTAAAACAAGATATTAAGCTAAAATTCTCAAACACTTTAAAAATTACTGATTTAGGTCCAAGAACCAATAATTCAGTTGATTACCCTGATTTTGCAAAAAAATTGTCAAAAAAGGTCTCTTCTGTAAAAGGTAGTTTTGGTATTCTTATTTGTGGATCAGGGATGGGGATGGCAATCACAGCAAATAAAACAAAAAATATAAGAGCTGCTTTGTGTTACAGTGTCAAAAATACCAAATTATCACGATTGCATAATAATGCAAATATCATTACACTGGGAGAAAGATTGATTAACAAAAATAAAGCTTTCAATCTTATTAAAGTTTTCTTGAGAACAAAATTTGAAGGTGGGAGACACTTAAGAAGATTAAACAAAATATAAATATGTCTAGCGAAAACAAATATCTAAATTCTCAATACCAAAGCTTTTTTGAAGATAGTTTGTCTAAAACTGATCCTGAATTATTTAAATCTATTAGCGACGAATTAAAAAGACAACAAGAACATATAGAGCTGATTGCTTCAGAAAATATAGTTTCACAAGCCGTATTAGAAGCTCAAGGATCAGTGTTAACTAATAAATATGCAGAAGGGTACCCTGGAAAAAGATACTATAACGGTTGTGAACATGTTGACGTAGCTGAAAATTTAGCAATTGAAAGATTAAAAAAGTTATTTGACTGTAAATATGCAAATGCGCAACCCCATTCTGGAGCTCAAGCAAATGGTGCAGTATTTTTAGCTTTACTCAAGCCTGGTGATACGTTTATGGGAATGAGCCTAAACTCAGGTGGTCATATTACTCATGGTTTAAAAATCTCTATGTCAGGTAAATGGTTTAATGCCATTGGTTACGATGTTGACAAAGAGTCAGAACTTATTGATTATGAGAAGGTAGAGAAACTTGCTTTAGAACATAAACCGAAACTTATTATTGCAGGTGGTAGTGCTTATTCAAGAGTAATAGATTTTAAAAGATTTAGAGAGATAGCCGATAAAGTAGATGCATACCTTATGGTTGATATGGCGCATTTTTCAGGTTTAGTTGCTGGTAAAGGATATCCTAATCCTTGTGAATATGCACATGTTGTAACATCTACTACCCATAAGGTTTTTAGAAGTGCAAGAGGTGGTATAATTTTAACTAATGATGAAAGTTTAGCAAAAAAATTTAATACCGCTGTTTTTCCAGGCTATCAGGGTGGACCATTAATGCATATTATAGCTGCAAAAGCAGTTGGCTTTTTAGAGGCTTTGAAACCAGAGTTTAAAGATTATATTAAATCTGTTCTAGCTAACGCTAAAATTTTATCTGAAACACTTAAAAATAATGGATTTAAAATTTATTCTGGTGGTACTGATTCACACTTGATGTTGGTAGATCTAAGACCATTTGGAGTAAAAGGCAATCTGGCATCTGAAAGTTTATCAAAAGCAAATATTACGTGTAATAAAAATGGTATACCTTTTGATAGTGAGAGCCCAATGGTTACTTCAGGAATAAGACTTGGAACTCAGGCTGCAACTACAAGAGGTTTTGGTTTAAAAGAATTTGAAATAGTTGGAAATTTGATTACTAAAACTATTCAGGGTTTATCAAAAAATCCTAATGATAATAGCAGTGTAGAAGATGAAGTAAGAGAAGAAGTTATAGAATTGTGTTCAAACTTTCCTATATATAAAAATTTAGGTTAAGTAAATTTATGATATGTCCAATATGCAAAAAAGGTGAAACTTCAGTAGTGGATTCAAGACCTACAGAAGATGGAACAGCCATAAGAAGAAGAAGACTGTGTATTTGCGGTCAAAGATTTACTACATTTGAAAGAGTTCAATTTAGAGAACTTACTGTTGTTAAAAAAAATGGAAGAAAATCTTCTTTTGATAGAGACAAATTATCAAAATCTATTTACGTTGCTTTAAAAAAAAGACCTATTGACACTGAAACTGTTGAAAAATTTATTTCTAAAATTTCTAGATCATTAGAAGAATTAGGTCAAAGTGAAATATCATCAAACACAATAGGCACAATGGTAATGGAAGGTTTAAAAACTCTTGATCCAGTAGCGTATGTTCGATTTGCATCTGTTTACAGAAATTTTAGAGAAGAAAAAGACTTTGTACAATTTGTTGATAAAATTGATGTCTTTAAAAAAAGATAGTTATAGTAATTTTGATAAGAATGCTATGAAGCTTGCCATTAGATTGGCAATTAATAACAATGGATTAACAGGCACAAATCCATCTGTAGGATGTGTAATAGCTAAAAATAACAGAATAATTTCTTATGCTGCTACTGGCATTAATGGAAGACCACACGCTGAAACTATTGCCATAAAGAATAGTAAAGATAATTATAAATCAGTCATATATATAACTTTAGAACCCTGTTCTCACTATGGAAAAACTCCTCCATGTACAAAAACAATTATTAAATCTGGTTTAAAAAAAGTTAATTTTTCTGTAAGTGATATTGACCCAAGATCATCTAATAAATCAAAAAAAATTTTAAAAGCTAATAAAATTATAACAAAGTCAGGATTGTTGAGAAATGAAGTTAAAAAGTTATATAAAAGCTATAGCTTTACAAAAAGGTATAAATTGCCATACATTACAGGTAAATTAGCTTGTGCATCAAATTTTTATATTTTAAAAAATAGAAGCAATATTACTAATGAACATTCTAGAAAATTATCCCATTTATTAAGATATAAAAATCAAGGTATTATGACATCGTTTAAAACTGTTAATTCAGATAACCCAAAATTAACTTGTAGATTAAATGGTTTAGAAAAGTTTTCACCTTCAAGATTTATTATAGATAAAAATTTAAAAATTAACATGAATTCATTTATAGTTAATAATTCAAAAAAAATTAAAACTTTTGTTTTTCATAACTCAAAAAATAAAGAAAAAATAAAAAAGTTAAAGGAAAAAGGTTTAAAATTAATTAAACAGGAATCAAATATTAATGGTCAAATTAATATTAAAAAACTGTTTAAAAAAATTTACAGCTTAGGAATACATTCTTTGTTAGTAGAATGTGGAAAAAATTTAACTAGTAATATATTAACTGAAGGTTTGTTTAATGAATTTTATTTATTCAAAAGTAATAAAGCAATAAAAAGTTTAAAAAAAATCAATGTGAAAAATATTTATAAAATGTTAAATCAAAATTACCAAAACAAAAATAATGTTAAAACATATCTAGATAAAGATATTTTAATACACTATAGCTAAAAAAATGTTTAATGGAATAATTTTTAATCAAGGAATAGTACATAATATTAGAAAACGCAAAAACGGAATAAATCTTTTTTTAAAGTCAAAAATTAAAGTTTTTAAAAAAGATCTAGGTATTTCAATATCATGTGATGGAGTTTGTTTAACAGTTATTTCTTTAAATAAAAGTATAATTGAGTTTTATCTGTCCGATGAAACACTTAGAAAATCTAAATTTAGATATATTAAAATAGGAGATTTAGTTAATCTAGAACTTCCTTTAAAATATGGTCAAAAAATATCCGGTCATATATGTCAAGGTCATGTTGATACTGTTACAAAAATTAAAAGTATTAAAATAGTTGATAAAGCAAAAATATTAGAGTTTAAAATTTTGAAAAATTTTAAAAAATATTTAGTCGAAAAAGGGTCAATTCTAATTAATGGTGTTTCATTAACCATATCAAAGATAAAAAAAAATACTTTTGAAGTATGGATTATTCCTCATACACTTAAATTGACTAATCTTTTGTATATTAAAAAAAATGATTTTGTTAACATAGAAATTGATATTTTAGCAAAGTACATAAAAAAATTTGTTTATGATAAAAAATAAATATAGCTCGATTGAAGAAATTATTTCTATTTCAAAGAAAGGTGAAATGTATATTTTAGTTGATGATGAAAACCGTGAAAATGAAGGCGATTTAGTATTTTGCTCATCAGATGTTAGTGCAAAAAAAATTAACTTTATGGCTAAATATGGAAGAGGTTTAATTTGCTTAACTATAAATACAATTCAAGCAAAAAAACTAGGATTAAGTTTTATGACACGTGATAATCAATCAAGAAACAAAACAGCTTTTACTATTTCAATTGAAGCTAAAAAGGGTATATCGACTGGAATATCCGCTCAGGATAGAGCGCTAACAATTAAAGTTGCATCAAATAGAAATGTGAACAGAAAAAATATTGTTTCACCTGGACATGTTTTTCCAATTATATCAAGAGATGGGGGAGTTCTTGTACGAGCTGGTCATACGGAAGCTTCTGTTGATATTGCTAAATTATCAAAAAAAAATCCTTCTGCTGTTATCTGTGAAATAATGAATGAAGATGGCTCTATGGCAAAAGGGGAAAACTTATTTAAATTTGCAAAAAAACATAATCTAAAAATAGCCAAAATAGATGATTTAATTTCTCACAGATTAAAAAAAGAAAAACTAATTAAACTTAAAAAAACTTCAAATATAAACCTTCATAATCAAAATTATAAAATTAAAGTTTACGAAAATTTATTAGATGGTTCAGAACACTTTGCTCTCTTGAAAGGAAAACTTAAAAAAGGAACAGTTCCTAGATTAAGAGTTATATCATCAAATGTCGTACACAATTATTTAATAAATCAGAAGTTACCCAATTCCTTTGAAAAAACTATAACTTATTTTAAAAGATTTAATAATTGTGTTCTTGTATTTATAAGAGACCCTAACTTACAATCTGTCACTCAAACTTTAAAGCAATACAAGAGTGATGAATTTTATAAAAAAGGTCATGATAAGCTAATTAAAAACTATGGTATTGGAGCACAAATAATTAAATCTTTGAAAATTAAAAATATGATATTGGTGACAAAATCTAAAAAAAAAGTAGTCGGTTTAGATGGATATGGTATTAAAATAACCAAACAAGAAATAATCAAATGAAAAAAGTGTTAATTGTAATAGCGGATTATTATGAAGATATCTCTTCATCATTATTAAAAAGTACTAAAAATAATTTAAAAAATTATTTAATAAAGGTGATTAAAGTTCCTGGTGTTTTTGAAATTCCTGTAACTATTTCCAAAAACATAAAAAGATATGATGCTTTTATAGCATTAGGTTGTGTGATAAAAGGTGAAACACCTCATTTTGACTTTATTTCTAGTGCAGCGACACAAGCTATAATGAATCTTTCAGTCGATAGCAAAAAACCAATTGGTAACGGAATAATTACTTGTCTAAATATGAAGCAGGCAAAGGCTAGAAGTAAAAAAGGTAAAGAAGCTGCTATTGCAGTAATCTCAGTACTATCACAATAATATGACTTTGCATTACAGTCCAAAAAATAATCCTAGAGTTATAGTAATCCAAAAACTTTATGGTAAATATTTTAACAGAGATGAGCTAGTAACTTTCCCAAAACACAGATTTAAAAAATTTATCAAGGATGTTGTTAATGGTACTATCGAAAGAGATGAAGTAATTGTTGATGAAATATCTAATCATCTAAGTTTAGATTTAGATCTAAAAAAGTTAGATAAAGTTTTCCAAATTATAATTAAAAGTGCAATATTTGAATTTTTATACAAACCAAAGATATCAACAAAAATTATTATCAATGAGTATTTAAGAGCTTCTAATTTTTTTATAGAAGATGGACAGACAAAATATTTAAATGCCTTATTGGATAAGATTTCAAAGAAAATAAGAAATTCAAATGGATGAATTTGACTTAATAAAAAAATATTTTTTTAAAATATCTAAAAACAATGCAGGAGCAAAAAAGTTAAATGATGATGTATTTTTTGATAAAAAAAATAAATTAGTAGTATCTATTGATACTTACAATGAAGGTGTACATTTCCCTAATTTTAAATATCCAAACTTAGTTATAAAAAAAGTTATTAGATCTTCAATCTCTGATTTAATTGCAAAAGGTGTTAAGCCTAAATATTATTTTATTTCTGGTAGTGGGAATAGAAAAACTTTTACAAAAAAAAATTTAAACTTAATTTCACAGTCATTAAATAAAGAGCAAAATAAGTTTAATTTAAAATTATCAGGTGGTGATACAACTTATTCAAATAAAGTTTCTTTTTCTATAACAAGTATTGGATTTTCAAAAAGCATTGTTGAAAGAAATAAAGCTAAATTAAATGATGATATATATGTTACTGGAAATATAGGCGATAGTTTTATAGGTCTACAATTAATTAAAAAAAAAATTCAAATTAGATCCAATTTAAAACGTTATTTTATTAATCAATTTTATTGTCCAAAAATCCCTTTCAAATTTTATAAACAAATGTATAAATTTGCTAATACATCTATTGATATATCTGATGGTATATTTTCGGATATGAAAAAACTTATAAACAAACAGAAACTATCATTTGAAATTGATATTAATAAAATTCCAGTTTCAAAAAAACTAAATTTTTATTTGAAAAAAAATAAAAATAAAATATCTAAATACCTCTTTAATGGTGATGACTATCAAATATTATTTACAGCACCTAAAAAAAAGCGATTATTAATTAAGTCAATAGGAAGAAGGATGAATCAAAAATTAACAATAATTGGTAAAATTAATATTAATAAAAAAAATTTGATAAAACAGGACAATAAACCTTTAAAATTGGGTAAATTTATAGGTTATTCACATAAGTTTTAATAACTTAAATATTGCCTTTTATTTTTTTTTTTGTAATGTCCGATTTTTAATATTTACTAATTAACTAACAATTAAAGGAACTATGGAAGCTTCAGTATCAAATTTACTTCAACTTATTATTTTAGCAGGTTTATTATCAATTGTTTATGGTTTTTTTACGGGTAAAAATATTTTAAGTTCTAGCACTGGTAATAAGAAGATGCAGGAAATAGCTTCTGCAATTCAAGTAGGTGCAAAGGCTTACTTAAATAGGCAATACAAAACTATTGCGATTGTAGGTGTTGTTGTCTTAATTATAATTAGTTTTTCATTTAGTATTTTAGTTGGTTTGGGTTATTTAATTGGAGCATCGTTATCTGGTTTAGCAGGATATGTAGGCATGCTTGTATCAGTCCAAGCAAACGTAAGAACAGCGGAGGCGTCTAGAAAAGGACTGTCCCAAGGTCTTTCAATTGCTTTTAAATCTGGAGCTGTAACAGGGATGCTAGTTGCTGGATTAGCTCTATTATCAATAGCTGTATATTATTATATATTGCTCTTTTATGGAGTTGATGAAAGAGAAATTGTTAATGCTTTAGTTGCTTTAGGATTTGGTGCATCATTAATTTCGATATTTGCAAGACTTGGGGGTGGAATTTTTACCAAAGGTGCTGATGTAGGTGCAGATTTAGTTGGTAAAGTAGAAGCAGGTATACCTGAGGATGATCCAAGAAACCCTGCTGTAATAGCTGACAATGTAGGTGATAATGTGGGAGATTGTGCTGGTATGGCAGCTGATTTATTTGAAACCTATGCGGTAACAATAGTTGCTACTATGGTTTTATCTTCAATATTCTTTCATGGTGATCTTAATATGATGGTATATCCTCTTTCTATAGGTGGAGCTTGTATATTAACATCTATTATTGGAACATTTTTTGTTAAATTGGGAAAATCAAAAAATATTATGGCTGCTTTATACAAAGGATTTATTGTAACGGCTATATCATCATTGATCATTCTATATCCATTAACAGACTATGTTTTGGGTTTAGAAAATAATTATACAGTTTCTAATAAATCATTCACAGGAATGAGTTTGTATTTTTGTGGTGTAATAGGTTTAGTTATAACAGGTTTATTGATTTGGGTAACTGAATATTATACAGGAACAAATTATAGACCAGTTAAAAGTGTTGCGTCATCATCAACGACTGGTCATGGTACTAATGTAATTCAAGGATTAGCAGTATCAATGGAAGCTACTGCAATCCCAGCTTTAATTATTGTCGGAGGTATACTAATAACAAATTATATTGCAGGACTATTTGGAATTGCTATAGCTGTTACAACAATGTTGGCTTTAGCAGGCATGGTAGTAGCATTAGACGCTTATGGACCAGTTACAGATAATGCTGGAGGAATTGCAGAAATGTCTAATTTACCAAAAAATGTTAGAAAAACTACAGATGCTTTAGATGCCGTAGGTAACACGACTAAAGCAGTTACAAAAGGATATGCAATAGGATCTGCTGGATTAGGGGCGCTAGTTTTATTTGCTGCTTATACTGAAGATATTAAACATTTTTCTAAAGTTACAGGATCTAAGTTAGAAGGAATTGTTGTTACATTTGATCTTTCAAATCCTTTTGTAGTAGTTGGTTTGCTAGTTGGAGGTATGCTTCCTTATTTGTTTGGTTCAATGGGGATGCAAGCTGTAGGTAGAGCTGGAGGTGCTGTAGTAATTGAAGTTAGAAGACAATTCAAAAAAATTCCAGGTATTATGAAAAGAAAAGCAAAACCTGATTATGGAAGATTAGTTGATTTGTTGACTAAGGCAGCAATTAAAGAAATGATTATTCCATCATTATTACCTGTTTTATCACCAATAGTTTTATATTTATTTATTTTACCTATAGGAGGACAGGTTGCAGCATTATCGTCTGTTGGGGCCATGTTGTTAGGCGTTATTATTACAGGTTTATTTGTAGCTATTTCTATGACAGCAGGTGGCGGTGCATGGGACAACGCTAAAAAATATATTGAAGATGGTAAATATGGTGGAAAAGGTTCTGATGCTCATAAAGCAGCAGTAACAGGTGATACAGTAGGTGACCCTTATAAAGACACTGCGGGACCAGCTGTAAATCCAATGATTAAAATTACAAATATTGTTGCATTGTTATTGCTTGCTATAATAGCTGGTTAAATTTTAATTTTTTTTACTTGATCTTTTTTTAGAGGGAGCATTTATTTTTTCTCTTAGACTAGAAAAAATTTTGTACATTGTGTCATTTTTTTTAAAATCTTTTTCAGTAATTTCTTTAACTACTTTAATATCATTCATGTTATCTATATTTAAAATATTTTTTTCACTTAAAATTCCTTTATTGTTAAATTTTACAACTAATACATTATTTTTATCAATTTTTTTTATACCAAGTTTAAATATTGACTGATTAGTTTTATTTCTTTGTATATAAAACCATTTATTTTTATCAAAATTGCTTATAGAAGAAGGAGGACCTATGATTTTTAATATATCATTTTTATTAGTCTTATTAATCGATATTTTTTCAAATTTATCTTGCAAAGATATAAAACCATGATTATTTGATACTTTGTTTGATGTACAGCTAAAAGTGGTTAAAAGCAATAATATTAAAAGTATTTTCATATGAAATATAATTATACAAATATTTACAACAATTTAATTAAATTAACTAGAAATAAAAAACTATATGTTAAATTAGGAAAACAAGATACTTTTTCTGATAGATTAATTATTTTCTTTTTTCATTTTGCAATATTTTTAAAATATTACAAGTCTTCTATACCATCAAATAAACTTCAAGAATTATTTGATTTTGTAATAAAACAAATTGAAATATCAATTAGAGAGGTTGGATATGGAGATGTCTCTGTGAATAAAAAAATGAAAGATTTTATTAATATATTTTATTCACTGCTTGAAAAAATTGAATTATTGGATCTGTCAAAAAAGGAGAGAGAATTACAAATTTATAGAAATTATTTAAATATTGACAAAAATTTGGATTTTTATGCTGATTATTTTAATAAATATAGATTATTTTTAAGAAATAACACTTTAAATAACTTTACAAAAGATATAATAAATCTTAATTTTTAATTATGGCTGTACCAAAACGCAAAACAACAAAATCAAGAGCAGGATTGAGACGTTCTCATATCAAAGTTTCTTCAAAAAATATCGTTGAAGACAAAAAATCTGGTGAATACAGACTTTCGCATCATTTAGATTTAAAAACTGGAACGTATAAAGGTAGACAAGTTTTAGATCCTAAAGAGTAATATTATATGAATAAACCAATCGTCATTGCTGTAGACGCGATGGGTGGCGATAACGCACCTCAAAAAATAATTGATGGTATAGAATTACATAATCGTAATAGCAATAATATTTTTTATAAACTTTTTGGTGACGAAAACTTAATCAGACATAGTTTAAAAGATAAAAATTTAAATGTTGATAGCTATCAAATTATTCATACTGAAAAGAGTATTAAAGGTGAAGATAGTGCTCTCGCAGCAGCAAAAAGAGGTAAGGATACGAGCATGTGGCTTTCTATAGAAAGCGTTAAAAATAAGACCTCAGACATAATGCTATCAGCTGGAAATACAGGTGCATTATTTGTTATAGCAAAATTAAATTTAAAAATGATTGAAAATATTGACAAACCAGCTTTGTCTGGCTTATGGCCCAATAAAAAAGGAATGAACATAGTTTTAG
This sequence comes from Candidatus Pelagibacter sp., assembly GCA_045567255.1. GTDB lineage: Bacteria > Pseudomonadota > Alphaproteobacteria > Pelagibacterales > Pelagibacteraceae > Pelagibacter. The sequence continues at coordinate 55,322 of JBJLDH010000016.1, read as the reverse complement.
ATTTAGGAGCCAACATTGAATGTAGTGAAAAAAACCTAAAAGATTTTTCAGTTATGGGTGCTGCACTTTACAAGTCTTTATTTCCAAATGAATTACCAAAAGTTGCATTATTAAATATTGGCTCAGAGGAATTAAAAGGAAATAGCGTAATTAAAAATACATATCAAGAACTATCAAAATCTAAAAATAATCTTTTTGAATTTAAAGGCTATGTTGAAGGCAATAATATTATGAATGGAGAAGTCAACACAATAATTACAGATGGCTTCACTGGAAATATTGCATTAAAAACTGCCGAAGGCACAGCTAACTTTATAACTGGTGAATTAAAGAAAACTTTTACAGGTAACTTAATAGGAAAAATATCATCATTTTTAAATATTAAAAATATAAATAATTTCAAAAAAAAATTAGATCCTAGATTATACAACGGTGCAATTTTGTTAGGATTAGATTCTCCTGTTGTTAAAAGTCATGGTGGTACGGATTATATAGGATTTTCTAATGCGATATCTGTATGTGAAAAAATAGTACAAGGTAGGTTAATTGAAAAAATCAAACAAAACATTAATTAGTTTATGAGAATAAATTTAACTAAAAGAGAAATTGTAAATTCAATTTATATGCAAATTGGCTTTTCAAAAAAAATATCAGAAAATTTACTAGAAGATATTTTTCAAATAATTCTAAAAAATATAATATCTGAAAAAAAAGTTAAAATTTCAAAATTCGGAACTTTTATTTTAAGGAAAAAAAAACAAAGATTAGGAAGGAATCCTAAAACAAGAGAAGATAAAATAATTTCAGAAAGAAATGTTATACTGTTTAAACCATCTAGAGAATTAAAGTTATATATTAATCAAAATGACTAAAAAAAATGAAGCTTATAAAACTATTAGTGAAGTAGCAGAGGCTTTAAACTTAATAAGTTCAAAAACAGGAAAAATATCTACTCACACATTGAGATATTGGGAAAAAGAATTCAAGCAAATTAAACCAAAAATATATGCAGGTAAAAGAAGATATTATGACATACAATCAATAGAAACCATAAAGAAAATAAAATATTTACTTAAAGAAAAAGGCATGACAATTAGAGGAGTTAAAAAACATTTATTAACAGGTGAATCAGATCTTGACGAAACAAACAATACTACTATAAACACAAAAAATATTTTAAAAAATAAAATTAGTAAAATTTCTAAAATAATTAAGGAATTAAAAAAATAAAATGGCAAAAAAAACTCATGTTAAAGTAAGACTTGTGCCGGAGTCCAAGCCTGATAGCCCTTTTTTTTATTATGTAAAAAAACCTGCTGGTGGTGAAAAGGCTAAGGTAAAACTAAAGGCTAAAAAATATAATCCCTCAACAAGAAAACACGAACTTTTTGTGGAAAAAAAACTTCCACCCCACAGTAAATAATTATTTTTTTTTGAAATTTCTTTTTTCATAATCTATATAAGCATTTATCATATTAATCCAAATCCTTTGTGTAATTCTTGGATCTATTTTGTTTTTTATAGATTTATTTTTAATACTTTTTAGTATTCTTTTTATTCTAACATTATCTACAATTTCGCTTTTATTTTCTTTAAGAGATAAAACCTTTTTAACTAAATAAGTTCTTTTCTTTAAAATTTTAATTAAAGAATTATCTAAAATATCTAGTTTGTTTCTAATTAGAGTAAGTTTTTTTTTATTTAATGGCGACATTTATATATTTGGATTAAATGATAAATAATATATTTATTTAATTATGTATATAGAAAATAATCAAATAAAAAAATACATTACTCTATGGCTAGTCTTAATGTTTCTTATTATTGCGTTAATGATAATAGTTGGTGGATTAACTAGATTAACCGATTCTGGTCTATCAATAACAAAGTGGCAGCTTTTTTCTGGTTTTTTACCACCCTTAAATAGCGCAGATTGGATAAATTATTTTAATTTATATAAAGAAATTCCAGAATTCAAGATTCAAAATTATGAAATGACTCTGGACGAATTTAAAATAATTTTTTGGTGGGAATGGGCCCACCGTTTTCTTGGTAGATTAATAGGTATTTTATTTATGTTACCTCTTTTATATTTTACAATTAAGGTTGGTATTAAAAAATTGTTCAATTTTTACTTAATATTTTTTTTAATTTGCTTTCAAGGTTTTATAGGTTGGTACATGGTTTCAAGTGGCTTAGTTGATAGAATAGACGTAAGTCATTTTCGTTTATCTATTCATTTGATATTAGCATTTTTAATAATATCATTAATATTATGGAATTATTTTAATTTAAGAATAAAAAATAATTTCAATAATAAATTAAAATTTTTTTTACCATTAATATTTCTTATTTTAATATATGTTCAAATTATTATTGGTGCCTTTGTTTCGGGTATGGATGCGGGACAAATATATACTTCTTGGCCATTGATGGGTTCAGATCTTTTTCCCAATGATAGTAAATATGTTGACTTATTTAAACTTTCTGCATTTAGTGATCCATCACTAGTACAATTCATGCATAGAAATTTAGCTTATGTAATTGTAATTTTTTATATATTTTTAATGTTTAAAATTTACTCCAATAAATTAAATAATTTATATATTGTTATAAACTTACTTGGAATAATTTTGTTTATTCAAATTATACTTGGTATATTAACACTTTTACATGGTGCACAGATTATTTTAGCATCTATGCACCAAATAAGTTCAATTTTTTTAGTTAGTTTTACCGTTTACTTTCTTTATTTAAATACTAACCAACAGCCTTCAAATTAGGTTTGCCCGACTCATTAAGAGCTTGATCAAGATCTTTAATAATATCATCAGGATGTTCAATTCCTATTGATAATCTAACATATCCAGGTGTTACACCAGCAGCTAATAATTCTTCTTGTGTTAACTGACTGTGAGTAGTAGTTGCAGGATGAATTGCTAAACTTCTGGCATCACCAATATTTGCTACATGGTAAAACATTTTTAATGACTCAATAAATTTTTTACCAGCCTCAACGCCACCTTTAACTTCGATACCAACTAAAGCTCCATTGCCACCTTTTAAGTACTTTTTAGATCTTGCGGCAATTTCTCCTTCATGTAGGGTAGGGTAAATCACTCTCTCCACACTCTTATGTTTCTCTAAAAAAGCTACAGCTTTTTCAGCATTTGAGCAATGTTGTTTCATTCTTAATGGAGCAGTTTCAAGTCCTTGAATAATTCCCCAAGCATTATCTGGTGCTAAAGGTGCGCCCAAATCTCTCAATAAACAAACTCTTGCTCTTACAGCAAAAGCTACATTGGCTCCTGTTAATTGTGGAACGACTTCTCCCCATTTAGCACCTCCGTAACTCATATCTGGTTCATTAAATAACGGTTGTCTTTTTGGGTCTGCCGTCCAATCAAAATTTCCACCATCAACTAAGCATCCTCCAATAACCGTTCCATGACCACCAATAAATTTAGTTAAAGAATGCACAACAACAGCAGCCCCATGTTCTAAAGGCTTACATATCACTGGTGATGCTGTATTATCCATTATTAAAGGTATATTATGTTTTCGGCCTATATCAGACACTTCTTTGATAGGAAAAACTCTCAAATAAGGATTTGGTAAAGTTTCTGCATAAAAACATCTTGTTTTATCATCTATCAACTTTTCAAAATTACTTGGATCTGAAGGATCAGCATATCTACATTCAATTCCAAGTTTCTTTAAAGTATGTGTAAATAAATTAACTGTTCCACCATATAAATCTGTTGAACTAATAAAATTATCACCTGATTGACATACATTTAAAATCGCAAATGTTGAAGCTGCTTGACCTGAACCAACTGTTACACAGGCTAGTCCTCCTTCTAGTGCTGCTACTCTTTTTTCCAACACATCATTAGTTGGATTCATTATTCGTGTATAAATATTACCAAATTCTTTAAGTGCAAATAAATTTGCCGCATGACCTGTGTCATTGAACTGATAAGATGTTGTTCTATAAAGTGGAACTGCTACCGCAGTAGTTGCTGGATCACTTCTGTAATCACCACCATGTAATGCAATTGTTTCTGGGTTTTTGCTCATAAATTTCTCCTTTTTTTTTATATTTTCCTTTATGTAAGGATCACAATCAAGTTAAAAATTTATATATTTTTTGCTGGAAAATGGGTTGTAATGAAACTTTTTAATACTTTTAAAACTCTATCAGCCTCTTCTAAAAGCATCATGTGTCCACAATTATCAATTATATCAACTTTACTGCCCTCAATTAAATCTGCCAACTTTCTACCTTCTTTAACAGGACACATTTTGTCATCTGTAGCCAGGATTGATAAAGTTGGTATTTTAATTTTTTTTGCAGCTTCAAATCCATTTTTATAGTTATCGCATGCTCTAAAATCTATACCCAAAGTATCTTTTATATTTCTTGATTTAGCTAGCATCCCGCCAGTGTTTATATGATATAAGCCTGGAACAGGGTGCCCACCAAAATGACCTGCTGGACCATGAGCCCAGTCCATCATTAAATCTACTGCCTTAGGATTATTATTTTCTGCAAGTTCTAATAATTCAGGATTCATAGGTATAGCACCTGCGCCTCCCATTAAACTTAAAGTTTTAATTTTATCAGGATATCTTGATGTACATTCAACTGTAACTAAACAACCTTGAGAATGACCAACTAAAGAAGCTTCTTTAAATCCAACAGCATCAATTACATTATTTATCCAGTCAGCCATTTCTTCGATAGATTTTAAGCTTTTACCGCTTGAAAGACCATGTCCGGGCATGTCTAAAGCTAAAACACTATATCCATGGAATGCAAAATATCTTGTTTGAAGAACCCAGGTCATGTGAGTTAATCCACTACCATGTACAAAAATAATTAAAGGTTTATTTTTGTCGAATGGTCGTCCACCAGTAGAGGCAAATACCTCATTACCATTTACTTTAAACTTCATTGATTAGAAACAAGTCTTGGTTTTCTTGCAGCTCTAAAACCAATTTCAAAATCGTTCTTAATATCATCTATATCCTCTATACCAACAGACAATCTAATCATATCATGTGATAAACCTGCAAATTTTAAGGTTGCCTCATCCATTTGTGAATGAGTACCAGACGCAGGATGTATAACTAAAGTCCTTGTATCACCAACATTAGCAAGATGTGAAGCTAGTTTAACATTATTAATAAACGCAACACCTGCATCTTTTCCACCTTTAATTCCAAAAGCAATCATTGATCCACGGCCATTTGGCAAAAGTTTCTTTGCTAACTCGTGATCAGGATGATCAGGTACATTTGGGTGTGATACCCAAGCAACGCTTTCATGACCTGATAAATATTTAACCATTTCATCTGCATTTGAGCAATGTTTTTTCATTCTTACAGATAACGTTTCTATACCTTGTAACACATTCCAAGCATTTTGTGGACTTAAACAAGGACCAAAATCTCTCATACCTTCAGCTCTAGCTTTCATGGTAAAAGCTGTAGGTCCAAACTCTTCAGCAAAAGATAATCCGTGATATCCTTCGTATGGTTTTGTCATTGTTGGAAATTTATCATTTTGCATCCAGTCAAAATTACCACCTTCAATCAATATACCCGCCATTGATGAACCGTGACCAGCCATCCATTTAGTTAATGAATGAACTACTATGTCAGCACCATGTTCAAATGGTTTACAAAGATAGGGAGTTTGATATGTTGCATCAACAATCAATGGAATACCTGCATCATGAGCAATTTTTGCAATTTCAGGCATATTCATAATTTCATTGCCAGGATTTCCAACTAATTCTCCAAATATGCCTTTGGTATTTTTTTGAATAGCTTTCTTAAAACCTTCTGTATCTCTAGGTTTAACAAATGTACATTTAATTCCAAATTTTGGTAGAGTAAGTCTAAACAAATTTACAGTACCACCATATAATTGAGACGAAACAACAAGGTGATCACCTGCTTGACATAAAGTCATTACTGTTAGAAATATAGCACTCATTCCAGATGAAGTTGCTAATGCTGCGGTACCCCCTTCAAGGGAAGCGACTCTTTCTTCTAGAACGCCAACAGTTGGATTTGATATTCTACTATAAATATGTCCACCTCTTTCTAAGTTAAAAAGTGCAGCAGCATGATCTACATCATCAAAAAGATAAGAAGTTGTTTGATATATGGGAACTTGTCTAGAACCCGCATTTTTATGTGGTTGATATCCCGCATGTAAACTTAATGTATCAAATTTATACGTTTTTGGGTCTGGTATTTTTTTATCACTCATTAATTATCTCCTTAAGTATATTATTATTGAAATTCATTTTAATAAGGTTTTTTAGCACTTATGCATTCTATTACAAGACCATGATATTAGAGAAAAATATAATAAATTGACAATATATATATTTATAAGTATTAATCCCGCATTCATGACTAAATTTATTAAAAAAGACGACATAAATTCTCAATGGTTTGAAATTGACGCTAAAGACGCAGTTGTTGGTAGACTTGCGACAATAGTGTCAAAAATTATTAGAGGAAAAAATAAAACTACTTATACTCCACATATGGATCATGGAGATTTTGTTGTTGTGAAAAATGTTGATCAAATTAAATTTACTGGAAATAAATTTGAAGATAAAAAATATTATAGACACACAGGTTATCCTGGAGGAATTAAAGAAACTACTCCTGAAAGACTTCATGACAATAAGCCAGGTGAAGTACTAAAATTAGCTGTAAAAAGAATGCTTCCAGCTGGAGCTCTTGCAAAAAAACAATTAACGAAACTAAAAATTTATTCTGGTCCTAGTCACCCTCATGAAGCACAAAATCTAGAGATTATTGATATAAAAGTTTTAAATAAAAAAAATATTATAAGAAATTAATATGGATAACATAAGCCCAAATACAGGAAAAAAAACTAAATTAGATTTTAAAGACAGTAAATACGCAACTGGAAGAAGAAAAACTTCGATTGCTAAAGTTTGGCTAAAAAAAGGTAGTGGTAAAATCTATGTTAATGGAAAGAACTTTGAAGAATACTTCACAAGATCTACTCATAAGATGCAAATTTTAAGACCATTTGAAATAATAAATCAATCAACTGATTATGACGTTAGATCTAAAGTAGTTGGCGGTGGTCAAACTGGACAAGCTGGTGCATTAGTTCATGGAATTTCTAGAGCTTTAATTAAATTCGATGAAAATTTAAAATCTACGTTAAGAAAAGAAAAGCTAACAACCAGGGACTCTCGATCTGTAGAAAGAAAAAAACCTGGTCGTGCTAAAGCTAGAAGAAGTTTTCAGTTTTCTAAAAGATAATTTCTTTTTAATCTACAACTGCTATATTATATTATGTCTAAGATAAATGTTCTTATTTATGGTTCAACAGGTTATATTGGTATTCAATTAACTAAAATTTTAGCCAATCACAAAAAAGTTAATATTAAATATCTATGTGGAAGATCATCAATTGGTAAAAGCATATCTTTGTACGATACAAGTTTAGGCAAACACAAACTGCCTAAAATTGTTAAATTTAACAAAAAATTTTTATCACATGTTGATGTTATTTTTACTGCTTTACCTAATGGAGAATCTCAAAGAATTTCAAAACTTTTATTAAAAAAAAATATATTAATAGACTTATCAGCTGATTTTAGACTTAGAAAAAGTAGTGATTTTTTTAAGTGGTATAAAATCAAACATAAGGCTAAAAATATGCTAAAGCACAGTACTTATGGTTTATCTGAAATTAAAAGGAATAAAATTAAAAATTCCAAAATAATTTCATGTCCAGGATGTTATCCTACATCTATATTGTTACCACTAATACCAATTTTAAATAAAAATTTAATTTTTAATAATAATATTATAATTGATTCCAAGTCTGGATATTCGGGAGCAGGTAGAGGGGTTCATAAAAAATTTAAAAATCAAAATCTATATGAATCGCTTAGTACTTATGGTTTACCACAACATAGACATAATAGTGAAATTCAACAAGAGCTAGACTCAAACACAGGAAAAATAAATAGTTTTCAATTTACACCTCATTTAACACCAATGTTTAGAGGTATACTTAGTACAATCTATATAGATTTGAAAAAAGGCGTTACAATAAAGAACATCAATACTGCACTTAAAAAATATTATAAAAATGAACAATTTGTTAAAATTGATACACCTAATACTTTATTAAGTACTAATGATGTAATAAATACAAATAATTGTATTATTTCTGTCTGTAACACAAAATATAAGAATAAATTAATCATTCTTTCTGTTATTGATAATTTAATAAAAGGTGGAAGTGGTCAAGCAGTACAAAATATGAATATTTATTATAACTTTAAAGAGAACGAAGGATTAAATGAAAAAAATTAGCTATCTTATACTGACTTTACTTTTGTTGGCTCACTGCTCTATAGATACCAAAAGTGGTTTATGGGAAAATAAAAACACTGCACACAATGAAAAAAAAATATTAGATATTAATTTTGATGAAGAATCAACTTTTAATGATTTTAAAAAAAATGTGGTTTTGTTTGGAAAAAAAAGTAATTATCCAAATTTAATGGAAAAATAATGAGTAAAGATTTTAATATAGCTTTGATTGGTCTAGGTCAAATTGGTTCATATTTGTTAAATGAATTAAATAATAAAAAAAAAGATATTTTAAATAAAACAGGTAAGAATATTAACATTGTTGCTATATCAGCTAAAAATAAAAATAAAAAAAGATCTTTTAAATTAGATAAAAATATTTTTTTTTCAAATCCATTAGAAGTTTTTAGGAAAAAAAAAATACATATTCTAATTGAGGCAATTGGCCTATCTGATGGTATTTCAAAAAAAGTAGTAGAAACGGCTTTAAAAAATAAAATTCATGTTATTACCCCAAATAAAGCTTTAATTTCTAAGCATGGTGATTATCTTTCAAATCTAGCAGAAGAAAATAAAGTTAATTTAGAATTTGAAGCTTCTGTAGGAGGTGGAATACCTATTTTAAGAACCATAAAAGAAGGTTTGGCGACAAACAAAATTTCTAGAGTTTATGGAATTTTAAATGGTACCTCTAATTATATACTTTCAGAAATGGAAGCTACAAAAAATAGTTTTGGAGATGTATTAAAAAAAGCTCAATTTTTAGGCTATGCTGAACCCAGTAATCCAAAATTAGATCTTAATGGTTATGATGCGTTGGCTAAAGTAAAAATTCTTTCATCATTATCTTTTAATAATAAAATTTCAAATTCAAAGTATTTAATGGAAGGAATTGAGAATATTGAATACAAGGATATCGAAATAGTAGATCAGCTGAATTACAGAATAAAACTTTTAGGTATAACAGAAATAATTAACAAACAATTATTTGAACGTGTTCACCCATGTTTAGTTAATAAAAATACATATATTGGTAACGTAAATGGAGTAATGAATGCAGTAATACTAGAAGGTAAGCCTGTTGGCGAAAGTGTTCTCCAAGGGGAGGGTGCTGGACCTGGTGCTACATCTTCAGCATTAATGTCAGATTTACTATCTATATTAAGAGGTAATATTAAATTTCCTTTTGGCATATCTGGTAAAAAAAGAAAAAAAGTAAAAATTTACAATATAAATAATTATTCAAATCCTCTATATTTGAGACTTGAAGTTAAAGATAAACCTGGTGTGTTATCTTCAATTACTAAACAATTGGCGAAATACAGCATTTCTGTAAAAAGATTAATTCAAATACCAGATCATAAGAAAAAAATAGCTTCTATAGCAATTATCACTCATGAAGCTAATGAATTAAATTCAATGAGATGCTTAAAGTCATTTAAAGCAAATAAAAACATAATTAAGACGCCAGTTTTAATAAGATTATTTTAAATAAATGGAACTGTATCTCAAGATATTTGAAGTACTGTTTCCAGTTTTTTTTATAGTAGGAATCGGATATTTTTTAGGGAAAAAAAATCCAAAGTTTGACACTACATTTATAACTAATTACTCTGGTAATTTTGGTGCTCCTGCACTATTTATTTTTGCCATTACATCTTCTGGAGTTACATATAATATTTTTTCTGAGTATTTTATTTATGCAATAATAGCTCTTACTTCTTTTGCAATAACAGGTGTAATTTTTTTATACTTTATGAAAAAAGATATTTCAAGAGAGTTGCCACCATATTTTCTTCCGAATACTGGTAATATGGGTATACCCATATGTTTGTTTGCTTATGGAACTTTAGGAATGGGTGTTGCGGCTGCTATATCGTCTTTAGTTATACTGCTGCATTTTACAATAAATATTTTTTTAGCTAGTAAAAAATTCGATATAAAAATAATTTTAAAAAGTCCACCTACTTATGCTGTAATTGTCGCTGTTTTCTTTTTATATTTTGATTTGGAAATGCCAAAGGTAGTCCTAAACACTGTTATGTTATTAGGATATGCAATGATTGTTTTGATTTTAATGTCATTAGGAGTTTCTTTAACTCAACTTAAAGTATTTTCTTTAAAAGATTCTATAATTTCCTCAATTGGTAGAGTAATTTTTGGTCCAATTATTGGATTTCTAATAATTAAAATTTTCAATTTAACAGGTTTTGCTGCAGGAGTTTTATTAATTCAATCTTCTATGCCTAGTGCTATATTAACTTATTTAGTTGCAGAAATGTATTCGCCTAAAAAAGTTGTCGATAGTATTTCTAGTGTGATTGTTGTCTCAACTTTAATGTCTTTAATAACTGTGCCAATCATTGTCTTTATTTCTTTAAAATATTTTCCTTATTAATGAAAGCGATTATTCTAAATCTGTCTGCTTGGGCAGTTCTCCCATTCATGGATACAATCGCTAAATATTTTTCATCCGAGATATCTTTTTTTCAAATTACTTGGGCCAGATATTTTTTTACTGTTTTTTGGACTTTACCACTAATGTTTTTTTTCTTCAGAAAAAGTTTAAAATGGTCTGAAAATCCAAAATTACAGATTTTAAGAGGAATAACACTATTGTCGGCTAATATTTGTTTTTTTTATTCGATTTCAATTATTTCTATGGCTAAAGCTTTAACATTAGCTTTTGTAGCTCCACTAGTAACAACAGCTTTATCACCAATAATTTTAGGTGAAAAAGTTGGCATCAAAAGATGGTCAGCTGTCATTGTAGGATTTATAGGCAGTTTAGTTGTAATAAGACCTGGTTTAATTGAATTTAATATTGCTACTATTGCTGCGCTAGGTACTGGATTTTTCTATGGAGTTTATTTAATAATTACTAGAAAGCTTCACACAGTTGACAATCCATTATTAACTCTTTTAATAACAGGCGTAGTAGGGGTCTTTATATCAAGTCTATTTGTTCCTATAGTTTGGATAAATTTAAGCCAATCACAGTGGCTATGGCTTGCTTTAATGGGCATATTTGCTTGTTTAGGTCATCTTCTTCTAATTTATTCTTTAAGATATGCTGATGCTTCTAAATTAGCCCCATTTGGATATTTTGAGATAATAACAAATATCATTTTAGGTTATTACTTCTTTAAAGATTTTCCTGATATTTGGACTTTTGCAGGTTTGTTAATTATTATTTCTTCTGGTGCATACATTTTTAGAAGAGAATTAAAAAATATTTAATATGTATATATTTACAATTTATTAATAATTTAGTTTAATTTACAATAATAAACTATTGTATTTATTACTTATATTATATTAATTAAAGTATTTTATTAGGTAGTTCTATGAAATAGTAATAGTAAACGAAGAAAAAAATATAGATAATAAATGGATAAAGATATTTAAAAGTTAATAAAATGATTGAAAATAAAGGCTAAATTAAGCAATTAAATAAACTAGATTTTGTTCTTAAGTTAATAACTAATATTTTTAAACACCAAATTATATGGAAAATTACTATTATTGGAAGTATTTCAATTATAACAATATATTATTAGCTTGTTAAACTATAATTCATGAGTTTTATACATAAAAAAAAGCATATTTTTGATATCATTATTACAGCATTGCATTATTAGAATATAGCGATTAAACGGCCATAGATAGTCATATTTTTTGGATATTACGATATAAGGTACAACTCAAGGGCGAAAGCATAAAATATTATCGAAATAGGGTAGAATCTGGTAAAATCGTTGATATTACTAGATTCTAGAGCAAAAACCCTCCTTTTTTAAGAGTTTTTTTTTAGTTTTTGTGCCCCCAGCACCTGAATAACCCCCTAATTTTCCATCAGATCTAATTACCCTATGACAAGGTACTTTTGGAGAATATGGGTTCTTTCCACATGCATTTGCTACAGCTCTAGCTGCATTTGGTCTATTTATGCCTCTTGCTACTTGTTTATAGCTTTTAACACTTCCTTTTGGAATTTTGAGCAGATATTTCCAGACTTTTATTTGAAATTTAGTACCTTTTATTAGCATATTAATGAAAAAACCCTGTTTCCTTGCACTTTTTACGGTGCAAAGAACAGTAGTTTTGGCACGTCGTTTTATGCGCTACCGCCATGCCTTTTACTCTACTATTTTAGCGCTACTCAGCAGAGTTTTCTGCCCTCTGTTCTTGAATCTCTCGATTTTTCCCCAGATGGTCAGTTAAGAGTTGCCTCTTAATTCATTTTTAACAATATCACATGGAATAAGCTGTATGTATCACTTTATTGTTGAATTTATTATCTTTTTAACAGCTGTGGATATCGGGGAAAAGTTAAACTAAAACATCAAGAGGTATAGCAGGACAAATATACTAAGGAAAAATATGCCGAATATAACCATTAATATTCGATTTTTAGTTTGATCTTTAAGTTTAGGCCAATAATTCATAATCAAGAATGTTCCTATAACTACAATAAGTCCTATAAGTAAATATTTTGGCATAATTTCTTTTTACATTAAATGCTTGACATATTAAATGTGTTATATTATTACTAATGATAATTAATGGTTATCAATAGTAATATATGAATAAGCTTGTAACAGACCTAAAATCACTTCATGAGGAAACAATAAATAACCTCAAGATTTCTAAAGCTAATAATACACTAAGAGCATACAAATCAGATTTTAGGGACTTTACAGCATTTTGTTTTAAACATAGTTTAAATTCATTGCCAACTGACCCAAAAATTGTATCTATATACCTCACTCATTTGTCAAAAAAATTAAAAATAAGCACTTTAAAACGTAGATTGGTTTCAATAAGCATGGTCCATAAGTTAAAAGGCCACTATTTAGATACAAAGAATCCAATTATAATTGAAAATCTAATGGGTATAAAAAGAGTAAAAGGAAGTTTTCAGACTGGAAAAAAACCTATATTAATCAATCATTTAAAGTCTATTATTAATGTAATAGATAAAGAAAATACAGACGAGAAAAAAAAAGCAAGAGACAAATCTATAGTACTAATTGGATTTGGTGGTGGATTTAGAAGGTCAGAATTAATATCAATAGACAATGAAGATCTTGAATTTGTACCAGAGGGACTAAAAATACTGATTAAAAACTCAAAAACTGATCAGTTTGGAGAAGGAATGATAAAGGGTCTACCCTACTTTGATAAAGCTGAATACTGTCCTGTAAGAAATTTAAAGAAATGGATAGAGTTATCAAAAATTAAAAATGGCCCTATATTTAGGCGTTTTGCAAAAGGACTTGCGCTTACAAATAAAAGATTAACCGACCAAACAGTCGCCTTGATAATAAAAAACTACTTAAATTTAGCAGGTATTGATAATGCTAATTACTCAGGTCACAGTTTAAGATCCGGTTTTGCTACAGTTGCAGCAGAATCTGGAGCTGATGAGAGAAGCATTATGGCAATGACCGGTCATAAAACTACTCAGATGGTAAGAAGGTACATAAGAGAGGCTAATATCTTTAAAAATAACGCATTAAACAAAATTAAACTTTAATTTTTAATATTTTTATTAAATCATGTGCAACATTTTTATAGTTCCTAGAATTACGTTTTTTAATAAGATTTTTTTTAATTTTATAATACAAATTATCATCGTTTAATAGCTGAATAGAATAATCAATAAATTCTTTTTCATTATTAGCAATAAAACCTGTAACTCCATGTTCCACTCTCTCTTTTAAAGATCCATATCCCATTGTAACTATTGGAAGACATAATTCTCTAGCCTCTTCAGCAGCTAAACAAAAAACTTCTCCTTTGTGACCAGGAACTAGCATTACTTTAGAATTTAATAAATCTTTTATTAAATCAGATTTATGTCCTTTGGTTCTTAATTTAACATCCAAATTTCTATATTTTTCATTAATAAGAAACGGTGGATTAATAAATAAATTTGAATTGCCAGTTTTAACTTTGATACTTTCCCAACATTTTAAAAGAAAATTCAAGTTACGGTCAGATCTAGTAGAGAATATTGCATTTTTATAAGGTAAATAATTTTCATCAATTTTAGTATTAATAAAATCGTAATCAACTGCAATATGAATAATTTCTTTGCCAAAAGGAGATGTAAAAAAACTCCTATTATTATAATGATATTTACTTTCTACAAATACCAAAGGTTTATGTTTTAAAACAGGTATAAATTGTTTTTTTCTAATAAATTTTTCAAATGATTGCACGCTATGTGACCATAAAAATTTATTTTTACAATCCATTAATGACAACAAATTAGCATCAGACATACTAATTAAATAATCTGGTTCATCATTAATGTTAATATTAGTTAAATTATTCCATTCAACATTATTTATAATAATTTTTTCTTTAGTTTTGTTAAATACCTTTACTGTAAAATTTTGAAATTTAGCGAGTGCATTAGATATATTTATTAGAGTTTTTTCAGATCCACCTATTTTAACTGAATTTAAATCATGAGAATTAAATGAAATAGATTTTTCAATAAAATATATTTTTTTTCCCATTGAGCTTGTAAATCATTATTCCCAAGTAAATTTTTTTTTATTTTGAAACATAAATGATTTAATAATTATATACTGGCAAATCTTATTAGAACTAAAATGATTTAAATATTTAGTTTTTCCATTAGAGGCAATATTTTTTAGTAACGATAAATTTTTCAGATAATAGTTAATTTTGACTACTAAATCATTTATATTATTATAATAAACAGCTTCATTTTTGTTTATTATTTTATCAAGTTTAGTTCTTTTATCTATAAAAGTAAGAAGTCCATTGCCTATTAGTTGAACAATACGATCACTTGAATAATATTTAACAGGCTTTCCACGACTTAAATTTAGACCCATTTTATAATCTTTTATTTTATTTATAAAATCATCACCCCAAATAGGTTGCTTACCGCTCATACCAAAAATATCAAAATTAATATTTGGTAACTTTAGCTTTAATTTTTTTAGAAATAATTCTCTAGAATCAAATTTACCACCTTTTAATACCCCCCTATGTACACCATGACTCATTGCAAAAAACAAATCTTTTGATGGGTTTTTTTTAGAATTATCTAAAGTTTCAAATGAAACATCTGATGGATTTGGAATAAAATATAAATTTTTAAGTTTAAAGCTCAATGCATCAGGATGAGTTGTTATAAAAGTTGCGTCTATATAATTGTTTAAATAACTAATTCTCATTTTATTTTTATCGTAATCAGGACCATTTTTGATTAATGGATCAAGAAACCATTTACAAATCTTAACATCATCCTTGATTAATTTAAGTTTATTAATTGTATCAACTGTAATGTTGTCTGCATGTCCTAGTACAATTAAATCCGCTTTAAAATTTTTTTGAGCATTAATAACCTTTTTATTTAATGTTTTGGTACCATAAGGATCGGTAAATGATTTAGATCTTTTTAAAATATCTCGATCACTTAAAGTAAGAACATTATGTCCTAATCTTATAAATCCATTATTAATTCTTTTACCCGTATTGTAATGAAGTCTACCATCAAATCTTTCATTTAGATTTGTTATATGTAAAACTTTTAATCTTTCTTTAATTATTTTTTTTTTAATGTTAATTTTATTTGAAATTATTTTTTTTCTAAGATCATCTATAATTTTAGCAACATACTTATTTGTAAGGTAAAAATTTTTGTATGCATTTTTTTGAATTTTTAATCTTAATCTTTCATTTAGAATAAGTTTTTTTATTTGTCTGTATAATATTTTTTCGCTTACATTTTTTATAAAAACTGCATGCTTTGTAGTTTCTGGGAGTCCTCCCCTTTTACTTATAATTGTAGCACAGCCTCTGCTTGTTGCCTCAAGACTAGCTCTACCAAAAGGCTCGTCCCATCTTGATGGAATTACAGATATACTTGTTTCTTTAAGTTTATTTAATATGAATGTGTTATTCTTGTAACCATATAATTTAAGATTTTTATGTTTAAAAAAAAGTTTTTGCCGAGGTTCATCGCCTATTACAATTCCCTTCCAGTCTTTAAATTCATTTAGTATCTTTATTATGCTATAACCAAAAGCATCGTAACCCTTGGACTCATTCAATTTACCTATAAATGATATAATCTTTTTTTTTGAATTGAAATTTATTTTTGTTGTTGATGTAGATTGTGGAATTACTATTAATTTATCTTTATATAATTTAGAATTTAATCCTAATGTAAATCTTGATTTACACCAATTACTATTAAATACAATTTTATTTACTTGGTTTAATAATTTAATTCTTTCGTAAACAGATGTAGAATCTTTCATGTTCAATGGGTCATTATGAAAGTACAAAGTTAATTTAGATTTTATACTACTTAAAAACTTTATATAAGAAGGTCTATTATGGACTTCTACAATTTCTGATTTATATTTTCTTTGTAATGCAATAAATTTATTTACATATGAACGAGTTTTACTTAAATAAAAACCACGTTCTACATTTATATGGATAAAATTTTTAAGTAATTTATTTTTTTCAACTGTTTCACCGAATATTAAAATATTATTTTTAAATTTTGAATTAGAAGTTGTGTCTCTAACATTTAAAGATACCGCACCTGCTTTAGATGAAGAAAAATTTTCTTTATATGGTAGCAAAATAGAAATTCTCATAATTTTTTTTTATGTAATTAAATTTAATTTTATTTCTAACTTTTCTATTTTTTTTTAGTTTATATTCATTTTTTAATGCATCTGATTTACTTAAGCATGCTTTACTATAAATAATACTCCATTTTTTTCCTTTAGTATATTTTGCACCTTTTGATAAGTTGTGAAGCTTCAATCTTTTGCTTAGATTTAAAGTTGAACCAACATAAGTATAAAATTTTTTTTTGTGATAAGTGAGTAATATATATACAAAATGTTTCATTTTGGCGGTCCCTAGGGGAATCGAACCCCTCTTTCATGGATGAAAACCATGTGTCCTAACCGATAGACGAAGGGACCAAAGAAAAGTCTTTTAGTGTAATTAATATAATTAATCAAGTAGTGGTTACCTCTTTTTTTACTATTTTGATTGTAGAATTTTTATGAGTTACTAAAGTTTCTGTAAAATATTTACTATTTTTTAATTTTACTCCATTTACTAGATCTCCAGAAGTTATACCTGATGCGCAAAAAATAGATTCACCTTTAATAATTTCATTTAAATTATATTTTTTATTTAAATCATTTATACCCATTAGCTTTGCTCTTCTTTTATCTTCATCAGTAGTAAATAAAAATCTTCCTTGAAATTTACAACCATAAGCATCTAAAGCTGATGCCGCAATCACTCCCTCGGGACCACCCCCAATACCCAAAAACAAATCTACGTTATATTTATCATCTGTAACAAGTAAGGCACCAGAAACATCTCCATCTGAAATTAATCTTAAATTAACTTTTAAACTATTTAATTTTTCTATAATTTTTTTATGTCTAGGTCTTTCAAGCAAACATACAGTAATATTCTTAATATTTTTATTTTTAGATTCTGCAATATTTTTAATATTTTTTTCTATTGAAAAGTCTAGATCTACAGCATTTGCTGGCACATCTTTGCCTACTGCTATTTTTTCCATATAAGTTTCTGGTGCATTAAATAAATTTCCCTTTGAGGCTATAGCCATTACTGATAATGCTCCTGGTAAGTTTTTAGCTGCAAAATTAGTGCCTTCTAATGGATCAACAGCTATATCTAAAAGAGGACCTTTTTTTGTACCTAAGTTTTCCCCTATATAAAGCATTGGTGCTTCATCTAATTCACCTTCGCCAATAACAATTTTTCCATTTATATCAAGATTATTTAAACTTTCTCTCATAGAATCGGTCGCAGCTTTATCAGCTTTTATTTTGTCGCCTCTTCCTAAATGTTTAAAACAAGCTATCGCAGCATCTGATGTAACACTGACAAATTTTTCTATTAAATTTTTATCTAGACTCACTATTATCGACTATAGTAACATCATTTTCCTGTGAAAGAAGTTTATATTCAAATTCTTTTAGCCGCTTCCAAACTGATATAAGCTCAACAATTGTTGACCAGCTTTTAACTAAATATTGTAAAGATCCCTCAACTCGTCCAAAAGCTCTAGTAATTTGTTGAACGAAACCTAAAGTTATAGCGCCTGTTACAATAGTAGGAGCTAAAGCTAAGTAAGGAACGATTACCATTCCTTGGAAATAACTCCATTTAACTGTATTAAAGTATAAATAATGAAAATAAGATTTGTAATGAATACCTCTAACTCTGTTATAAAGTTGACCAATAGTTGGAGGTGCTGCTCTTATTGGATCATCTTCACCATGAACTAGTTCTTTCCTATAACCAGCCTCTTCTTTTTGTATATCATATTCAATACCAGGCAATTTAATTCCTACAGCTGCTAAAATAATTGTCCCTCCTAAAGCAGAAATTATTGCAACCCAAACTAATGCATGGTCGACCTCGCCAATCCACGGTAAAACACTAATTTGTTTTGAAAGACCCCATAATATCGGAGTAAATGCAATTAAAGTCATAACACTGTCTAACAATCCAGTTCCAAGACCTTCCATTATTCTTGCAAATTTTAATGTATCTTCTTGCACTCTTTGTGAGGCGCCTTCAGTAAGTCTAGCTTTTAACCACTGACTGTGATAATATTCAGCCATTGCTGTTCTCCATCTAAAAACCCAATGACTAGTAAAAAAACCTGTAAATACTGCAATCAATATCCATAAAGCAGCAATTTTTGCAAATGTAAAAAGATATCCAATAAATTCAGTTTCACTAACTGAATTAGGTGTTGTCAAGGCTTTTTGTAATGTATCATAAAATTCACCAAACCACTCATTAATTTTAACATCAAGCTGAACTTGATACCACGTTGAAATTAAAATAAATAATGAACCAAATACACTCCACAAATACCATTTCTTATTAGTAAAAAATTTAAACATTAATAAAATTATTTAGTAAAATTATCTGCATAAGATTTTTTATTTACTTTTCTAATGTTGGGTTCAAGAACTTCATAATTAATTTTATTTTTTTTTGCATAATCTATAGCTAATTCTCTACTATTAAACTCAAGTATTAATTCACTATAAGTATCAGTGGAGCTTTCCCATCCCATCAAAGGATTTATACCAGGTTTTTCTGTAATAAATTCAATTATCCATTTATTAAATTTACTATTTCCAGACTGCATAGCAGTTTTTGAAGGTTTATAAATTTTTGCTTTTTTCATAACATGGTCGGGGCGGCAGGATTTGAACCTGCGACCCTCTGGTCCCAAACCAGATGCGCTACCAGGCTGCGCTACGCCCCGACTGCTGTACTAATACAGTAGATAATATAAAATTCAAAGTATATTAATTAATAAATACAAGGAATTTTTTAATATTTTACGATATAAGTTCTTATGATCATCAATTGTCAAAATTGTAATAAAAAATTTAATGTAAATAGCAATTTAATTGGTGACAATGGAAGATTGCTTCAATGTAGTAATTGTAACCATAAATGGTTCTTTAAAATAGCAGCGAAATTTGATGAAAAAAATAACGTTAAAAATGATATAGACACTTTCAATAAAGAAGATTTGGCTAAAACAACTGACAATGAAGATTTAAACAAAATAGAAATTAGTAGTAAAAAAAATAATAAATTAAATAATCAAAAGCCAAATTTAAAAAAGAACTATCTATACGGAAATTATTTTATTATAGTTCTTATATCATTAACATCTTTAATAATTCTTATTGATACATTTGAATCTGGATTATCTATATTATTGCCAGGTTTGCCAAGTATGTTAGCAAATCTATATGAATCTTTTTATAATATGCAATTATTTCTAAAGGATTTGATAAGTTAAAATGATTCAAGCAATTTCAAAACCTTTTAAGTGGTTTTTTAAATTAGAAGCTGCTAGTGGATTAATACTTTTATTTGCAGCTATAATTGCATTATTTGTTAGTAATTCAGAATTATCTGATTATTACTTTCAAACTTTAAATAAATATATTTTTATTGGTATTAATAATTTTGGTTTAAAACTTACTTTTATTCATTGGATTAATGATGCTTTAATGGCAATATTTTTTTTCTTTGTTACATTGGAAATAAAAAGAGAATTTATTCAAGGAGAATTGTCAAATATAAAACAAGCGTTATTACCTATAATAGCTGCTGTTGGAGGGATGCTTGTACCCGCTTTATTTTATATCTATATAAATTTTGGAGATGCTGAAACTTTAAATGGATGGGCAATACCATCAGCAACTGATATTGCTTTTTCTTTGGGTGTTCTTTCACTTCTGGGAAAAAGAGTTCCTTTATCGCTTAAAGTTTTTTTAACCGCCTTGGCTATTATAGATGATCTTGGTGCTATAGTAATAATTGCTGTATTTTATTCTGGAGACCTAAATATAAAATATTTAATACTAATGTTTCTATCATTTGTAATATTGTTGGTTTTAAATAAATTTAATATAAGAAAATTTATCCCTTATCTAATTGTTGGAATGTTCTTATGGGACTTTACTCATAATTCGGGAATACATGCAACTATTTCTGGCGTTTTACTTGCTATGACTATACCTCATAGAAAAAATGAAAAAGATTTTTCATTGCTAATAAAAGTTGAACATGCAATTAGCCCTTATGTTGCTTTTGGAATTATGCCTTTGTTTGCTTTTGCAAATGCTGGTGTTTCTCTCGATGGATTATCATTATCTTCATTATTAGATAAAGTTCCATTGGGTATAGTTTTGGGTTTATTTTTAGGTAAACAAATAGGAGTTTTTGTTTTTTCTTATGTTGCAATTAAATTAAAAATAGCACAAATGCCAAATAATTCTAATTGGTTTAATTTTTATGGTGTAGGGGTATTAACAGGAATTGGTTTTACAATGAGTTTATTTGTAGGAAATTTAGCTTTCGTAGAAAATATTCAATATATAGACGGAGTTAAAATAGGTGTTTTGACTGGGTCATTATTATCCACTTTAACTGGCTACTTTTTAATATTACTTACACCTAACAAATAATTTTTATGAAAAAGTTTTTATTGATTGGATGTTATTTATATATGATTTTTTTTAACAATTTTTCTTATGCAAAATATGAAAAAGTTTTTTTTGATTTTAAGATTAATGATATATCTGGAAAAGTAATTAATTTTAAAGATTACAAAGGAAAGATAATTCTTTTAGTAAATACTGCAAGTTATTGTGGATTCACAAAACAGTATAGCGAAATGCAAAAATTGTGGGATAAATATAAGAATAAAGATGTGATAATATTTGGCGTTCCTTCAAACAGCTTTAATCAAGAAAAAAATAGTGATGATGATGTGAAAAAATTTTGTGAAGTTAATTTTAATATAAATTTTCCAATGTCAACAATAACGAATGTTAAAGGAAAAGATGCTCATGAGATTTATAAGTGGGCCAAAAATAACTTTGGAAAATCAGCAGTTCCAAAATGGAATTTTCATAAGATTTTAATTAATAAAGATGGCAAAATCGAAGATACATATTCATCCTTAACGAGCCCAAATTCTAAAAAAATAATAAGTAAAATTGATAATTTATTAAACTAAAAGTTTCATACCATCATATGCTGGTAAAATATTTTTAGGTAATAACTTTTGAACTTCTTTATAGTCAATATCATTATTCATATTAGTAAGAATAGTTTTTTTTGGTTTAATAATTTTAACTAACTCTATTATATTATCTAAATTAAAATGCGATGGATGTGGTTCATACCTCAAACAATCAACAATAAAATATTTCAGATTTTTAATCTTTTCGTAATCTTTTCTGTAAATTTTACTTACATCACTTACATAAGCACAAGAATTATTTATTTTATACATTATACTGCTAATTCTACCATGCTTCACTTTTATAGATTCTAATACAAGTTTTTTATTTTTATTTGTAAAAATATGTTTTTTCTTAAGCAAATTTAAATTAAAAATTGCAGGATAACCGTAGTTGTTTTTAAAACAATAACTGAAAGAATTGATTAAATATTTTGATGTAGGTTTATCAGCAAATAGTTCAATTTTTTTTTTATTTTTTAAATAAAAAACTCTTAATTCATTTATTCCATGTGTTTGGTCTCCGTGCATGTGTGTATAAAAAACACTCCCAACATTTTTAATATTATTTTTTAAAAATTGAGATCTCAAATCGGGCGATGTATCAATTAAAATATTAAAATCAAAAAAACTAATTAAAGCAGAACATCGGCTTCTAAAATTTTTTTTAATTTTTGAGTTACATTTTCCAAAATAACCATCAACACGTGGAATCCCAAGGGAACTACCACATCCAAGTATTGTAATTTTAACTGACATCTGTGAAAAAAAGTTTATTGAAATTGTCAGTGGTTATAAAATCCATATTTTTTTTATCAACCTTTTTAATTTTTGCTAAATGTTCTAAGGTGTAACTTATATAGCTAGGTTCGTTTTTTTTTCCACGCATAGGAATGGGTGCTAAAAATGGACTGTCGGTTTCAATTAGTACTTTGTCTTTAGGAATAAACTTAAAAGTTTCCTGTAAATCCTTACTGTTTTTAAAAGTAATAATGCCGCTAGCCGAAAAATAACTGTTTAAATTTAGAAGTTTCTCAGCAAATCTCTTACTTCCAGTAAAACAATGCATTAATATCTTGGGATTATATTTTGAATATTCATTTAATATCTTAAATGTATCTTCTTCAGCATTTCTAGAATGGACTATTAACGGACAATTACATTTTATAGATGCCTCTATATGAACTTTGAAACTTTTAATTTGATCAACTTTATTACTATTTTCATAATAATAATCCAAACCAGTTTCGCCTATTCCAATAATCCTTTGATTTTCTTTAAACTCATTAGTAATAAAATCAAAAGTCATTAATTCATTTTTTGTTTCGTGGGGATGAACTCCAATAGATCCAAAAATAATTGGGTCCAACTTAACAATTTTTTTGACGTTATTATAACTATCTTTAGTTGTTGAAATTGTAAGAATTTTCTCAACACCTACTTTTTTTGAATTTTCTAAAATTTTATTTAAATTTTCAAATAATGGTTCATGATCTAAATGGCAATGCGAATCAATCATTCATTTCAACTTTTTTAAATAAAATAGAAATTTTATTTATACTGGTATTTTTATCTAATAAATCATGTTTTTTAATTGAATTAAAATCAATCTGCTTCTCTTCTATATTAAATATTTTAAGAACTTTTAGTGATGTTTGGGGAATAATGGGATAAAGCATGATGGAAATTTTCCTAATTAATTCTAAAGAAACATAAATAATTGATTTCAACCTTTTTATATCTAATTTTTTTTTCCATGGTTCTTGGTCGTTAAAATATTTATTTGCTAAAAATAATTGTTTTTGAATAAAATTAACATAAAAATTTAAATCTTGATTATCAATTTTTTTAATTAAATCATTACAATTATTTGTGTAATTATTTAATATTTCATTGTCTTCATTATTCAATTCATACAAATCTGGTATTTTTTTATTTAAGTTTTTTTCTGTAAAAGCTAAAACTCTTTGGCATAAATTACCGAAATTGTTAGCTAAATCACTGTTAATGCATTTTTCAAGCTTATCTTTAGATATGTTTCCGTCGTTACCAAAAGAAACTTCTTTGATCAAATAATATCTTAGTGGATCAAGGCCATAAGTATCAATAATTTCTAAAGGATCCAATATATTTCCTTTAGATTTTGACATTTTTTCCTCACCAGACAAAATCCAACCATGTCCATAAATTCTTTTTGGGGGCTCTATGTTTGCGGCAAGAAGAAATGCAGGCCAATATATTGCGTGAAATCTTAAGATGTCTTTACCGATTATATGTATATTAGCTGGCCAAAATTTTTTGTATAAATTGTTATTTGTGTCAGGATAATTTAATGCACTTAAATAATTGGTTAAAGCATCTAACCAAACATATATAACATGTTCTTTATTTGAAGGCACTTTTATACCCCAAGAAAATGATTTTCTGCTAACTGAAAGATCTTTAAGACCAGATTTTACAAAACTTAAAACCTCATTTTTTCTTGATTCAGGTAATATAAAATCTGGATTTTTATTATAGAAGTCTAATAATGGCTTTTCCCATTTTGAAAGTTTAAAAAAATAAGACTCTTCTTCAATCCATTCAACTTGGGATCCAGAAGATTTTGAAACTTTCTTGTTAT
The DNA here is from genome assembly GCA_045567255.1 of Candidatus Pelagibacter sp. Taxonomy (GTDB): domain Bacteria; phylum Pseudomonadota; class Alphaproteobacteria; order Pelagibacterales; family Pelagibacteraceae; genus Pelagibacter. The sequence goes on along the minus strand of JBJLDH010000016.1, from coordinate 30,687 downwards.
TAATCACCTCAATTTCTTCTTCAGTATAAAAAGCTTCATCTGATACTGAATACCATCCAGAGTATTTTGATAAATAAATTTCATTTTTACTTTCAAGTATTTTCCAAATATTTTCTACTGATTTAAAATGTCTAGATTCAGTGGTTCTTATAAAATCATTATTAGAGAGATTTAATATTTCAGATAAATTTCTGAATGTTTTGCTTATATTGTCACAAAATAATTGTGTTTTTATACCTTCTTTTTCAGCAGCTCTTTGTATTTTTTGTCCATGTTCATCTGTACCTGTTAAAAAAAAAACATCATAACCTTGAATTCTTTTAAATCTAGCAAAAAAGTCTGCAATGATACTAGAATATGCATGACCCATATGTGGTTTTGCTGATGGATAATAAATCGGGGTTGTAATATAAAATGTCTTATTCATTTAATAATTGATTTTGAAACTCTAAAAAATATGACTCCATATCTAGATTATATTTCTTTATTTCGCTAAGCTTTAAATAAAAATACTCCTTTATTTTGTATGTAATTTTATTTGTAACATTGATATTTTTATAAAAAAAAAGTTCAATAAAAACATTTATATTTTCATTTATAAAATTATTCTTAACATAATCCTTATTATTAATTAAAAAAATTATCAAATCTTCTATTGTTAAGTTAGTGTAATCTAATGAATTAACCTTTGAATAATTTATTAATGAAATTAAAAAGGATGGATTAGTATAAAAATTAGCAAAATCTGTAGAAATTAAATCATAAATATTTTCTTTAAAATAGTTATCAACTATCATTTTTTTATACTTATTTTGAAGTGTAAGTTTAAACTCAACACATCGAGATCTAAGAGTATCAAGAATTTTGGTACCAGTGTTATAAGTGAGAATGTAAAAAACGTTTTTATTAGGTTCTTCTATTGATTTCAATAAAGCGTTGGTTGAATTATTATTTAAATTGCTAACATTATTAATAACAATAAATCTATGCTTATTATTAAATGATGAAGTGTTTTGAAACAAAAACATTTCTCTTATTTGTGATATTTCAATATTTCTACTATCTTTTTTTTTATTAATTATATTAATGTTTGGATGAATTTCATTTTTAAATAACTGATATGATTTATTTTTAATATTAATTTCAAATTTATTTAAATTATATTTATATTCTTCATCTTGTGAAAGAACATAATTAACAAAATGACTACATAACAAAAATTTACCTATTCCTTTGTTTCCTTTAATTACAATTTTATTTGGTAAAATATTTTTATTGTAAAGTTGTACTAAATTATTAAAACTATTATCATGACCTATAAGGTTGATATTTATATTCATTCTACTTAATAAGTTTATCTAGTTTATTTATAATGATGTTGAAGTGATCTTTAACAATTTCTTTATTAGAATCTATCACTAGATAATTTTTTTTCCCTTGTGCCAGTCTTAAAAAACCATTTTGCACTCTATTATAAAACTTGTAATCAAATTTATCATATTTGTTGAGAGAATATCTTTTTTTTAATCTAATTTGCATATTTTTTTTATTTACGATACTTAAAAAAGTAAAAGAAGGTTTAAATTTATTTAAAATAAAATTATTTAATTTAGTAATTAAAACTTTATCTATACCCATACCAATATGTTGATATGCAATAGTTGAATCTGTGAAACGATCAATTAAAATAATTTTTTTATTATAGTACTTCTTAAATATTTTATCTATATTTTCTGATCGTGATGCCATTATTAACATTAAATCAGTTTTATAGTTAAGTTTTGATTTTTTATTTAATATTAATTTTCTTATTATTTCTGAATATCTACTACCACCTGGTTCTCTTATTTTTACAAATCTCCTATTGATACTTTTTAAATATTTCGTGACTTTTAATAGATTCGTGGATTTACCAGAAGTCTCTATTCCTTCGAAAACAATTACTGGATATTTATGCATCGCCCCAAATTAAAAAATTTAAAGATGTTATTATTCTTGAAAGCATGTTTTGTCTTTTAACATCTTCTGAAGCTATTAAATCATAGGTACCGATGTTTTTATCTTTGAAATAAATTTTTAATTTTGCTATTTTTTCATCTTTATCTATTGGTGCTCTTATAGGGCCATCGTATATTACTTTAGCTTTTAAATATTTTTTTTTTGCCTTGGGAATTGTTTTATAAACATCTGTATTAATATGTGCTTTTATTGATTTTTTTTTACCCTGCCATACATCAATCATAGTAAAAATTTTGTCTTTTTCTGCAATTTTAATTGTTTCAAACTTTGTTAATCCCCAGGTTAATAATTTAAGCGATTGTTTTGATCTATCATTTTTAGTATTAAAACCACTGCCCACAGCAATTAATCTTCTATTTTTCCTTTTAATTGATGACGCAAGTGAATATTTTTCATGCGAAAGAAAACCAGTTTTTATTCCATCTACACCTATATTTTTATATAATAAAGGATTTCTGTTACCTTGAGTTATTGGATCGCCGCCAGTTCTATTCCATGTAAATGTTTTTTCTTCAAAATATTTATAGTAGTTAGGGTAATTTTTTATTAAATAATTTGACATTAATAATATATCTCTAACAGTAGAAATATTGTCAGGTGAATTAATACCTGAAGAATTTGAGAATGTTGTGTTAGTCATTCCTATTTCTTGTGCTTTTTCATTCATTAAAATCGCAAATTCTTCTTCAGAACCAGCTATGCCTTCGGCTAAAGCAACACAGGCATCGTTTCCAGATGAAACAATTATCCCTCTAAGCAAATTTTCTATTGAAATTTCATCTCCAACCATAATAAACATTGAAGAGTATCCAGCCTCTGAAAGTCTCCAAGCATTTTCAGAAATAAAATATTTATCATCAAGACTTATTTCATCTTTTTTAAGCAGTTCAAAAGTTATCAATGCAGTCATTATTTTAGTCATAGAAGCAGGAAAAATTATACGATCTGCATCTTTTTCATATAAAATATCACCGGATAAAAAATCTTGAAGTATGACAGTTCTGGCCTTAATATCAAATTTAGCTAAAGAGTTACTTGTGTAGAAAAAGGATATAGTTAACGCAATTAATATTAAATATTTTTTCATAGCTTTATAATTTCAATATTTTCAAAATATAATTTAATAATATCATTATAATCAATTTTTATTGAATCTATATTTTTATATGGGCCTTTATATATTCTATAGCTGTTTTTGGACATTTTTTTAATTTTAATATTTGAAATATTATACTCATTTTCGATTCTATTCTTCAAAATTTTAGCTGAGTCTTCAAAATAAAGATCAGCAATTTTAATGATATAATTAAAATAAATATTTAAATCAGATTTAGATTTTACTATTAAATTTTTATTTTCATTTTCATTGATATTTTTAATAATAATTCCTTCAACAGGTGCTTTATCAGCTACTTTTTTTTCTTCATCAAAAGTTTTTGCTTTATTTATAACAAATGAATTCTGCTGTTTTAAAGTTTTAATTTCTATGTACGGTTGATCTTGATGTATATCAAGTTCATAAGCTATTCTTTTTGAAACTACTGAATTATAAAAAAAAGGATATTTTGCATCTTTACCTACTTTAGCTACCAAGTATTTGCCATTAAGTAAATTTGTTATTTTTACAGGAGTTTCATATTTTAGATTATTATTAAAAATAATAAGCGATCTATCATTCAATTTTTTGTTAATTAATTTATTTTTAAACATTTTTTCATCATAAATTAAAGCAAAACCTTTATTAGAAAAATTATTAAATTTTTTAGAATATTTTATTTTACTTTTTTCTTCTGCGCATGAAACAAAGAAAATAAAGCACAAGATAAAAAAGATCTTATAGTCCATCATTAAATTTATCTTTAAGAGTGCAAACTGCAAGAGCAAATCTTAAAGATCTATTCCATTTTAAAATTAATTTATAGTTATCGAATATAATATATGCTGGTGATAGTTTATTAGGATTTTCAACTATTTCATAGTCTGGTGTAATAATTGCCGCTTGTAAATTGTCAAAATTATTTAAAAAATTTGAATCTTGAATATACTTTTTTAAATAATGCACTTTTTTATTACTATGAATATTTTTTGCAGAAATATTGAGATATTGATCAGGTATGTTTTTTTTAAGATTGACTTTAAAAAAACATGGTTGCAAATTTTTCCATCCTAATTGATTTAAGTAGTTTGCTGCCGAAGCAAATGAATCGTTTGTTTTTTTTAGATTTATTTTTCCATTGCCATCAAAATCTATTGCATAATTTTTTATAGTTGAAGGCATAAATTGAAAATTTCCAAAAGCACCTGCCCATGATCCATAAAGCAAGTTAGGATCTACAACATTTTTATCAACTAATTTTAATAGGGTAATTAACTCAGAAGTAAAAAATTTACTTCTTCTTTTGTCATAACTTAAAGTTGCTAAAGAAGAAATTATATCCATTTTTCCTAAATAACTTCCAAAGTTTGTTTCTATACCCATTAACGATAATAATAAGTTTTTATCAACATTATAAGTGTTTGATACTAAATCCACTATATCAGCATTTTTAATATAAATTTTTTTTCCGATTAGCAACTTTGTGCTGGAAGTTCTTTTTGAGATATATGTTTTTGTATCTTCATAAAATTCAGGTTGATGCCTGTCGTATTTAATTACATCAGGTAAAAATATACTTTTGTCTATGTATCTATTTAACGTATTCAAACTTACACCTTGATCTTGTGCATAATTTTTAAATTTAATTTTCCATTGATTAAAATTATCATCTGCTTTTGCGAATGATAAGTTTAATAAAAGAAGGAAACCGATAGTTATAAATTTATTTATTTTCATACAAATCTTTTAGATAAATAAATACAGCAATCCAAATTAAAATGAAACTTAGTAACTTTTCCAAATTAATAGGCTCATTAAATAAGAAATATCCCAATAAAAATTGCAAAGTTGGGGTAATATAAAAAATCATACCAGCAGGACCCAAACCACAATGCATAACTCCTTTAACATACAAAAATAAAGGAATCACAGTCATTGGACCTGCCAACATTAAAATAATCATCAATGATGGGTTTGAGATATCAAAATCATTAAAATTATTTTTTGTAATAATATAGAACGCAAAAATTACAAATGGAAAGATAAATAAACTTTCAATAAATAATCCAATGTCTGTATCAACATTAATTTTTTTTTTTACAAGATTATAAACGCTCCATAATACAGCTACTGATAACCCTACCCATGGAATTGTTTTGAAATCAGAAATAAGTAAATAACAAATAGATATAATTACAATACAAATTGACAGAATTCCTTTATTACTTATTTTTTCATTTAAAAAAAAATAACCTAAAAAAATGCTTATTATAGGCATTGTAAAATATCCGTAACTAGCATCAATTATACGATTTGTTGATACCGCATATATCCATAAAGCCCAATTACCAAAAATGAGAAATCCTGAAATTAAAAGAACCAATAAATTCTTTTTATTTTTGATTATAATAAAAAATAGTTTCCACTTTGAAAAAAAAATTGTTGTAAAAAACAATGTAACAGTGGTCCATAAACTCCTGTGTATAACAACCTCGATATGACCAGCAAAAGATATATATTTAAAATATATAACACCGAAGAAACCCCACCAAAGCGATCCTAGTGCAGTTAAAAATATTCCCTTATTGAAACTTTTATTATTCATACAAATAGAAAAATTAACTTTTACATTATTATTAAAAAAATAATTAGTTTTTTAGTTGAATTTTACAATTATACTTATAAAAAAGTGCCCTAAGGAGAGATGGCTGAGCGGTTGAAAGCACCGGTCTTGAAAACCGGCAAAGGGGCAACTCTTTCCTGGGTTCGAATCCCAGTCTCTCCGCCATTATTTTTTTTTGAAATTAACTAACAAATTTATAATTTTTTCGTTTATTTCAATTTTTAAAAGTCCTTTGGAAATATCAACAATTTGTTCATCATTTAAATTTATCAAATTATTCAAATGTACTAGATCTTTATAATTTAATTCATTAATAATGCTTTCAACAAAAGAGCTAACAAAAATATCCATTTCTTTAGTTCCTCTATAGTAGGATCGATATTTAATTTGATTTATTAAATTTTGTTTATTTGAATTCATTAAATTTACATTTATATATATTTTATGCAGGATTATGAATATTTATTATCTACATTAGACAAAATTAAAGGAATTGGTAATAAAACTGTAAAATTATTTTATAAAAAAAAGATTAAAACTATATTTGATTTACTATGGCATCTGCCAATTTCAAAAATAGAGACTTCAAGAACTACAAATATAAAGAGCCTACAAATTGGAAAGGACCAGTCTATTAAAATTGTACCATTAAAGTATAACTTTCCAAGAATTAGAAAGTTACCTAACAGAGTTAATTGCTTGTCTTCAGGAGAAAAAATCGATTGTATATTTTTTAATAGTTATGAAGGTTATATTAAAAAAATTTTACCTATAAATAAAGAAGTTATCGTTTTTGGTAGAATAGGTTTTTATAAAGGAAAATATCAAATTACCAATCCAAAAACTTTATCAAAAAATGAAGATGTTATTATTGAAGGCATAAATAATTATAGTTTAACAGAAGGCTTAACAATAACAAAATATAATAAAATTGTTAATGAGGTACTAAAGAATATTCCAAAATTAGAAGAGTGGCATAGTAAAAGCTTAATAAAAAAATTTAATAATGTTGGCTGGAAACAATCAATTGAAAAAATACATAACTTTGAATATGAAAAACTTAAAAATTCAGATTATTTAAGAAGACTTATTTTTGATGAAATTTTCGCTAACTTCTTAATATCTTCTCAAATTAGACTTAAAATAAAAAAGATTAAAAAAAAAAGAAAATTATTTAATAATTTGATTAAATTAAATTATATTAAAAAATTAAAATTTGAATTAACTAATGATCAAAAAAATGCAATTAAAGATATTGAAAGAGATCTTAATTCAAAAGAAAGAATGTTTAGATTGATACAAGGGGATGTTGGATCTGGAAAAACAATAGTTTCTTTAATATCTGCGTTAAATACTATTAATTCTGGTTATCAAGTTGCTTTAATGGTCCCGACTGAAATATTAGCAAAGCAACATTATAACTTTTCATTAAATTTTTTTAATTCCAATATCAATATTGAGCTGCTTTATGGAAAGACTGATTATTTAAAAAAAAAAATGATACTCAAAGATTTAGAAGAAAATAAAATTAATTTAATTATTGGTACTCATGCTTTATTTCAAAAAAAAATTAAATTTAATAAACTAGGTTTAATAATTATTGATGAGCAGCATAAATTTGGTGTTAATCAAAGAAAAGAATTATCTGACAAGGGTGGAAATGATTGTGATGTTTTGGTAATGTCAGCAACACCTATACCTAGAACAATGATGATGACAATTTATGGGGATATGGATGTTACTTTAATAAAGGAAAAACCAAAAAACAGAAAAGAAATTAAAACATACAGTAAACTTGATACAAAAATTGTAGAAGTAATAAACTTTGCAAAAAAAGAAATACTAAATGGAGGTCAAGTATTTTGGGTTTGCCCGCTAATTGAGAAATCTAAAAAATTAGATTTTCAATCAGCAATAGAAAAAAATAAAAGTTTACAAAAATATTTTAATAATCGAGTTGGATTAATTCATGGTGCAATGGACAAAGAAGATAAAAATAGAGTTTTAAATGAATTTCTAAACAAAAAGATAGACGTTCTGGTTTCAACTACTGTAATCGAAGTTGGAATTGATTTCCCAAAAGCTAATGTAATAATAATCGAAAATGCAAACAAATATGGCCTGTCCCAACTCCATCAATTGAGAGGGCGTGTTGGTAGAGGTGATAAGAAAAGTTTTTGCATTTTAATTTTTAAATCTCACTTAAGTGAAAATGCAAAAAAAAGAATAAATATTCTAAAAAATTCAAATGATGGGTTTGATATTTCTGAGCAGGATATGGAACTAAGAGGTTATGGGGATATTCTTGGTTTTAAACAGAGTGGTATTAAAAAATTTAAGTTAGCTGACCCAATTTTAAACAAAGATTTATTTATGCTAGCAGAAAATGAGATTAAAAAATTTGAAGTCAATCAATCTAATTTAGGAGAATATAACAAGCTTTTAAAATTATATGATAGAGCTTCAATAATTAATGATATTATTTAGTAGCTATTTCTGATGTTCCTGCTGAAACTATAAATTTTGAAGCTTCTTCAAAAGACATATCTAAATAAATTATTTCCTCTTTTGGGAACATTAGCAAAAATCCACTTGTTGGATTTGGAGTTGTAGGTACAAAAACATTAACTAAATCTGAGTTTGTTTTTTTTGATATTTCTCCTTTATTATCTTTAGTTGCAAAACCGACTGCCCAACTACCCTTACGTGGATATTGTATTAAAACAACACTTTTTTTGTTACTATTTTTATTTGGTGCTAGGCTTTCTGTCATTTGACCTATCGCAGAATAAATTGTTCTTAAAATTGGTATTCTCTTAAACAAATCATTTACAAACTTTAAAATTCTTTTTCCTATAAATGATAATGATACACCACCTATGATTGTTATAAATATTACAGATAATAAAATTTCTAGTCCAGGTATAGCATAAGGTAAAAAGTTGTTTGGATTTAAATTGTAAGGAATAAGTTTTGAAGAAACTGAAATAAAAAATTTCGTTAAATACAATGTTATACCTATAGGAACAAGCACAACTATGCCAGTAATAAAATAAATTCTTAATTTTGCAAAAATTGAAACAGTTTTTTTTTTAAATTTAGCCATATTTTAATATTAAAATTTATGTAAACTTTGCAAATATTATTTGTTTTATGACTACATGTATTATAATTTTAAAAAGAAGTGAATAGAAGAAATTTTATACAACTGTTAGGATGTGGGTGTTTATCCATGAGTTTTCACTCATGTTCGACAGCTCCTATTACTGATAGGAAACAATTTAAAATATTACCCGAATCTAAGTTAAATGCTCAAGCTGCTCAAATTTATGAAAAAGTTAAAGCCAAAGAAAAAATGAGTAAAGATTTTAAAACTTTAGATCTAATAAAAAATATTGGAAATAATATAGAAAATTCAATTTCAGAATATTTCCTTAGCGAAAATTTAAATGATCCAACTACAAATTTTCAATGGGAATATATATTAATTGACAACAAAAAAATAAAAAATGCTTGGTGCATGCCAGGTGGAAAAATTGCGGTTTATTCAGGTATATTAGAAGTAACAAAAAATAAAAATGGTTTAGCTGCGGTTATGGGTCATGAAATAGCTCATGCTGTAGCAAAACATTCTGTTGAAAGAGCAAGTAGAGGGGTTTTATTAAAAACAGGTACAAGTTTAATCAATATTGCAACAAAAGGCAAACTTTCGGATATTAATAAAGCAACAGGCATGGATACTGTTGGTTTAATTTCTTCAATAGGATTAATGAATCCATTTAATAGAAAACAAGAATCAGAAGCTGATTATTTAGGTTTGATATTTTCATCTTTATCTGGATATGACATTAGGGAGACAGTTAAAGTTTGGGAAAGGATGCGAGAATTAAACAAAGGTAAGGAGCCACCAGAATTTTTAAGCACTCATCCCTCTTCTACAAATAGAATTGAGAATATCAATCAATGGATCAAAGAAATTATAATAAATTATCCACCAATTGCATAAATATATTTTCAAAAATTTGTGGTGAGCCCTGTTGGACTCGAACCAACGACCCATTCCTTAAAAGGGAATTGCTCTACCAACTGAGCTAAGGGCCCAACGACGTGTTTTATATTCATTTTTAAATATTTTTCAATGTAAAAAATTATAATAAATCAATATACTTATTATGAAACTCTTCAAATGTTCCTTGTTTTATATTTTTTCTAATTTCAAACATTAACTCTTGATAAAAATTGATATTATTCAAAGTAAGTATCATTGAGGCTAACATTTCATTAGTATTAAACAGATGATTTAAATAGTTTTTAGAATATTTGTTTAGGTTAAATTTTGTTACGTTAGAGTCTAAAGGGGAATTATCAGTTTGATTCTTTGAATTTCTTATCTGAATTCTACCATTCCACGTAAATGCCAAGCCTGTTCTGCCAGACCTAGTTGGTAGAACACAATCAAACATATCAACTCCTCTTTTAACGGCTCCTAATATATCAGATGGTGTTCCAACACCCATTAAGTATCTAGGTTTATCAGTTGGCATAAGATTTTTTAGGTTATCAAGAACTTTAAACATTTCTTCTTGTGTATCTCCTACGGCCAAGCCACCTATTGCATAACCATCAAATTCTATATTTACAAGCGCTTCCAATGAATTATTTCTCAAATCATCAAACAAACCTCCTTGTATGATTCCAAATAAAGCTTTGTGTGGATTGGAACCAAAAGAATCTTTAGATCTTTGAGCCCATTCCATTGAAAGTTCCATGGATTTTCTGATTTTCTCATAGTCATTGTTTTTTTTAGGACATTCATCCATAACCATAACTATGTCTGAATTTAAAGATTTTTGAATTCGTATACTTTCTTCTGGGCTTAAAACATACTTTTTCCCATCAATATGAGATTGGAAAATAGCACCTTTTTCTCTATCGATTTTATTTAGTTTAGAAAGTGACATTACTTGAAAACCTCCTGAGTCAGTTAATATGGGTAAACGACAATTCATGAATTCATGAAGCCCACCAACAACTGAAATTCTATCAACACCCGGCCTAATCATTAAATGATATGTGTTTGAAAGAACTATTTCACTACCTGTTTTAATAATATCCTCTATAAAAACTCCTTTAATAGTTGCTTGTGTGCCGACAGGCATAAATACAGGGGTATTTATATTCCCTCTACTAGTCTCTATAACCCCTACCCTTGAATGATTTTCAGTATAGTTAACATTAAAATTAAATTTTTTTAATGCCATCCATTATTATTCAGATTTAAAGCTAATGATTTTATCAGGATCAGATACCGAACCGTTGCTTCCATCACCTTTTTTTATCATATCAACAAATTCCATGCCTTCAATAACTTTTCCAAAGACTGTATATTGTCTATCCAGGTGTGAGGCCTGTTCAAAACAAATAAAAAATTGGCTATTAGCACTATCAGGAGGGGATGATCTTGCCATTGACACTGTACCTCTTTCATGAGGAATGTCATTAAATTCTTGCTTTAAATCTGGTAAATCTGACCCTCCCATACCTGCTCTTCTTAAGTCAAAATTATTTGAATCGGATTTACCAAATTCAACATCTCCTGTTTGAGCCATAAATCCATCCATAACTCTATGGAAAACAACATTGTCATATTTTCCACTATTTGCTAATTCGGTAATTCTTTTAACATGATTTGGGGCTACGTCAGGAAACATTTCAATTTTTACATCTCCATCTTTTAGTTTTAATATCATAATATTCTCCTTTGCATTTACGTTGTTAACTAAAATTAAAATTAAAAAAACTATATTTATATATTTAAGCATAAATATTATTTAAAGATTTTATTGTACTTTTGGTAGTAAATTTTCTTAGATCACCTTTATGCTGAGCTATTTCCTTAACAAATCGTGATGATATTATTTGATTTTCAAGATCAGACATTAGAAAAATTGTTTCTATCTTGTTATTAAGTTTTCTATTCATTCCAGCTAATTGAAACTCATATTCAAAATCAGATACAGCTCTTAAACCTCTTAGTATTATAAATGATTTATATTTTTTACAAAGATCTGTAGTTAAAGAACTGAATGTGATTATTTTAATTTTATCTTTTTTAAACTTCAAATCGTTGTAAATAGCCTTTTGAACTATTTTTACTCTTTCATCTATTGAAAATAAAAAATTCTTTTGATTTCCATCTGAAATACCAACTATTACTTTATCAACAAATTTTAAAGCTTTTTTTATTACATCAATATGACCAAAAGTAATTGGATCAAATGTTCCAGGATAAATTGCTATATTTTTCATTAGATAAGATTATCATCAAGTTTAATTGCTGAAACTACTTTTTCATCACCGGATAACTTGATTACTCTAACGCCTTGGGTGTTTCTTCCGGCAACTCTGATTTCTTTTACAGATGTTCTTATAACTCTACCTTTATTGGTAGAAATAAGTATTTGATCTCCTTCAAATACTGGAAAAGAAGAAGAAACATTTCCATTCCTAGAAGAATTAACTATACCTATTATTCCTTTTCCTCCTCTATTCGTAACTCTAAAATCATAGTGTGAGGTTCTTTTCCCATAACCATTTTCTGTGATTGATAATATAAATTTTTCCTTTGCGTTATACTCAGCTTTATTAGTCTTATTTTTTTTAATATTTTGATCATGATCAATTATAGAGAGTGAAACTATATTGTCTTTTTCTGATAAATTAATTCCTCTTATACCCTTTGAAGATCTTCCTTTAAAAACTCTTAATTTTTTTGACTCAAATCTTATGCATTTTCCTAATTTTGTATTTAAAATGATATCTTGATAATCTTTGCATATTTTAACACCAATAATTTTATCATCATTATCAAGTTTCATAGCAATCTTTCCTGAGGAGTTAATTGATGTAAAATCTTCTAAATTATTTTTTCTAATTTTACCTTTACTAGTAGCAAAAATTATATGCATGTTTTTTTTATCAACGTTATCATCAGGAAAAGGCATTATTGAGCTTATTGATTGATGATTTTTTAAAGGTAAAATATTAAATAATGATTTACCCTTAGATCCAGATGATCCTTCAGGTATTTTCCATGCTTTAATTTTATAGGCTAAACCTTGAGTTGAAAAAAATAAAACTGAAGTATGAGTATTTACAGAAAGTGTTTGAACCACAGAGTCCTCATCCCTAGTTTTTATTCCCGCTTTACCTTTGCCGCCTCTTTTTTGTTGTTTTACACTGCTTAAAGCTCCTCGTTTTATATAGCCTTGCAGAGTAATTGTAATTATTACAGATTCTTTGTGAATAGTTTCTTCAATATCATAATTCAATATTGCATCAATTATTTTTGTTCTTCTAGGAAAAGAAAATTTATCTTTGATTGTTTGAAGATCTGAACTAATTACTCTTAACAACTCATTTTTTGAATTAATTATTTTTTTATACTTAACTATTAAATCTGCCAACATTTTAAGTTCAAGTTCAATTTCATTTATCCCTAATGCAGTTAATTTTTGTAATCTTAGTTCTAATATTGAAACAACTTGCTCTGTAGATAAACTGTAAATTGCTTTATAATTTTTATTATCAACAAGCTTAATTAATCTTGAAGATTTAGAAATTTTCCATTTTGTTTTTAATAAAGAATTTTTAGCATCTTCAGGATTTTTCGAAGATCTAATAATTTTAATTACTTTATCAATATTTTCTACGCTTACAGATAATCCGACTAATATATGAGCTCTATCTTCAGCTTTTTTTAGTTCAAATTTAGTTTTTTTAATAACAACATCTTCTCTAAATTTTAAGAAACTTTCTAAAAAATCTTTAAGACTGCAAGTTTTTGGTTTGTTATCAACTATTGCAAGACTATTAAATCCAAATGAACTTTCGATAGATGTATATTTATATAATTGTCTCTTAACAGTTTCTGGTTCAACGCTTCTTCTAAGATCAATTGCAACTCTAATCCCCTCTCTATTAGACTCATCTCTAATATCACTTATTCCCTCAATCTTCTTTTCTCTAACCAATTCTGCAATTCTTTCATTAAGATTGGATTTATTTACTTGATAAGGTATAGATGTAATTACCAATCTATCTTTACCATTTTTTAAATTTTCAACTGAAATTTCGCCTCTTATTTTAAACGAACCTCTTCCAATTTTATAGCCCTGTTTAATTATTTCTTTACCAATTATTACACCGCCTGTTGGAAAATCTGGACCTGGTATTAATTTCATTAATTCATTAATTTTTATATTTTTGTTTTTTATTAGAGCTAAAGTTCCGTCTATTACCTCACCAAGATTATGTGGTGGTATACTTGTGGCCATTCCTACAGCAATACCTCCTGCTCCATTAACTAATAAATTTGGATATTGAGCAGGAAGAACGCTTGGTTCTAATTCTGTTTCGTCATAATTACTTTTAAAAGATACTGTTTTTTTTTCTATATCATCAATTAAGTATTGGGAAACTTTTGCCAATCTTGTTTCTGTATACCTCATAGCAGCAGGAGGATCTCCATCTATAGATCCAAAGTTTCCTTGACCATCTATCAAAGGTAGGCTCATTGAAAAATCTTGGACCATTCTTACCAATGCATCATAAACAGCTTGGTCTCCATGTGGGTGATACTTACCTATTACATCTCCAACTATTCTTGCGGATTTTCTAAATTGTTTAGACCAATCAAATCCACCTTTGTACATTGCATACAAAATTCTTCTATGAACAGGTTTTAGGCCATCTCTAATATCAGGAAGCGCTCTACTAATTATTACACTCATTGCATAAGAAAGATAAGATGAACTCATCTCATCATACATTGTGATAGGCTTTATGTTATTGTCTTTAGAGATTTGATCTTTTTGCATAAAAACTAAAATGGAATATCGTCATCCAAATCGTTTTGACTTTCAGGACTATTTTTTTCTATACTTTGATTTGTATCTTGTGAAGCAATATTGTTTTGTGAGCCACCACCAAGCATAGTTAAAGATGAATTATATCCTTGTATTAAGATTTCTGTTGAGTATTTATCTTGGCCGCTTTGTTCATCTTTCCACTTACGCGTTGATAGTTGACCTTCAATATAAACTTGAGCACCTTTTTTTAAATATTGTTGAACAACATTTACCAATCCTTCATTGAACACAACTATGCGGTGCCATTCGGTCTTTTCTTTTTTTTCACCAGTATTTTTATCTTTCCATGATTGGCTTGTTGCTAAACTTAATCTTGCTACACTTTTACCATTAACCATTTGCTTGATTTCTGGATCTGCGCCTAAACGTCCAATTAAAAGTACTTTATTTAAACTTCCTGCCATAATAATTTAAATTTTTTGATATGTTTATTTATAACACTATTTATATTGAATATTAATTTTATTAATCTAAAGCAACAAAAAATATGCTTAAAAAGATAGTTATTAAGGGCGCAAAAGAGCACAATTTAAAGAATATTTCTTTGGAAATACCTAAAGATAAATTTGTAGTCATTACAGGTCTATCAGGTTCGGGAAAATCTTCTCTAGCTTTTGATACTATATATGCCGAAGGCCAAAGAAGGTACGTCGAGAGCCTATCAGCTTATGCAAGACAGTTTTTAGATAAAATGAAAAAACCTAATGTTGATCTAATAGAAGGTTTAAGTCCTGCTATATCAATTGAACAAAAAAATACTTCAAAGAACCCAAGGTCAACCGTGGCGACTGTTACAGAAATTTATGACTATATGAGGGTTCTATATGCAAGGGCTGGAATTCCATATTCACCATTCACAGGTAAACCTATAGCTTCACAAACAATTAGCCAAATTGTAGATAAAATTAAAGAATTACCAAAAAAATCAACTATTTTTTTATATGCTCCAGTAGTTAGAGGTAGAAAAGGTGAATATAAAAAAGAAATATTAAGTTACAAAAAAAGAGGTTTTAGAAAAATTAAAATAGATAATAAAATTTATGAAATAGATAAAGCTCCTGATTTAAATAAAAAAATTAAACATGATATTTCTATATTGGTAGATAGGATAATTATTAATTCATCGCTTGGCAATAGATTAGCAGAAAGTGTGGAGTCTGCAGTTAATTTGGCAAATGGTTTACTTTTTGTAGAATTTGAAAACGAAACTCTACCAAAAAAATTTAGAAAAACTGAAAAATTAATATTCTCTACAAAATTTGCATGTCCAGAAAGTGGTTTTACAATTGAAGAAATTGAACCAAGATTATTTTCATTTAATAGTCCTTATGGAGCATGTGAAGAATGTGAGGGTATAGGAGTAAAATTAAACGTTGATCCAAAATTAGTTGTTCCTGATGAAAAAAAGAGTATAGCAGATGGAGCTATAGAACCATGGTCTAAATCTACTTCAATGTATTATGCACAAACATTAGCTTCAATTTCAAAACATTATGGTTTTTCATTAAGTGAAAGATGGTCAAGACTCTCAAAAAATATAAAAAATATTCTATTATTTGGTTCCGATCTCGAGGAAATTAAATTTACATATGATGATGGATACGAAAAATATTCACACAAAAAAACATTTGAAGGAGTGGTAAATAATCTAGAAAGAAGATATTTAGAGACAGACAGTGATTGGAAAAGAGAAGAAATAAGTCAATATCAATCAGATACTAAATGTGACAGATGCAATGGTTTCAGGCTCAAAGATGAGGCTCTTTGCGTTAAAATAAGTGGTTTAAATATTAGTGAAGTTACTGAAAAATCAATAACTGATGCTAAACAATGGTTTGCTGGATTAGAAAATAGTTTAGATAAAAGACAAATAAAAATAGCACAACATATTTTAAAAGAAATAAATGAAAGATTAGATTTTCTTCTTAACGTAGGATTGGATTATTTAACTTTATCAAGAGAGTCTGGGACTTTATCAGGAGGTGAGTCTCAAAGAATAAGATTAGCCTCTCAAATTGGATCTGGACTAACAGGAGTTTTATATGTTCTTGACGAACCTTCAATTGGATTACATCAAAAAGATAATATTAAATTAATAGACGCTCTTAAGCGTCTTAGAGATCTAGGAAATACAGTGATTGTTGTTGAGCACGATACTGAGACAATGGAAAATGCGGACCATATAGTTGATCTTGGACCTGAAGCAGGCAATAAAGGTGGAAACATAGTGGCACAAGGAACTTATCAAGAGATATTAAAAAACAATGAAAGCATTACTGGAAGATATCTATCTAATAAAAGTTTTATACAAATACCTAAAACGAGAAGGTTAGCAAAAAATGGTAGATTTTTAGAAATAAATGGTGCCACAGGAAACAACTTAAATAATGTAAATCTTAAAGTACCATTAGGTAGCTTTACTTGCGTCACTGGAGTTTCAGGCAGTGGTAAATCAACTTTGATACTACAAACTTTATATAATGCTTTAAATCTTACTTTAAATAATAATAAATCTAGAAAAATTCCTAAACCCTTCAGAGGTTTTAAGGGAATTGAACTAATTGATAAAGTTATTGATATTGATCAATCACCAATTGGACGAACTCCTAGATCTAATCCAGCCACTTATACTGGAGCTTTTGGACCTATCAGAGATTGGTTTACAAACCTACCAGAGTCAAAAAGTAGAGGATACAAACCTGGTAGATTTTCTTTTAATGTAAAAGGAGGAAGATGCGAAGCCTGTGAGGGTGATGGAGTAATTACTTATGAAATGCATTTTTTACCTGATGTTTATATAACTTGTGATGAATGTAAAGGCTCAAGGTATAATAGAGAAACTTTAGAAATTAAATTTAAAGATAAAAGTATTGCGGATGTTCTAAATATGACTGTTGACGAAGGTTGTGATTATTTTGAAAATATTTCTAATATTAAAACAAAACTATTAACTTTAAAAAAAGTTGGACTTGGTTATATAAAAATAGGACAACAGGCTACCACTCTATCAGGTGGTGAAGCTCAAAGAATTAAGTTAGCTAAAGAATTATCTAAAAGATCAACTGGAAGAACTATGTATATTTTAGATGAGCCTACAACTGGGCTACATCAACATGACATTAAAAAACTTTTAGAAATTTTACATACTTTTGTTGCTACTGGAAATACTGTTGTAGTTATAGAACATAATTTAGATGTGATTAAAACAGCAGATTATATTATAGATATGGGTCCTGAAGGTGGTGTAAATGGTGGAAATATAATTGCTGAAGGAAAACCAGAAGAAATAACTAAGGTAGATATAAGTTATACAGGAAAATTTTTAATACCACTTCTAGATAGAAAGTTTAAAAAAACAGCTTAAAATTTTAAAAATTATGGTATATAAAATAATATGACTTCGATTCTACAATCTCTATCAAAAACAATACATGTTTCTTTAGCTTTATCTGTACTTTTGTTTTTAGGATTATATTTTGGAAATGGTGGTTTTGACTTTGACTTGTTGTTTTGGAGTTGGCTGTTAAGATATATTCATGTTATTGTAGCAATTATGTGGATTGGACTATTGTGGTATTTTAATTTTGTACAAATTCCTAATATGTCTAAAATTCCTGATGAACAAAAACCTGCTATCGGAAAGGTTATTGCGCCATCAGCATTGTTTTGGTTTAGATGGGCGGCACTATTTACAATAATATCAGGATTAATTTTAGCATACCTAAATGGTTATGTTCATCAAGCTATGACATTGGGTATAGGGTCTGGTGGTGGAAAAAATACAGCTATTGGTATTGGTATGTGGCTAGGTTTAATAATGGCTTTTAATGTTTGGTTTGTAATATGGCCAAATCAAAAAAGAGCCCTGGGTATTGTTGAGTGTGAACCTGAACTAAAAGCAAAATCAGCAAAAACTGCAATGTTATTTTCAAGAACAAATACTCTATTATCGCTACCAATGTTGTTATCAATGGTAGCTGCACAAAATTTATATTAATCTTTTTCTTCTTTTAGAATTGTTCTTTGGTTAACTTTTAGCAATACTAAAATTGGATTTGCAATGTATATCGAAGAATATGTTCCAAAAATTACTCCTAATATCATTGCTAAAGAAAAGCCCTTTAAGATTTCTCCACCAAATAAGTAGATAGATGATAAAGCTAATAGAGTTGTGACTGAAGTAATAATTGTTCTTGATAAAGTTTCATTAATAGAAATATTTGTTAATTCAAAAATTTTAATATCAGAGTATTTTTTTAAATTTTCTCTTACACGATCAAAGATTACCACAGTATCATTCATAGAATATCCTACTATGGTTAAAACAGCTGCTACAATTGACAAATTAATTTCTAAAGAGAAAAGAGAAAATATACCTAAAGTTAATATTACATCATGAAATAATGCCAAAATAGCACCCAAGCTAAATTGCCATTCAAATCTTATCCAGATATATAAAAGCATTGCTGCTAGTGACAAACTTATTGCAATTATTCCAGATCTAAGAAGTTCAGCGCTTACTTTTGGCCCAACATTTTCTACCCTTCTAAAGTCTACACTACCAATTGAGTTTGATAATTTAATCTTAATTTTCTCAATAAACTTAGGGTCATTTGAATTTTGTTTTTCAAATTTAACAATATAATCGGTTTTGTTACCAAAACTTTTTACAGATACATCTCCAAGGTTCATTTGATTAAAGCTATCTCTAATTAAGGTTATTTTTGAAGAACTTTCGTCAGTTCTAATTTCTATTAAAGTTCCACCCTTAAAATCAACACCATAGTTAAGTCCTTTAAATAACAACAAAAACAATGATGCCAAAATCAATATTAATGATGTAATATTTAATTGTTTGTATAATTTATTGAATTGTATCGTTTTCATTTAAATTAATTTTTCCCTATTTTTATTTTTTATAACAAAAATTGCTGTAAATAACCGAGCTATAAAGTAAACAGAAAATAATGTAGTTAATATTCCAATACCTAGTGTGACTGAAAAACCTTTAATTGGGCCAGATCCCATAAAAAACAGTATAAAAGCTGCTATTAAGGTTGTTATATTTGCATCTAAAATTGTTGTTCTAGATTTTGTATAACCTGAATCAAAAGCAATGATATAATTTTTTTCATTTTTAACTTCTTCCTTAATTCTTTCAAAAATAAGAACATTAGCATCAACCGCCATTCCCACTGTAAGAATGATTCCAGCAATACCAGGCAAAGTTAATGTTGCTTCGAATAAAGTTAAAATTCCAACCAATAAAAATAAATTTGAGATTAATGCTAAATTAGCAATTACACCAAATATTTTGTATTTATAGATCATGAATAAAACAACTAAAACAAATCCAATAATTAATGAAAATATTCCAGCATCAATTGAATCTTGGCCTAAATCAGGTCCAACTGTTCTTTCTTCTATGATGCTTAATGGAGCAGGTAAAGCACCAGATCTTAACAATAAAGCTAGGTCAGTTGCTGATTGAAAAGTAAAATCACCTGAAATTTGTCCTGATCCCCCGATTATTGGTTCTCTTACTGATGGAGCGCTTATAATTCTGCCATCCAAAACTATTGCCAACCTTTTGCCAACACCATTGGTCGTAGCTTTCCCAAATTTTTTAGCTCCCACTCTATCGAGGCTAAAAGTAACCACAGTCTCATTCGTTTGTGTATCCATTGTGGGTTTTGCATCAACTAAATTATCTCCACTTAAAATAATTCTTTTACTTACAATCACTTCTTCAGATTCATCTTCAAACATCAATTTTTCAGTTCCAAAAGATTCTTCTGAATTTTGAGTTATAAATTGAAAAGTTAAATTTGCAGTTTTTCCAAGTAAAGATTTAATTCTAGCTGGATCATCTAAACCTGGTAATTCAACTAATATTCTATCATTTCCCCTTTTTAATATATTTGGCTCATTTGTTCCAACTTCGTCAACCCTTCTTCTTACAATTTCAATCGCCTGGTCCAATGATGAATTTTTTAATAAAACTAAGCCATACTCAGAAAATTGCAAAGTTATATTGCTAGATGACCAAACTTTTGTTTCTTCAACATCAAATTCATGAGTTTTAAAACTTTGAAAATAAGGATTAACTTCACTTTCCTTATTTGTTAACAAATCCAAAACTTCATCTGATAAAGTTTCATCAACTACAAATGAAATTTTTTTATCATCTACTATCTTAAAATTAGTAGATCTTATATTTTTTTCTTTAAAAAATTTTTTAAGCGAAGAAAGTTTATTTTGTAATTTTTGTAATATCACTGGAGAATTATCGATTTCCAAAAGTAAATAGGAACCGCCTTGGAGATCAAGACCAAGTTTTATATTTTTTGAAAAATACTCATCATCAAATTTTAAAAAATTTGAAACTGCAAAATATGAAATAAATAAAGTAAATATTAATACTGAAACTACTCTTAATTTAGAAAAGTATAACACTTTAAATTTTGAATATTATTTTTTAGGTTCAGCCGTAGTTACTAAGCCCTGGATACCGCTCGCTCTAACAATCTCAACATTTACATTTTCAGAGATGTTAACTTCAACTTTTTCATTATCTATAATTCTTTCAACTGTACCTACTATACCACCAGTAGTTATTATCTTGTCACCTCTTTTTAAACCATCAACCATCAGTTTGTGTTCTTTAACTTTCTTTTGTTGAGGTCTTATTAAAAAGAAATAAAAAATAACAAAAATTAGTATTAAAGGTATAAATTGTCCAATTCCAGCATCCATGATGTCCTCTTAAGTTTAAGATTATTTATACTATCTATTATTTAAAGACAACTCTTAATTGATCGAGATTTTATCAATATTTCCCATATATGGTTTTAGTACATCTGGAATTATAATTGACCCATCTTCAGTTTGGTAGTTTTCTAAGATTGCTATTAGAGTTCTGCCAACAGCAAGTCCACTTCCATTTAAAGTTCCAACAAATTCTATATTATTTTTATTATTTTTGTATCTTGATTTCATTCTCTTGGCTTGGAAAGTTCCACAAGATGAACAACTAGAAATTTCTCTATATTTTTCTTCTGATGGAAGCCAAACTTCAATATCATAGGTTTTTTCAGCACTGAAACCCATATCACCAGTACTTAAAATAATTTTTCTGTATGGAAGCTTAAGATCTTCTAAAATTTTAGTAGCACAATTAGTCATTCTTTCAAGTTCATTTACACATTTATTGTTTTCAACAATACTAACTAATTCAACTTTATAAAATTGATGTTGTCTGATCATTCCTCTGGTGTCTTTTCCATAACTACCTGCTTCTTTTCTAAAGCATGGTGTAGAAGCAACCAATCTTATTGGCAATGAGTTAATGTTAATTATTTGATTTTTAACCATGTTAGTTAGTATTACTTCGGCCGTTGGTATTAAGAATTTTCTGTCACTTTTATCATCAAATTTAATTTCAAACTGATCGGTTTCAAATTTTGGTAATTGCCCAGTACCAAACATTGTATTGTCTGAGGCAATCAAAGGAGGTGAAATTTCCGTATAACCATTATTTTTAGTATGTGTATCAATCATAAAATTCGATATAGCTCTTTCCAATAAAGCGAGCTTATCCTTAACAAAAACGAACCTAGATCCTGTTGTTTTTGTAGCAAGATCAAAATCTAACATATTAAGTTTTTCTCCAATTTCATAGTGAGATTTAGGTTTAAAAGAAAATTTTTTTATATTCCCAACTTTAGCAACTTCTTTGTTGTCTTTTTCATCATTACCGATTGGAACGTCTTTTAATGGAACATTGGGTATAGTGCTTAGCATACTATCAAGTTTATCTTTAATAATTTTTTGTTTTTTACTTAATTCATCAATTTCTATTGATATCTCTTTAGATTTTGCAAATAAATTTTCATCTTTAGATTTTGAAATAAATTTTCTTTCCATTTCAAGTTTTTCTTTATCTTGAATATAATTTCTGTTTTCTTTATCAAGCTCAATTATATCATCTAAATTAATTTCGAAATTTCTACCACTGATGCTATTTTTAAAATCTTCAAAATTATTTCTAATATCTTTTATATTATGCATTTCTTTGTTCTGCCTTTTTTTCAATTATATTTACTGAAAAAATTGATAATTCATATAAAATTAGTAATGGTATAGCTAAACCAATTTGAGTAACTGGATCTGGAGGTGTTAATACTGCGGCAGCAGCGAATATTATTACAACTACATATTTTCTTCTTTCTTTTAAAAATGTTGAATTAACTACTCCAATTCTTGCTAATAAACTTAGAACTACTGGTAATTGAAAACTAAGACCAAAGGCAAAAATCAATTTCATCACCAATGACAAATATTCATTAACTTTAGCTTCGAGTTGGATTGGTAAATTTGTACTAACACCAGAGCTTTCAAATGATAAAAAAAACTTAATAGCTAGAGGCATAATTAGGTAATAAACAAGCATTCCTCCTAATAAAAATAAAACAGGTGTTAAAACTAAGTAAGGCATAATGGCCTTTTTTTCGTGGTTATACAAACCTGGAGCAATAAATTTCCATATTTGTATTAATAAAAATGGACTTGTAACAAAAAATGCCGCAAAGAACGATACTTTTAAATAAGTTAAAAATGTTTCTTGTAATGCGGTAAATATTAATCTTCTGTCAGCATCATCATTTCTAACCGCTTCTGCGTAAGGCTCTACAAGAAAACCATATATATATTCAGAAAAAAAATAACAAAGAACAAATAATAATAATAAAAAGATTATTGAATGAATTAATCTTTGTCTTAATTCTGTTAAATGACTAATAAAACCACCTTCTTTTTCTTTATTTGTCATTTTTTATTTTATCCTTAATATTTTTGTTCTTTGGTTGTTCATCCGTATTATCAAATTTTTCCTCGGTAATATCAGTGACTTGATTTTGTATGTCGGAAACATATCTCTTAGCAGAGCCTATCCAAGATCCAACTTTTTTTAACATAACTGGAAAATCTTTGGGACCCACAACTATTATTGCTATTGAAACAATTAATAAAATTTCAAACCAGCCAATTTGTGGCATTTATTACTCTTTGTTATTAGGATCTTGATTATCTGAAATATTCTTAGGCTCACTGTCTTCAGTAGAATCTGTAGACATACCTTTTTTAAAACTTTTAATACCTTTTGCGACATCTCCCATCAAGCTTGAAATCTTTCCTCTTCCAAATAGCAAGACTACCAAGATAACAACTATTGCGATTTGCCAAAAACCTATGCTCATAAATAGTTTATACCTCTATAATTTGATTTTTAAAAGTATCTTTTTACTCTCCATCATCATTATTGAGTGTACCACTCAACATTTCATCTATCTCAGAGTAAATATTTTCCTTTTTACCTTCTTGTTTTTCCTTATAAAATTTACCTGTACCAAATATTGAAGCGTCTATACTTGAGGTATCAATCAATCCTGCTGAACCCAACTCATCAACTGTTGGTAAATCTGATAGTTTTTGTAAATTGAAATGACTTAAAAAATCTTCTGAAGTGCCATATTGAATTGGTTTGCCTGGAACATCTTTTCTTCCAAGAGGTCTAACCCAATTTAACTCCATAAGTATTTCAAGGGTATTTGTACCAAAAGCAACACCTCTAATTTCTTCAATCTCAGCTCTTGTAACGGGTTGATGATACACAATTATAGACAAAGTTTCTATTGCAGCTTTAGATAATTTTTTTTCAACAGTTTTTTGTTGAGACATTAAGAAAGAAAGATTTTCAGCGGTTCTAAAGGACCATTTGTTTGAAATACAAACTAAGTTTACCCCCCTATTGGAATAAAAATTTTTTAATATATCTAATGTTTTTATAACATCTATTTTTTTTGTAATTTTAGACTCTATTGTATCAATAGAAAGTGGTTCGGCAGCTGCAAAAATGATCGCTTCAACTTCTCTTTCTGCTTCTGTAATTTTTCCAGGAAAACTGACGACGTTATTTTTTTTAATTTTATTCATTAATTTTCTTTTATATATATATCATCAAATAAATTATTTTGTTTAATCTTAACATTTCCTTCTTTGACAAGTTCTAAAGATCCAGCCAAAATTCCAGCTTGCCCAGTTCTTTTTAGAGTATTGGAGGATTTAAAATTTACTGGTATTAATTCAGAAATATTTTTCCATTCATTAAGTTTGCCAAAAAAATTTTTAATTGTACTAATTCCATCTTCTGTTGTGAATACTGGTAATTTTGGAATATTCATTTTTTGAAAATCTTTAGTCATAACAATATTTGCATAAGTTTTTAATACATCAAATAAGGTTAATGTATATTTAGAGTCGTAAATGGATCTCATTCCACTTTTGGATCCTCTCATAAAAACATCTCTACCCAATCTTTTTCTGCTTAGCATCTGAGAAGATAATAATCTAATTAATTCAAGTTTCTTTAATTGAAGTTTTAATTTTTTTGCAACTTCTAGAACTTTAAATTCTTCCTCTTCTGTCTCAGGTAATAATAACTTTGATTTTAGATAAGTTAACCAGGTAGCCATTAAGAGATATTCAGAAGCTAACTCTAGATTTAAATTTTTATTATTAGTTATAAATTCATGAAATTGATCTGCTAATTTTGTAATTGATATTTCTTCTAAATCGACCTTTTGTGCTTTTGCTAAATCCAAAAGAATTTCTAACGATCCAGTATATGAAGATAGCTCAACATTGAATTCTAAAGAATCAGTCTGTTCCATAATTAATTCTAACTTATTATATCATTCAATTGTGATGTTTTTTTTAAAATAAAATTATCAATTTTGGGAGAATTCTTTGCAACTATTAACATTTCTTTTAAGTTGCCATTACAATGAAGAACCAAATTACAACCTGCAAGAAATGATTTTTTAACATTTTCTTCTAATGAATATTTAAGAGCTTTCATGGATAAATCATCTGTAATTAATATATTTTTAAAACCAATACTATTTCTTATTAATTTAATAATTTTTTTTGAGTGAGTGGTGGCTTCTAAATTATCAATATTTTTAAATAATAAGTGACCAGTCATTGCAATTAATGAATTTTTATTCTTAAATGTTTGAAAGTCATTATTGATCAAATATTCAATTTTTTGATTGACAATAGGTAATTCTTTATGACTATCGGTTTTAGCCAATCCATGGCCAGGAATATGCTTCATTATTGTTGCTATTCTATTTTTATGAAATTTTTTTATACAAATATCACCTATTTTAGAGACAATTTTTTTGTTTGATGAATAAGATCTGTCTCCAATAATATCATGAGATTTATGCCTCATTATATCTAAAACTGGAACAGTATTTATATTTATTCCCAATGTTCTTAAAAGATAAGAAATTTGTTTTACATAAACATTAAAATAAATATCAAACTTTTTATTATACTTGGTATAAAAATCTCCAAAATATTTAGCTGTGAATATAGAACTATCAATAAAACTTTTTAATCTAGTTACACGGCCACCTTCCTCATCAACTAAAATTGGATAATTATCATTTTTAAAAATTCTTTTTATAGAATTTGTTAAAATTTTGGTTTGCTTAATTGTTTTAATATTTCTTGAAAATAAAATGACCCCCCAGGGCTTATGTTCAATTAAAAAAGTTTTTTCATTTTTAGAAAGATACATTCCTTTGATACCGCATACAAAAGATTTATGATTTTTATTCATCATTATAAATGAGCTTCCAAAAAGAAAATTTTTTTGTGTTATTATTGTTTTTAAGATCTACATATTCAATAATATTTTCAGTATTATTAATAAGCAATATTAAATCTTTTTTTGATTCTTCAATTTTTTTATCTAACTGCGACATAGATCTGTATGAATTTCTATAATTTTCTTCTGAAAAGTAAAATCTTACTGTAAAAAAAATAAAAAAGAATATAACTATAAGAAAGAATAAAAATTTTAATTCTTTAATCATTACATTTTTTCTGGTGTTTCAGCTCCAATAATATTCATTCCACTTTTAATTATATTGGAAATAATCTTTAAAAAAATAATTTTTTCATCTTTAATAGAGTTATCTTTTTCAATAAATCTTTTTGAAACATCTTCTTTGCCCATATTCCAATAAGAGTGAAATTCAGAAGCCAGCTCATAAAGATAAACCGGCACTCTATGAGGCTCTAATTTAGATGTGGCAATTTCAATACATTTGGGCCATTGAGATATTTTTTTAAAAATTTTAATTTCTTCATCTGTGTATTGAAAATCATAATTATTAAAATCAATATTATCATTTATATTTTTATTTAAATTTCTAAAAACAGAGGAAATCCGTGCATAACAATATTGAACATAATATAAAGGATTATCTTTTGATTTTTCTTTAACTTTTGTAAAATCAAAATCTAACTCAACATCATTACTTCTATTTAACATTATAAATCTTGTGGCATCCTTGCCAACTTCATTAATCAAATCTTCTACGGTTATGTAGTCACCTTTTCTTTTTGACATTTTAAATGGTTTGCCATCTTTAATTAGTTTAACTAGCTGGCTAACTTTACAAATTAATTTATTCTTTTCACCTGAAAGAGCCTCTACTACAGATGTAATCCTTTTAACGTAGCCCGCATGATCAGCTCCTAAAATGTTTATAAGTACATCAAAATTTCTTTTTAGCTTTGTATTGTGATAAGCAACATCACTAGCAAAGTACGTCCATGATTTATCAGCTTTTTGTAATGCTCTGTCCTTATCATCTCCAAAATCTGTAGATTTAAAAAGTAATTGTTCTCTTTCTGCCCAATTATTTGCAACTTCTCCTTCTGGTGCTTTAATCTTACCCAAATATACAAATTTACCTTTTTGTAATTTATCTACAACTTGGTCAACTTCATTATTTAATACAACTTCAGTTTCACTAGCAAAATTATCATGGGAAATACCTAAATTATTTAGGTTAAATTTAATTAATTTAAGAGATTCTTGTACTGATAATTTTGTTAATTCCTTAGAAACACTTTCAAAATTGTTGAATTTAATACCTGCGTTTTGTTTGATTATGTTTTTTGCTAAATCAATTAAATAATCTCCTGGATAAAGATCTTTATTTTCAATTGGAAATTTTTCTTTAAATAAAATTTCACGAATTCTTAAATAAATAGATTTAGTAAAATGGATAATTTGATTTCCATAATCATTGACATAGTATTCTTTTGTTACTTTGTGATTATTAAATGTTAATAAGTTAGATATAACATCACCTAAAATAGCTCCTCTACAATGACCAACATGAAGTGGTCCAGTTGGATTAGCTGAAACAAATTCTACAAGATATTTTTTTGAAATCTTGGATGTATTTGACCCATAATTACTTTGGTTAATAATGGTTTTAAGAAAATTATTCCAAAAAATTTTTTTGAACTTAATGTTTATAAAACCTGGTTTTTCTATTTTAATATCATCAATATTTTTGTCGTTTGTCTTAATAATATTTGTTATTACTTCAGCTAATACTAATGGTGATTTTTTATTTGCTTTGGACAAAACCATAGCTACATTTGTAGATATATCAAAATTAAATTTAGCTGGAGGAATGTCTACATTAATTCCTGATAAATTTTCTGGCAATTCAATTAAATTATCTTTCTTTGCAGTTTTTACTAAATCTAAAATTTTATCAAGATATGTTTCGAAAATATTCATTTTAATGATTTATAAAGTTGAATGGCGAATCTATCAGTCATTCCTGAAATATAATCCGATATAGATCTATATTGATCTTTTTTCAAATCTGATGATTTAATAAATTTTCTTGGTTTGTCAACAATCATTTTGAAAAGTTTTTTTATAATTTTTTTACCATTATTATTTTTAAGTATAACATTTTTATTATTATACATTTTAGTTTTTAAAAATTCTTTAATTTCTCTTTCAATAGATAAAAAATTTTTAGAAAAAATTACAGTTTGATTTTCATTTTTTTGAACATCTAACATATTATTTATTTTATTTCCTTTAATTTTTTTTATTGAATTTTTAATAATATCTTTAACCATTAAATTAATAGAATCTCTTATAATTTGATAAATAATAATTTCTTTATTATCTCTTTTTATATTTTTTTTATAAGATTTATATATTTCTTTAAAAAAATTGATTTCAATTAATTCGTTTAGTGTAAATAATTTAGCTTTAATTCCGTCTTGTATATCATGATTATTATATGCAATGTCATCAGAAATACTTGCTATTTGAGCTTCTAGGGATGTGTTATTTATAAATTTAATCTTATTTTTAAAAATTTTTAAACCAATTATAGAATCAAGCTTATCAAAATCACTAAAAGGTCCATTATGTTTAAGAAGGCCATCTAATGTTTCTATAGTAAGGTTTAACCCATGAAATTTTAAATATTTATTTTCTAAAAACATTACAATTCTAAGAGTTTGTAGATTGTGATCGAAACCTCCATGATTAATCATGCAATCATTTAAAGCGTTTTCTCCAGCATGACCAAATGGTGTGTGTCCAAGATCATGGGCCAAACTTAAAGTTTCTGCTAAATCATCATTTAAATTTAAGTATTTGGCTATAGTTCTGGCTATTTGAGCGACCTCTATAGAGTGCGTAATTCTAGTTCTGTAATGATCACCTTCTGTATTAACAAAAACCTGAGTTTTGTGTTTAAGTCTTCTAAATGATGCAGAATGAATTATTCTATCCCTGTCCCTTTGAAAGGGAGTTCTATACGCATTTTGAGGCTCATAATTCAATCTACCTTTGCTTTTAAACAGTCCTAATTTTGAATAATTTTTCATTCTTTAAAAATGGCAAAATATAATTATATTAGTAATATCAGTGTTATATTATGATTAAAGAAATTAAATTTACAGATAGCGCAATAAATCAAATAAACCATCTTCTATCATCGAAGGATAAAGGATCTTTTTTTAGAATCGCTATAAAAGGTGGGGGTTGTTCAGGATTTCAATATGATTTTTCTTATGATAAATCTCAAAATGATGACGACTTATGTCATGAAAATATACTAATTGATAAAAATTCTGCAGATTTATTAAAAGGTTCTGAAATTGATTTTGTAAAAGAACTAATCGGAGATTCATTTAAAATAAATAACCCACAAAGCAAATCCTCTTGCGGTTGTGGTGTTTCTTTTTCTCTTTAATGATTGTTAGTTCTTGGAATGTTAATTCTGTAAGAGCTAGAATAGAAAATATTAAAGAATATATTAAAAAATTTAGTCCTAACGTTTTAATGATGCAAGAAATTAAAACTCCTAATGAAACTTACCCTTATGATGATATTAAATCTTTAAAATACGAAAATTATGTATTCGGACAAAAAAGTTATAATGGTGTTGCAATTGTTTCAAAAAAAAAACTTTCAAATATTAAGAATGATATTTTTAAAGATAAGTTAAAACAATCAAGAATTATTACTGCTGATATAAAACATAAATCTAAAAATATACAAATAATTAATATTTACACCCCAAATGGTAATCCTGTTGATACAGAAAAATATGATTATAAAATTTATTGGTTAGATAGTTTAATTAAAACGTTGAAAAAGATACTAAAACAAAATGAAAATATTATTATTGGAGGAGATTTTAATATTATTCCTGCGGCAGAGGATGTTCATAATCCAAAAAATTATGAAAACGATGCTTTATTTAGATTAGAAATAAGAAAAAGATTAAGAGAAATTATTAATTTAGGATTTCACGATGCTTATAGACATATTTATCCTGATAAAGAAGGATATACATTTTGGGATTATACCAGTGGTGCTTGGCAAAAAAACAATGGTATGAGAATTGATCATTTTTTAGTTTCCAATTCTTTAATTAATATAGTTAAAGATGTTAAAATAAACAAATTTCCAAGAGGAAGAACTAAACCATCAGATCACACACCAATTGAAATTGAATTAACTTAAAGATTTAATTTTATTAACTAATTCTTCGTTAATATTTCTTGGTCCAGTATCTAATCTATTTTTATGACGTCTCTCACCTGGCAAC
>JBJLDH010000015.1:0-51934 GCA_045567255.1 Candidatus Pelagibacter sp. | reverse complement strand
TTTTGAGCTTCAACTGCAAATTCCATTGGTAGCTGTTGTAAAACCTCTTTACAAAATCCATTTACTATTAACCCTACAGCTTCTTCTGCACTTAAGCCTCTTTGTTGGCAATAATGCAATTGCTCTTCACTTATTTTTGAAGTTGTAGCCTCATGAGCAATATTTGACTCTGAATTTTTGTTTTTAATGTAAGGTACGGTATGTGCTCCACATTTATTACTCATTAATAATGAGTCACATTGTGTATAATTGTTTGAATTATCAGCTTTTGATGAAATATCTACAAGACCCCTGTATGTCATATCAGAAAATCCTGCACTAATTCCTTTTGATATAATTTTACTTTTAGTATTTTTGCCTAGATGGATCATTTTAGTGCCCGTGTCTGCTTTTTGATGATTGTTTGTTATTGCAATAGAGTAAAATTCTCCAACAGAATTATCACCTCTTAAAATACAACTTGGATATTTCCAAGTAATAGCCGAACCCGTTTCAACTTGTGTCCAAGAAATTTTTGAATTTTTACCTTTGCACAAACCGCGCTTTGTTACAAAATTATATATTCCACCCTTCCCGTCTTTATCTCCTGGGTACCAATTTTGTACTGTAGAATATTTTATTTCCGCATCGTCAAGCGCAATCAATTCAACGTTAGCAGCGTGCAATTGATTTTCATCTCTCATTGGTGCTGTACAACCTTCTAAATAACTTACATAACTTCCTTTATCTGCTATGATTAAAGTTCTTTCAAACTGTCCTGTATTAGAAGCATTTATTCTAAAATAAGTCGATAATTCCATTGGACACCTTACACCCTCTGGAATGTATGCAAATGAACCATCAGTAAAGACAGCAGAATTAAGAGTGGCAAAAAAATGATCTGTTGTTGGAATTACAGATCCTAAATATTTTTTAACCAGTTCAGGATGATTTTGAATTGCTTCAGATATTGGACAAAAAATAATTCCATGTTTGGTTAGTTCCTCTCTAAATGTAGTAGCGACAGAAACTGAGTCAAATACGGCATCAACTGCAATTCCATTCAATCTTTTTTGTTCTTGAAGTGGTATGCCAAGTTTTTTATAAGTTTCTAAAAGTTTTGGATCTAATTCATCTAAATTTTTTGGTTTATCATCCATACTTTTTGGTGCTGAGTAATAATATAAATCTTGGTAATTAATTTTTGGATACTTAGGTTTTTGCCAATTAGGTTCTTTCAATTGCTTGAATCTTTCGAATGCTTTTAATCTAAAATTGAGCATCCACTCAGGTTCTTTTTTTATATTTGATATAAATTTAATAACATCTTTGTTTAATCCTTTAGGAGCCTTAATGGTTTCTATATCTGTTGAAAAACCATATTTATAATCTTTTAACTTTTCTAATTCTTTTTCTCTCATCTAATTAAATTTTGTTTGATTTATTAAATCTCCTAGATTTTTCTTTTTGAAAAAATCATTTATATAATCACCAAGTTCATCCCACAAATCATGTGTAATACATTTTGATGATCTTCCATTACAACCTTGTTTTGAATTTTTTTCACAGCCAATTGTTTTTATTTTTTCATCTACAGCTAATAAAATGTCAGATATTTTAACTTCAGATGCATTTTTATTTAAAACATAGCCACCTTTATTTCCTCTAATACTTTTTACAATTTTATGTTTTTTTAACTTCAAAAATAATTGTTCTAAATATAGTAACGATATTCCTTGTCTTAATGATATATCTCTAAGCGTAACTGGATCTTTAGGATTAAATTTTGCAAGATCCGTAAGTGCCATAACAGCATATCTGCCTTTACTTGATAATTTCATATTTTCCGCAATTCATGGGCTTTATATATACCCGACTATTTTAGTCAAGTTTAAACAGTTTTTAAAAAACTTGCATTTTGTCGCCGATTTTTGGTAGAAAATTATAATTTTTTTTTGAGATTAATTATCAATGTCACTAAAGGACAATAAAAATGTCATCAAAGGACAATAAAATTATAGAAATATTTATTCCTGGTCCTGCAGGAAGAATGGAAGCAAAATATTATAAAAGTAAAAAAAATACTTCTCCTATATGTTTGGTATTACACCCACATCCTCAATATGGGGGAACAATGAATAATAAAGTTGTTGTTGATACTTTTCAAACTTTTATGGAAAATGATTTTTCAGTTTGTAGAGTTAATTTTAGAGGAGTAGGAAAAAGTGATGGTGAATTTGATAATGGTCAAGGTGAATTAGCTGATGCAGCGGCTGCTCTTGATTGGTTGGAAAAAGAAAATTTTGATAACTCACAATGTTGGATATCTGGATTTTCTTTTGGGTCATTAATTGCAATGCAATTATTAATGCGAAGACCAGAAATAAATAGATTTGTTGCAATATCTCCTCAACCAAATGTTTATGATTTCTCATTTCTTACACCTTGCCCAACATCTGGAATTATAATAAGTGGAAAGAAAGATGAATTAGTGCCTTACGAAAGTATAAATGAATTAAATAAAAGGTTAAGCTCACAAAAAGGAATTAAGGTAGAATTTGATATTATTTCAGAAGCTAATCATTTTTTTTCACAAGCAGATGAAAAGTTGATAAAATCATTAAACAAATATATTAAAAAAGAAACAGCGCTTTATTAAAAATTTTTAACAATTACACCACCTGTTGATGATTCTTTGCATCCAGTTGTATTTGGAAATGTTAGAGGTAAACCATTAACAGATCTTATTGCAAGATATGCAAAAGCAGATGATTCAATAAAATCACCATCTGGTCCCACTTCATCTATAGATATAAATTGTTCAAATTTTAAATTTTCTTTTAATATTTTCATTAAATATTTATTTTTTCTGCCCCCTCCACATACTAGACAGGTTGTTTTTTTTATAAGAGATTTTTTTATTGTGTCATCTTTATAATTCTTTAACATAAAATTTATTAAACCATTGCAAATTAAATTAGCAGTAAAATGTGTTAATGTGGCAGCACCATCTTCTAAAGAAAGACCTCTTACAAAAGAAATATCATAATCCTTTATATCCATTGATCTTTTTAATAAAGGATCATTAGTTTCATCAGATCGAAAATTATCTAATACTTGATCCAAAATTAATTGATTTACTTTTCCTGATTTTGCAATAAGACCATTTTTATCAAATCTATAATTTGAATTTTTTCTAACCCATTCATCTATTAAGCAATTTCCAGGACCAATATCTTCAGCAAATAATTTCTGTCTACTGTCAGACCTGCTATCATAATCTTTTTCACCATATTCCTCTAGGTGCGGAATACTTGTAACATTTGATATTCCTCCAATGTTAAGAACTAGTATAGGCCATTCTTTATGTTCATAAATTTTTCTTGTCATGTAGTTATGAAAAATTGGAGTCAATGGTGCTCCTTGACCGCCATTTTTTATATCATTTTTTCTAAAGTCATATACTACGGTTTTTTTTGTAAGTTGAGATAAAAGCTTTCCATCACCTAATTGAACTGTAATTTTTTCATCTGGATTATGATATATTGTTTGCCCATGAAAACCGATAAGATTAGGTTTATACATTTCGGGTGCAGATTTTATCATTTCTAAAGACACTTTTGCATGAAACAAAGTGAGTTCTTTTTCAAGAGATTTAAGTTCTTTTGAATAACTTTTTAAATCTTTTGAGGTATGAATTTTATCACGAATTTTGGTTAGTTTTTGATAAAGGTCATCATCATATTTAAAATATTTATCGCATCCACCATAAAAATATCTTTTTCCATCATCGGCGGATACTATTGAAGCATCTACTCCATCCATAGAAGTACCACTCATCAATCCTAGTGCTTTATAAATTTTGCTCATTCTTATTTTTTTTTATCAAATATTGTATATTGTAGAACTATAGACCTATGAATAAATTTTTAAAAGAATTTAAAGATAGAGGGTATTTTTACCAATGCACTAATGAAACTGAATTATCAGAATTATTAGATAAAAAAAGTATTAATGCTTACATCGGTTTTGATAGTACAGCTCCTAGTTTGCATGTTGGTAGCTTAATGCAAATTATGTGTTTGAGGTTACTGCAAAATCATGGGCATAGACCAATTGTATTACTTGGTGGAGGCACTACCAGAATAGGAGACCCATCGGGTAAAGAAGAAACTAGAAAAATATTGTCTGAAAAACAAATTGAAAATAATATAAAAAATATTCAAAATGTTTTTAAAATATTATTAAAAACAAAAAATCCAAAATTAAAACCAATCTTTGTAAACAATTATACATGGTTAGGAAAATTAAATTATATTAAATTTTTAAGAGATATTGGAAGACATTTTACAATTAATAAAATGTTAAGCTTTGATAGTGTTAAATTACGTTTAGAAAGAGAGCAATCTTTAAGCTATATGGAATTTAATTATATGATTTTACAAGCATATGATTTTCTAGAACTTAACAAAAATAAAAAATGTGATATGCAGATTGGTGGCTCTGATCAATGGGGAAATATAGTTAATGGTGTTGAATTAATTAAAAGACAGTCTGGAAATCAAGCTTATGGTTTAACAACACCTTTATTAACTTTAGCATCTGGTACTAAAATGGGAAAAACAGAAAAGGGGGCTATTTGGTTAGATAAAAAAATGTTATCCTCTTATGATTACTGGCAATTTTGGAGAAATACTGATGATAGAGATGTATTTAAATTTTTAAAAATGTTTACAACAATTTCTTTAAATGAAATTGAAAAAATTAAAGAAAATAATATTAATGATTTAAAAATTATACTCGCAAATAAAGCTACTGAAATGTTGCACGGCGAAAAAGCTGCGAGAGATTCTGAAAGAATGGCTAAATCTACTTTTAAAAATGATTTATCTGGTGAAAGTTTGCCTAATATTAAAATTGAAAATAGTGTATTTAATAAGAGCATAGTAGAACTTGTTGCTTCTGTTGCTAATAATATTTCTAAAAGTGAAATTAGAAGATTGGTTAAATCAAACGGTATTAAAATTAATAATCAATTGGTAATTGATGAAAAATTTCTAATAAATGAAAAATTATTTAAGAATAAAGGATTTTTAAAATTATCAATAGGTAAAAAGAAACATTATAAAATAATAATTTAGTTTTATTTTAATTTTTCTAAAGTTCTTGTAATAAATCTTGGTGTAAGTGTTTTGACTGGGTTAACAGTAGTTTTAAGATTATTAGGTGTACCTTTAATTTTAAAACTTACACCAAAAACACCTTCTCCAGACTTTTTACCAACCAATATTTCTCCGAGTATTGGTATTTTGGCTATATTTTTATTTATTGTTGTTGCTGGGACCAAAGTTCCTCTTAAACTTGTTATTTTGTCTTTTTCTATATATCCGTCCATCAAAATTGAAATAGCTGGGCCTATTGCATATATCTCCTGAATTTTAGTTGAATTTATTGATGATTTATAATCCATTTCAAATTCATCAAATCTTATACCCTCTCCAGTAAGTAAATCAGCAATTCCCTGTAAAGACGCCAAAGTTAATATTTTTGCAAGAACTGGTACTTCTTTAACTTTGAAATCATAAATTTTTAAGTTTGATTTTGTAATATTTTTGTTTTCGATAGAACTATATGAAAGTTTGCCATTATTGAATCCTTTAATAAAGTTGTAATTTTTTATAAAAGGAGCAGGTTTATCAATAAACAAATTTGTTATTTTTTCATTATTATTATTTGATTTAATGTTTAAAGAAAATTCATTTTTATCATTTATTTTTGCTGATAAATTTCCATCTTTTACTTTATTATTTTCTATAATTAATTTTCCGTTAATTTTTTTTAAATAATCTTTATCATTAATAAAAAATTGATTAAAATTTAAAACAATTTCAGAATTAAAATTTTTAAATCTATCTAATAAATTATTTTTTGAATCACCTTTGAGTAAATTTGCTATTATAGATTCTCCGTAAAATTTTTCACTACTAAGTTCAAAGTTATTTTTATTTTTTGAAATTTTTAATTGATTTAATTTTCCCTTATCATTAAAATATTTCAATAGTGCTTTATCCAAATCAATAATTTTATAATTATCTGATAGATATAGCTTTGATAACGTTATTTTATTTTGGTTTTCTGAAAATTTTATATTTTTTAATTTTATTTTTTTATCTCCTAAAATTTTACCATTAAATTCTAATTTTGAAAAAATATCTTTTTTTTTTATATAATTAATTTCTTTTAATATTATTGGACTATTGTTTATTTCAATAATTGAGCTGAAGTTTAAATAGTTTTTATTATTAAATATTTCTAAATCATATTTATCAAATTTATTGTTAAAAGAATAATTACCTTTTATATCAATTTTTTTTTTATTTTTGGAAAAATCAATATCAATTAAATTATTTTTTAATTTAATAACATTTTTGTAATTTGGAAAAATTTTATTTAGTTTTGGATATTTGTAATTAATTAAAATTTTTTTTAAAATTAAATTTGAATTTATTTTTAAATTTTTAACTTTATCATAATTATCAATTTCAAAATCAATTTTACTATTGGAATCAAAAGTTAAATTTTGCTCATTAACTAATTTATCTATATATATATAATTTGATAGTTCTTTTGAATTAATAGAATTGTTATTATTTTTTACAAAGACTTTAACTCTAAAGTTTTCTTTTCCTTCCTTATTTATATTAATCTTTATTTTGTCTTTTTCATTATTCTGATAATCTTCTTTTAAAAAAGAATAACCACTTTCAATATCAATATTTAAATTATTATTTTCATAGTTTGTATTAATAGCTCCATTTCTTAGAAAAACTAAATCTTGTATTTCACTATTTATAAAGATTTCTTCGAAAAAAATCTCAGAATTAATATTTAAATCTTTTATTTTTTTATTTGAATTTATTTTAAAATTAAATTTATTTTTTGTTTTAGCTAATATTTTTTTATCATCTATGAAATTTAATTTAAAATTAAATATTTTTGAAAAATGAATTAGATCTATCAGTCCTTGATTGCTGTCAAGATCACCTTTAACTTCATAATTTTTGTCTATTTTTTCTATGAATATTTTTTTTGATTTAAAATCAATTCTTTTGTTATTGAAAAAAGCATTGTTAATAATAAATTTATTATTTTTTATATTAAATTCAAAATTAATTTTTTTTACTTTTATTTTATTTAGTATGTTTAAATTACCATCACTTATTCTACCATTTGCTTCTATTACAAATTCTTTTCCTTTTTCTTCATCAAAATCAATATTTACTGTAGCTTCTATATATCCATCTTTTATTTGATTAAAGATTATTGCCCTAGGAATACTAAATTTAAACTCATTTAAAAAATCTGTTATTTTTTTAATCTTGCTCTTCTTTGTTAAAATTTTTATATTTTTTATAGAATTTTCTTTTCTTAAGAATTTGAATACATCTAGATTTAAATCTATTGAAATAAGATTGATAAATTCGTTTTCAATATAAATTTTTGTATTTTCTGTGTGAATATTTATAGACTTTTCTTTTGTATTTAGTTTTAAATAAACTTCGCTAATATTTAATGACAGTCTTGGATCAAATTTTTTGACTTTATCAATAATTAAATCATTAAATTTTTCAGTTTTGATTCCGTATATGCTTAAATAAATAAGTAAAACAAATACTGTTCCTAAAATTGCTATTATTGAATATGAAATATATTTACGCATTAGTTCTGTGAAGTGAGCTCTCTAAAAAATTGTCTATATCTCCATCTAAAACTTTATCTGGATTAGAATTTTCATAATTTGTTCTATTGTCTTTGACCATCCTATAAGGATGCAAAACATAAGATCTAATCTGATGACCCCACCCTATATCTGACTTTATATTTTCTATTTTAGAATTTTCTTTATCTTTTTTTTGTAATTCAAACTCATAAAGTCTTGCTCTAAGCATATTCATGCAAGTCTCTTTATTTTTGTGTTGAGATCTTTCATTTTGGCACTGTACCACAATTTTTGTTGGATTATGCGTTATTCTAACGGCGCTATCAGTTGTGTTAACATGTTGGCCACCTGCTCCACTAGATCTGTATGTGTCAATTCGTAAATCCTTCTCAATTATTTCAATATCTATATTTTCATCAACTACTGGGTAGATCCATACACTTGCAAAACTAGTGTGTCTTCTTGCGCCTGAATCAAATGGAGAAATTCTTACCAAACGATGAATCCCTGACTCGGATTTCAAAAAACCATATATAAAATCACCTGAAATTTTTATAATTGAAGATTTGATACCAGCTTCTTCTCCTCTATGTTCGCTTATTAATTCAACGTTATGTCCTTTGCTTGAGGCCCATTTCATATACATTCTTCTTAACATTTCAGCCCAATCTTGACTTTCAGTACCTCCAGCTCCTGCATGAAATTCTAAGTAACTATCTAATGTATCATTTTCATTTGATAAAAAACATTTGATTTCTAATTTTTTCACTTCATCTTTTAAAATTTTAAACTTATTTAATGTTTCTTCTATAATTTGTTTATTATTTTCTTCTTTGGCTAGAATAAACATTTCATACAAATCATTATTTTCTTTTTCAAAAGAATTAAATGAATTAAGTAAAATACTATAATTTTTTTTCTCTTTTAATATTTTTTCTGCATCTTCTCTATTGCTCCAGAAGTTTGGTTCTTGGATAACAAAGTCTAAATTTTTTAACTTTTTTTGAATATTTTGTTTTTCAAAGAAACTCCTTAATTCTTTGATTTACAATACTTATATTTGATTTGTAGTTTTCTATTTCTGTTTCCATTAATAAAACTTTAAGATATTGTTTTTTGAAATTTTATAATTAAGTTCATCAATATCAATATTTGATAAATTTTCAATTTTTTCTTCTTTAAAAGATTCAATTATTGTCTTTTTTGATCCAAAATCTGCTTTTTTTCCAGTTGTAGAGTCTACAACCATCATTTTAATTCCTTTTGAAACCTTAAAAGGTCTGGCTTCATAATTATTAACAGCATTTTTAACAAATTCTTTGAATATTGGCATTGCAGCTCTAGATCCAGTTTCAATTTTTCCTAAGCTTTTTGGGTTATCATGTCCAATATAAACTCCAATAACTAAGTTAGAGGTGAATCCTATAAACCAAGCGTCAGTATTTTTATTTGTTGTTCCAGTTTTTCCAGCTATTTGTAAGTTCAAATCCCTTAAACCTTTACCTGTTCCTCTTTTTATAACTCCCTCTAATATTGATGTCATTTGATAAGCCGTTTGTGGAGAAAAAATTTTTTTAAAATTATTTTTTATTTTTGGTATTTTTGTACTATTGAATGATATCTGATCACATTCATCGCAAGTTCTTTTTTCATTCTTAAATATTGTATATCCTTCACTATCCTGTATTCTATCAATTAAAATAGGATCAACTAACTTGCCTCCATTAACAAAAGAGCAATATGCTGAGGTTATTTTAAGCAATGTTGTTTCTTCAGAACCAAGTGATATTGACATTAATTCTTTTGGATTTTCATATATTTTAAGTTTTTTAGAAAATGCAATTATTTTATTAATCCCAATTTCCTGTGCAACTCTAACTGTCATTAAATTTCTAGATTTTTCAACACCTGTTCTTAAAGTTGAAGGTCCATAAAATTTTTTTCCATAATTTTCTGGTTTCCACATTTTTAAGTCAATCCCTTGATTAAGTACTAATGGCGCATCTAAAATTAAAGTAGAAGGAGTAAAATTATTTTCTAAAGCTAAGGCGTATATAAATGGTTTAAACGCTGAACCAGGTTGTCTCAAAGCTTGAGTGGTTCTATTAAATTCACTTTTTTTAAAACTAAAACCTCCAGACATAGCAAGAATTCTTCCACTAAAAGGATCCATGGCTATAATTCCACCATTTGCCATTGGGATTTGTTTCAAACTATAATTGCCTTGATTTTTTTTTTTAACATATATTATATCGCCGACATTAAATAATTGATTCAGATCTTTTCTTGTCCAGCTAATATCTTGATGGTCAATTATTCCAATTTTGTTTTCTTTTGTTTCAATTACAGTTTTGAATTTATCAATTTTTTTGACGATTGCTATTTCCCATCCTAAAGATCTTTCTATATAATATTTTTCTAATCCTTCGCTCCATTGATTGTTTATTTTTTTATTTAAAAGTGGACCTCTCCATCCTCTCCTTTTGTCATATTTTTCTAAGCCAGTTCTAAGTGCTTTTGTTGCTATATTTTGTAATTTTAGATCTATGGGGGTTTTAATATTAAAACCTTGCTTATAAACTTTATCAAAACCGTAATTGTCGATTACATTTTTTCTTACTTCTTCAACAAAGTATCTGGAATCTTCGAAATATATTCTTTTTCTTTTTCTTAACTTTATTTCAGATTTAATCAATTTATGATAATTATTTTTATCAATATATGAATTTTCTAAAAGATTATTAATAACAAGGTTTCTTCTAAATTTAGCCAGTTTTTTATTTTTGAAAGGATTATATTTGCTTGGAGCTTTAGGTAAAGCTGCGAGGAGTGCTGCTTCTGCATAATTTAATTCATTTATTGATTTATCAAAATATCTAAGACTTGCAGAAGCTATTCCATAACTTCCTTCTCCTAAATAAATTTGATTTAAATATAACTCTAATATTCTTTGTTTTGACAATGCTCTTTCTATCCTAAAGGCTAAAATGGCTTCTTTTACTTTTCTATCTAAACTTATTTCATTATTTAGTAAAAAATTTTTTGCTACCTGTTGAGTAATTGTGGATGCTCCTTCTAGTCTCTTAGAATTTAATAAATTAAAAAAATTGTTTTTAAATGCTCTTACTACTCCTTTTGCATCTACTCCTGGATGGCTAAAAAAATTTTTATCTTCCGCAGAAAGAAAGGCATTTATTACAGTAGTTGGGATAGAATCAAAGGGAACAAAAATTCTTTTTTCAGAGGAAAAATCGCTCACTAGAATACCTTTTCCTGAATAGAGTTTACTGGAAACTGGAGGTTTATAATTTTTTAAATACTTATAATCTGGGAGTTTATTTGAATAAACCCATAAAATTGAAACTATCAATAATAAAGATCCTATTGATAATAATGAAAAAAAAATTAATGTTTTTTTTATTAATGAGATCATTTTAGTTTAATTTAGTAAACGAATTTGTTATTGTTGTGGCACCGAATTTAAAAAAACTATGAAAATATATCAAAAATTATGTCAAAAAATTTATACATTGATGCATCGCATCCAAATGAAGTTAGAGTTGTGCTTAAAAACTCAGGCCATATTGAAGATTATGAATATGAAAGTATTAAAAATAAACTAATTAAGAATAATATTTATTTAGGAAAAGTTAGCCGTATAGAACCATCCCTGCAGGCTGCGTTTGTTGATTTTGGAAGAGAGAGACATGGGTTTTTGTCATTTAATGATATCCAGTCAGACTATTATCAAATTCCACAAAGTGATTTAGAAAAAATAAAACAGGAAGAAGAAAAAGCAAGAGAAGAACTTTCAAAAGAAGGTGAGAAAATTGAAAATAAAATACTTGAAGGAGAAAATAGTATTAAAATTAATGATCCAGTTGAAAAAAGAGAAATAGTCGAAGATGAAAAAATACAAAAATTTCCTATTAAAAAATATAAAATTCAAGAGGTAATAAAGCCTAATCAAGTCATATTGATACAAGTACTTAAGGACGAAAGAGGTTTTAAGGGAGCTGCTTTAAGCACATTTATTTCAATAGCTGGTAAATATATTGTATTGATGCCTAACACTGCAAAGGGTGGAGGTATATCAAGAAAAATTTTTAATCCAGGTGAAAGAAAAAAAATTAGAACCATTCTTAATGAAATAACAATTCCAAAAGAAATGGGAATAATTGTAAGAACAGCAGGATTAAATAAAACTAAAAATGAAATTAATAGTGATTTAAAAAATTTAATTTTAACCTGGAATTCCATAAAAGAAAATGCAATGAATTCAATTGCTCCTTCGTTAATTCATCAAGAAAGTGATATTATTAAAAGAAGTATAAGAGATATGTATGACGATGAAACTCAAAGTATAATTGTTGAAGGCAATGAAGGTTATCAAAAAACAAAAAATTATATGAAATTAA
The DNA here is from genome assembly GCA_045567255.1 of Candidatus Pelagibacter sp. GTDB lineage: Bacteria > Pseudomonadota > Alphaproteobacteria > Pelagibacterales > Pelagibacteraceae > Pelagibacter. The sequence goes on along the minus strand of JBJLDH010000015.1, from coordinate 39,817 downwards.
TGATGCCTAAAGAATTAAAAAAAATAAAGAAATATAGAGATAAAATACCATTATTTTTTAAAGAAAATATTGAAAAAAAACTTTTTGAAATTTTTGAGTCAGAAGTGAAACTAAACTCTGGGGGCTACTTAGTTATAAATCCGACTGAAGCGTTAATTTCAATAGATGTTAATTCGGGAAAATCAATAAAGCAAAAAAATGTGGAAAGTACAGCCTTAGATACTAATTTAGAAGCAGCAGAAGAGATAGCCAGACAAATTAAAATTAGAGACCTTTCAGGTCTAATTATTATCGATTTCATAGATATGTTAAATTTTGGAAACAGAAAACAAGTAGAGAGAAAAATAAAAGAAAAATGTAGAAATGATAGGGCAAGAATTCAAATTGGAAGAATAAGTAATTTTGGTCTACTCGAAATGTCTAGACAAAGATTAAGAGAAAGCAATGTAAAATGGTCAATTAAATTAACTAATGAGTCATTTGCATTAAAATTGTTAAAAATGATTGAAATGAAAACAATAGAAAATAATGCGAAAATTATAAATCTTCAAATTAATAATAAAATTTCTGACTTTATAGATAAACATTTTAAAGAGCATGTAAGTTATTTTGAAAAAAAAAATAAAGTAAAAATAGATATTAGTTCTAATGATAAATTAAATTTATCTGAATATTTAATTGAGTACCAATCAAAATCTAAAAAAGTAATTGAAAAAATAGAAAAATTAGAAAATTTACAAAAAATAGAATCTGAAAATAAAAAAAAAATTACAAATAAAATTATACAAAAAAAAATATATAAAAAAAAAAAATATAAAAAAAAATATATTAAAAAAAACTAAATTAACCCTTTGTTGCTTGTTGAGGCAGATCCAAGTAAACTTGGTTGAATTCTACCTGAAAGAAAAGATTTTCTTCCTGCAATAACTGCGAATTTCATTGCTTCAGCCATTTCAAAAGGTTTTTTTGCTTTTGCAATTGCTGTATTTATTAGAACACCATCACAACCTAATTCCATAGCTTCTACTGCATCTGATGCCTGGCCTATCCCAGCGTCTATAATTAATGGTAATTTTGTTTGAGATCTTATTATTGATAAATTTGTTTTATTTTGAATTCCTAAACCAGATCCAATTGGGGCAGCTAAAGGCATTATTGCACAAGCTCCTGAGTTTTCTAATCTCTTTGCCATTAAAGGATCATCGTTACAATAAACCATAACTTTAAATCCCTCTTTAGTTAAAATCTCAGTAGATTTTAAAGTTTCAATTGTATCTGGAAATAAATTTTTTTTATCTCCTAAAACTTCTAATTTTACTAGTTTCCATCCTCCTATTTCTCTCGCAAGTCTTAAAGTTCTTAAAGCTTCATCAGATGTAAAACAACCTGCTGTATTGGGTAAATAGGTAATTTTTTTTGGATCAATATAATCCATCAATAGTGGCTTTGATTTATCTAAAATATTTACCCTTCTAACTGCCACTGTGACTATGTCTGCACCAGATATTTTTATTGCTTTTGAGCACTCTGACATATTTTTATACTTTCCAGTTCCAACAATTAACCTGGAAGAAAATTTTTTTTTACTAACTATAAATTGATCTTTCTTTCTCATTAACCTCCACCAATAAAATTAACAATTTCAATCTTATCACCAGATTTTAAAATAATTTTACTTATTCTTTTCTTATCAACAATTCGTCTATTTAGCTCAATAGCTATCTTTTTAATTGGTAATTTCAACTTATCGATTAGATTTTTTAATGAATATTTTAAATTTACACTGATTTGCTTACCGTTAACTATAATTTTTATTTTATTTTTTTTTCTCATAGAATATAAGGTTTTTGTGAGCAAAATACTAATTATCAATGGTCCAAATCTTAATCTATTAGGTGAAAGAGAACAATCACAATATGGAAAAAAAGATTATAAATTTTTAGAAGAAATGTGTTTAAATAAAGCTAGAGAATTAGAAATAGACTTAGAAATTAAACAATCTAATGTAGAAGGTGAAATTGTAAACATCATACAAGATGCGAGAAATACTCATGATGCTATAATTATTAATGCCGGAGGATACACCCACACATCAATAGCTATTAGAGATTCATTAAGTATTTTTAAAAAACCTATTATAGAACTTCATATATCAAATATATACAAAAGAGAGGATTTTAGGCACAAGTCATTAATAAGTGATGTAGCAACAGGCGGTATTTTTGGACTTGGTATAGATGGTTATATTTTAGCCATAAATTCAATGCAAAAGTTATTGCAAAATGGAAATTGATAAAAAAATAATTTTAAGACTTATCCAGTCTTTAGAAGATTTAAAAAAATCATTAAAAGGAATTGAAATAGATAGAAAAGATGAATCTTCAGAAGAAGAAATAGAAATATCTGGAACAATAATTAAAAGTCCAATTGTTGGTACTGCTTATCTGGCACCTGAGCCTGGTGGAAAACAATTCATAGAAATAGGAAAGAAAATAAAAAAAGGAGATACAATAATGATTGTCGAAGCGATGAAGACTATGAATCATGTTCCTTCAACTTCAGAAGGAATTGTTAAAGAAATCTCTGTTGAAGATGGTCAGCCAGTAGAGTTTGGTCAAAAACTTATAATCCTTGAGTGATGTTCAAAAAAATTCTAATTGCTAACCGAGGAGAAATTGCAGTCAGAATAATAAGGGCTTGTAAAGAATGGGGTATATCTACTGTAGCCATTCATTCTGATGTTGATAAAAACAGCATGCATGTGAGATTGGCGGATGAGAGTGTTTGTGTTGGAACACATCAGCCAGTTAATAGTTATTTAAATATTCCATCAATAATGTCTGCGATTGAATTAACTAATGCTGATGCTGTTCATCCTGGATATGGCTTTTTATCTGAAAATGCTGAATTCGCAAAAATATTGGAAGATTATAAAATTAAGTTTATTGGACCATCGTCTAAATTAATTAAAATGATGGGTGATAAAATACAAGCTAAAAAAATTGCGAAACAATATGGTTTGCCAGTTATTGAAGGTTCTGAAGGTGGTGTTTTAGATATAAATGAAGCTAAGAAAATTTGTAAAAATATTGGATTTCCAGTCCTTATAAAAGCTGCCGGTGGTGGTGGTGGAAAAGGAATGAAAATAGTAAATAAAGAAGAAGAATTTGAAAATTTATTTTTAACAGCAAAATTAGAAGCAAAAAAATTTTTTGGTAATGATGAAGTTTATATTGAAAAATTTTTTCAAAATCCAAGACATATAGAAGTCCAAATTTTATCGGGAAAAAATAGAACTGTTCACTTATATGAAAGAGATTGTTCTGTTCAAAGAAGACATCAAAAATTAATTGAAGAAACTCCAAGCCCTATTTTAACAGATAAATTGAGAAATGAATTATTTGAAAAAACAGTAAAAATGGTAAGTCAAATTGGTTATGAAGGGGCTGGAACAGTAGAATTTATATATGAGAATAATAAATTTTACTTTTTAGAAATGAATACAAGGGTTCAAGTTGAACATCCAGTTACAGAAATGGTTACTGGAATAGATATTATTAAGGAACAAATTTGGATAGCATACAAAGGGGAAACTGCTTTAAACCAAGAAGATATTAAACCAAGGGGTCATGCTATAGAATGTAGAATAAACGCTGAGGATGCAAGTAAAAATTTTCAACCTTCTCCTGGTACTATAGGCATGTGTCATCAACCATCTGGATTTAGAACTAGAGTGGATGGATCAATTTATCAAGGTTATAAGGTAACTCCTTATTATGATAGTATGGTTTGTAAATTAATATGTCATGGAAGAAATAGACAAGAAGCAATCCAAAGAATGCAAAGATCTTTAGATGAATTTGTAATTGAGGGAATTAAAACTACAATTGATTTACATAAAAAACTTCTTGATCACAAAAAATTTATTACATCTGATTTTAATGTCAGTTGGCTAGACAATGAAAAAATTATCTAACTATAACATTTTTTAAGCCATATATCATAAACTGGATGATCAAATGGCCTGATCGAAGGACTAGAAGCAAACGTCCAATCATTAAAAATATATACTTTATCATTATTTGTTGACTTCAAATCTATTACCTGCATATAGGCTGTTACTTCAGGATCATCATCAAATTTTGAGTTTTTGCATTTTAAAACATTAATTAATAAATTTTGAAAAGTAAATTCTTCCCCTATTTTAACATTAATACTGGAAGTTTTTGAGCTGACTTTATCCAAAATATTAAGTTCTGCAAATTTCTCATTAACTTGAATGTTTTCTGAATAGATATTAAAAATTAAAAATTGACTAACAATACATGAAAGAACAAGTAAGTTAGTTTTTCCAAGAATTATATTTTTTTTTAAGCGCATCTTTATTTTTTTTTGGGTGATATGAACTTTCAGTGCCAGTTTGATTTGATAAATGTTTTTTTTGCCACTTATATTTTTTGAATTCGTGTAAGTTTTCTATTCTATTATTAATTCTATGCATCCAAGAATACCACTCATTGGGTATGTTTGATGCTTCAATTTCATCATTATAAATTACCCATCTTTTTCCTAATCTACTTTGATAATATTTGTTTCCGTTTTCGTCTTTACCAATATATTTTCCATAAAAAAGTATTTGAATTCTAGTTCCAAAAGTTTGACGATTCCACCACGTGAAAATTTCTTTAAGGAATGTCAACATAAAAATAAATTATTATTTCAATTTCAAATTGTAAAAAATAAATTAGACTAAAAATTAATTTTGTATATACATAAATTATTAAAGATTCAAATTTTTTAAAATAAGGAAAATAATGGCAAAATATTTAGTTGAAACTTACTATACATGCAACATTAAGGTTAGCCACTTTTTAGATGATATAAGTGAAAATAGTCTTAAAAACTTAGAAAAACAAGAAGATGGTAAATTTGAAATTTTAGACATGAAGTTAGATAGTAGAAAAACAAAAAATTTAGATAAAACTGATAATAAAAAAGTTGAATTAATTGAAAATGTTGAAGAAAATGTTGTTTCAAATAATTCCAAAAATCATTCTTTAAAATTGAATGAGAATCTTTCAAGTAAAGTTAAGGAAAACTTGGGAAAACGATTTGGTATGCCGGATCGAAGGAAGGGATATATTCAAAAAGCTTCGATAGGAAATCATAAAGTATATTTACATACAGGTGAATATGAAGATGGAAAAATAGGAGAAATTTTTATAGATACAAGTAAAGAAGGAGAGCTTGTAAAAGCTTTAATGAATAATTTTGCGATAGCCATATCTTTGGGTTTGCAATATGGGGTTCCTCTTGATGAATTTGTTAATGCTTATGTTGATACTAAATTTGAGCCTTCTGGAAAGGTTTATGGAAACGACAGAATTTTAAGTGCTACATCTATACTAGACTATATATTTCGAGAGCTGGCTATTTCCTATCTTAATAGAGAAGATTTGGCACACACACCTTCAATAGGAGGTATTGAAAAATCTGAAGAAAATATTACCGAAGAGAATATCGAAAATCAAAATCAATTTTTAAAATTGGTAAAAGATATTACAAGTAAAGGCTTTGTTCGGAGTGATTACAAAAGAAAACTTGTTGATCTTTCAGATATTAGAATAAATCTCAAAGGTAAAAAATAACTAGTTTTCTTTCTTAACTGACAGATTTAATTCTTTTAATTGCTCTTCACTTACTTTTGAAGGTGCTTTCATCATTAAATCTTGTGCATTTTGGTTCATTGGAAACATTGTAACTTCTCTTATATTTTTCTCATTAGCTAAAAGCATCACTATTCTATCAATTCCTGGTGCTATTCCGCCATGAGGTGGTGCTCCATAACTTAAGGCATTAATCATTCCACTAAATTTTTCATGTACTTCATTTTTCGAGTAACCCGCTATTTCAAACAACTTATACATTAATTCTGGAATATGATTTCTTATTGCTCCAGAAGATAGTTCGATTCCATTGCAGACAATATCATATTGATATGCTTTGAGCTCTAAAGGATTAGAAAGATCTAAATTTTTAATATCTCCTTGTGGCATTGAAAAAGGATTGTGACTAAATTTTATTTTTTTTGATATTTCATCTTTTTCAAAAATTGGATAATCAACTATCCAACAAAATGCAAAACAGCTCTCATCTATAAGATTCAATTCTTCTGCTAATTTTACTCTAGCTAGACTTAATATTTTTTCAACTTCATTTTTTCTTCCACACGATAAAAAAATAGTATCTCCGATTTCAGCTTTAGTTTCATTCATTATTTCTAATAAAGACTCTTCTGAAAAAAACTTACCAATTGGTCCCTTTCCAGAGATTTTATCATTTTTTTCAATTGTGAAATAAGCAAGACCAGATGAGTCTTGCTCTTTTGCCCAATTATCTATTCCATCAAAAAAGCTTCTTGGTTTATCTTTCGTATTTTTTGTAGTCAATGATCTAACAACTGAACCAGATTTTACAAGTTTTTTAAATATCTCAAATTTTACATCATCTCTTTTAAAAATTTTTGTCAAATCAGTTATAAGCAATGGATTTCTTAAATCAGGTTTGTCAGATCCGTATTTTAACATCGCATCTGAATATTTAATTCTTGGAAATTGTTCATGTAAAATTTTTTTGTTTGAAAAACTTTTAAAAACCTTAATAAATAGTTTTTCGATTATGTTAAAAATATCTTCTTGCTCAACAAATGACATTTCTAAATCTAATTGATAAAATTCACCTGGACTTCTATCTGCTCTAGCATCTTCATCTCTAAAACAAGGTGCTATTTGGAAATATTTATCAAAACCTGATACCATAATTAATTGTTTAAATTGTTGTGGAGCTTGTGGTAAGGCATAAAATTTTCCAGGATTTAATCTACTTGGTACTAAAAAATCTCTAGCTCCTTCAGGGCTTGAGGAAGTTAAGATTGGTGTCTGAAATTCTAAAAAACCTAATCTTTGCATTTCTGTTCTTATAAAAGAAATTATTTTTGACCTAAGAATAATGTTTTGATGAATTTTTTTTCTTCTTAAATCTAAAAATCTATATTTGAGTCTAATTTCTTCAGAGTACTCTTGGTCAGAAAATACTGGCATTGGCAATTCTTTTGTGGTTCCTAAAACTTCAAATGTTTTAATAGAAACTTCTACTTCACCCGTTAATATGTTTGGATTGGTGGTTTCTTTTGATCGCTCTAAAACCTTTCCTTCTATCTTTATAACAGTTTCTAGTGGCAATTTTTCTACATCATTAAAAATAGAATTTTTATTATCTATAACACACTGTGTTAATCCATAATTATCCCTTAAATCTATAAATAATAAATTTCCATGATCTCTTTTTTTATTAATCCAGCCTGAAAGAATTATCTGCTTTCCCTTGTGATTTAAATTTAGTTCACTACAGTTATGTGTTCTATATTTTGTCAATTTTACAAAATCTCTTTAATTGTTTTTAAATTTATAGGTTTTTTCTTTTTTAAACTAAGTTCATCAATCTTATATATAAATTCATATATTTTACTATAGGATCTGTCTATTCTATTGATTATAAATTCTATTATCTTCTTTTCTAACTTAATTTGACGATCAGAAAAATTCTTTAAAATTATAGCAAAAATTAACTCATCATCTGGAGATTTAATCTCGGCTAGTAAAAGATTTTTAGATCTTGAAACTAAATCAGGTAGTTTAAAATTAATTTTACTTAAAGGAGTTTGAGAATTAATTAATAGATATTTACTATCTTGATCTACTAAGTTAAAAATTGAATAAGTCAAATTTTCGTCAAGTTCATTTGAAAAATCATCAATTATAATACTTTCATATAATTTTATTTTTTTGAATAGATCGTTATTTATTTCTTTTTCATTTAAAAATAGTGCTGAACTTTTTTTTTTAAAAATATTTGCTAGATGTGTTTTACCTGAATATTTTTCTCCGGTTATATTAGTAATTCTCTTTTCCCACTTTGGCCATTTATCAATAAGATTAAATGCAAAAAAATTACTTTCGGATACATAATAATCATGATCATTAAAAGATTTTTTTATATCAAAATCTAACAATAATTGATTTAACTCTCTCATTGTATTTTCCAAATCTCATTGGATATATCTATTTTAAAACCATATAAAGACATAATATCTAAAAATTTATTTGGAGTACTATTAAAAATTATTTTATAGATTATTTCATTATTATTAAATGTTTCTATTTTAAAATTTGAAATAAGATCAATTGAGGAAAGATTACTTTCAAGTTTTTCAGAAAATATTGTATTTTTAGAACTGATAGATAATCTTATTGGAAGTTTAATTGATATATTTACCTTATTCACTGATTTCCATTTATCTTCAAAATTATTTTTTATATCAGATATTATGTTGTTAACCTTAATTTCATTTTCTATATTTTCTATATTATATACATTGTTTAACAATAATTTTTGATTTCCAAAATAAATTTTTGAAAATAGTCTTATTTGTGATTTAGATTTTAACATAATTAATATTATTTCATTCTGTAAATTGTATTTTTTAGTTATTTCTTTAAAATCATAATTTTCAATATTATTAATATTTTTTTTTATTATGTTGTAATCTTCAATATCTTCATTTGGCAGAACATATTTTATTAAATGGTAATTTTTTGTGTCAAAATTCCAATTATTGAAAAAAATATTTTGATTTAAATATAAAAGCTCATTTTCATCTGTTTCAATTAATACGGGTAATATAAACACCTCAATTTGATTTGGAGAAGATGGAATTATTGATCTACTATTTAAGTATTTAAATATTTTTTTTTTATTGAACTGTACATTAAATTTACCAATATAATTATTATTTATAAATTTCTCATCAGTTATTGAAAAATTTTCAATTAAACTTTTTTTATCTTTCAAAGAAATATTTTTAATTTTTGATCTGTCTTTTGTTTCTGTAAGTTTTATTGCTAGAATATCAAATGCTTTTTCAAAAGCTTGGTCTATAACTTTAGATTTATCAAAATCTACGTCATACACTTCTTCTACTTTAATTTCAGCTACTTTATAATTTTTACTTAGTGCATTATTTGTGGAAAACTCATTAAAAAAAAAGACTAATATTAAAAAAAAATTGTATAGATACAGAAAATATTTATTTTTTAATAAAAGCATAAATTTCTATGGGTTTTGATAAATTAACATATACAAAAAGTGGAGTTAACATCAACAAAGCTGATAAATTTGTAAAGCACATATCTTCTGTTTCAAAAAAAACATATAAAAATGGTGATTTTAAGAACATCGGTGGATTTGGTTCTTTATCAAAAATTCCAAAAAATCTAAAAAACCCTTATATAGTGACTAGCACCGATGGTGTTGGGACTAAAATCGAAATAGCAAATGAAATAAAAAAATTTGATACTATAGGAATCGACCTTGTTGCAATGTGCGTGAATGATTTAATCGTCCAAGGAGCTAAACCATATTTATTTTTAGATTATATTTCGACTAATAAAATTAATCTAAACAAACTTAAAAATATTATGAAGGGTATTATAAAAGGTTGTCAAATTGCAAATTGTAAACTTGTTGGAGGAGAAACAGCAGAAATGCCAGGAACTTATTCAAGTGGCAAGTTTGATATTGCAGGTTTTTCGGTTGGTTTAGTTGAAAAAAATAAAATTCTTAATATAAAAATAAAAAAAGGTGACTTAATTTTAGCAGTACCTTCTAATGGTATACATTCAAATGGTTATTCATTGGTAAGAGAGTTAATAAAAAGAAAAAAAATCATTATAAATAAGAATAAATTTTTAAAGAAAGAGCTTATTAAACCAACAAAAATCTATGTTAATGAAATTTTAAAATTAAATAACAAAAATATTCTTAATGGTTGTGCGAATATAACTGGAGGTGGATTAAAGGATAATATCAAACGAATTATTCCAAACAATTTATGCGCAGAAATATACTTAGACAAAATAAAAACACTAAAAATTTTTAAATGGCTTAAATATGAAGGAATAAAAGATAGTGAAATGTTAAAAACATTTAACTGTGGTGTAGGTTTTTGTTTAATTATAAATAAAAAAAATCTGCATTTGGTAAAAAAAAAATTTTCAAAAAATTTTAAGCCTTATATAATTGGAAAAATTTCAAAAAATTCAGAAAGAGTAAAATTAAGTGGAAAAATTAAATGGTAAAAAAATAAATACAGCAGTGTTTATTTCAGGAAGAGGGAGCAACCTTAGATCCTTAATTAAATTTAACAAAAAAAAAAATTCTCCTATTTCAATTAAATTAGTTGTCTCAAATAATTCTAATGCAAAAGGACTTGTTCATGTAAAAAAAACAAAAATTAAAAAATATATTATAGATAATAAAAATAACAAATTATCTGAGACAAAATTATTAAATAAATTATTTAATCATAAAATTGATTTAATTTGTTTGGCTGGTTTTATGAAAATCCTTTCAAAAAATTTTTTAAAAAAATTTAAAAAACCAATTTTGAACATTCATCCTTCTTTACTTCCTAAATACAAAGGTTTAAACACACATAAAAGAGTTATAGAAAATGGCGAAAAATATACTGGCTCAACAGTTCATTTTGTTTCAAAAAAATTAGATGCAGGAAAAATAATTTTGCAAAAAAAAATTAAAATCTCAAAATATGATAATAAAAATACCCTGGAAAATAAAATATTGAAAATTGAACATAAACTATATCCCAAAGCTATAAAAAAAATTTTAATTAGTCTTTAAAAAAAAAGTCAATTTCAATGCTTGCATTTTCAATGCTATCAGACCCATGAACTGAATTTTTATCTATTGATATACCGTATTTCTTCCTTAATGTTCCTTCGTCAGCTTCTTCTGGGTTTGTTGCTCCCATTAATTTTCTATTATCAAGAACGGCGTTTTCTTTTTCAAGAGCCATTACTACGATTGGGCCTGAAGATAAATAAGCACATAAATCGTTGTAAAATGGCTTTGTTTGATGGACTTTATAAAATTGTTCGGCTTCTGGTTTGGATATATGTATCTTCTTCTCTTTAGAAATTAAAAAACCATTTTTTTTAAATTCGTTTTTAATTTCTTCCTGTAAGTTTCTTTCTACTGCATCGGGTTTGATGATTGATAATGTCTGTTCAATTTTACTCATAATTTTCTTCTACAAATTTATTTAGTAATCTTACTCCATAACCAGTTGCACCACCTGCGTTTAATGCGCCTCCATATTTCGAAAATGCCATTCCTGCAATATCTAGGTGAGCCCAAGGGGTATTATTAAGAACAAATCTTTGTAAAAATTGTGCAGCAGTTGTGGATCCGGCTCCTCCGACATAATTTATATTTTGCATATCTGCATTTTTAGAGTTTATTAATTTATCAAAATTTTCATGAAGAGGCATTCTCCACAATTTTTCTTCAACTTTTTTACCGGCATCAAGTAATTGTTTTGATAATTTTTCATTATTTGAAAAAAGTCCTGCATACTCTGAACCCAAGGAAACTATGATGGCACCGGTTAAAGTTGCTAAATCAACCATAAACTGAGGTTTAAATTTTTTTTCTGTATAAGTTAGTGCATCTGCTAAAACTAATCTTCCTTCTGCATCAGTGTTTAAAACTTCAATTGTTTTTCCACTATAAGATTTTACTATATCTCCAGGTCTTTGAGCATTACCACTTACCATATTTTCTACAAGTCCCACAACACCTACTGCATTAATTTTAGATTTTCTTAGTGCAAGAGTTTTCATTAAGCCGACTACAGTTGCAGAGCCAGCCATGTCATAGGTCATGTCTTCCATAAATTTTGCAGGTTTAAGTGAATATCCACCAGTGTCAAAACACACTCCTTTTCCAACAAAAGCTAAGGGTTTAAAATTATTTTTAGCACCTTTCCATTCAACAGTTACAAGATATGATCCTCTAATACTTCCCTGTCCTACTCCGAGTAAAGCATTCATGCCTAACTTTTTTAATTTTTTTTGATCATATACAGTAACTTTTAATCCAAATTTTCTAAGTTTAACAATTCTTTTAGCATATTCATCGGGATGTAAAATATTACCTGGCTCGGATACTAAATCTCTAGTAAAAAAAATACCTTCTAACAGTGCATCTAATTTTTTTCTGAATAAATTTGTTTTAACCATCTGTTCGCCAACAATATTTAAATTAATATTTTTATTTTTTTTATTATTTGTTTTATAAATATCGAAACTATATGATTTAAGTTTAGCACCATGCAAAACTCTTTCTAATTGTGAATAACTAATATCGATTTTGCTACTATCAATATATGAGTTCTCAATTTTATTTTTCTTTAAATATTCAAAAAGTTTTGAACCAATATTTTCATAATCTGAAGATACAGATAGTTTTTTACAATTAACAAAAATATAATTTAAATTCTTATAATCTTTTTGAATAAATAACTGTTCTTTAAATAATTCATTATCTAAAATGAGCCCAAGAACTGAGTTTAAAGTTTTATTTTTAGTTTTTTTATCTTTAATTAAGACTATCTCACTTTGAGCCTTGGTCTTTGGTATTTTTCTTATAAAATTTACTTTTATATTCATTTTTTTGAAATATTTAATAGATATTGTTGTATATTTATTAAAATAAAAATTTCAATGAATAAATTAATCTATAGAAAATTATCCTTAGACATATTCTCTTTTTTTTTAGTTGCGTCACTTAGTATAACTCTCATAGTTTGGGTGATCCAAGCTGTAAATTTTCTAGATATAGTATCAGAAGATGGGCATAGTTTGAAAGTTTACTTTAGTTACACTGTATTAAATCTACCCAGAATATTTAGTAGAATTTTGATATTTATTTTTTTTGTATCCGCATTTTACATAATTAACAAATATGAGGAAAATAATGAAATATTAGTTTTTTGGACAAATGGAATAAAAAAAATAAGTTTTATAAATTTTCTTTTTAAATTTTCTTTTTTTTTCGTAATATTACAACTAATTTTAAATTTATTAATAGTTCCTTACACGCAAAATTTAGGTAGATCTTATTTAAAAAATTCAAATATAGATTTTTTACCTACTTTAATATCTGAAAAAAAATTTATTAATGTCTTCAAAAGTTTAACTATTTTTATAGAAAATTATAATCAAAATGGAAGTATTGAAAAAATATTTATCAACGAGAAAATTACTAACAATAAATCAAAAATTATTATTGCAGAAAAAGCAAAAATAATAAAATCGAATAATCAATATAAAATAAAATTATTGAATGGAAGTATTACAAATATTAATGAAGATAATGTTTATAATATAAATTTTAAAGAAACTGAATATGATTTATCCAAGTTTAATACAAAAACAATTACCGTGCAAAAAATACAAGAAACAAATTCCTTACAACTATTAGATTGTTTGACCAGTTACTACATAACTAAAAATTATCAAAATAACAATTTGTGTAAAAACAGAAAAATAAAATCAATTTCTCAAGAAATGTTTAAAAGAATTGTAGTTCCTTTTTATATATTCATTCTTTCTTTAGTTTCGTCAAGCTTAATTATAAAGCCAAGACAAAATTTGTATTTAAAATATTATAAATTTATTATTTTCTTTTTAGGCTTTATGATTATGACTCTTTCACAAATAAGTTTTAAATTTATTTCAAAATCAAATAATTTAGATTTTGCTATAATCTTTGCTCCAATATTGTTGATACTTTTTTTCTATTTATTTTTAATCTCTAGAACAAAATCTAAATTTAAAAAATTATGATAATTAAGCAATACCAAAAATATATAATCTCAACTTATTTCATTCATTTTCTTGTAATATCATTAGTATTTTTAAGTCTAGGTTTTATTTTAAATTTTTTTGAAGAATTAAAATTTTTTGATGATTACGAAGTTGATGCTTATTATCCCCTTCTACTTGCATTGTTAAATACACCGTCTATTTTATTTGAGCTTTTTCCTTTTATATTTTTAATTACAACAAAATTTTTTTATATTTATTTAAATGACAGAAGTGAAATTGAAATTCTTAAAAATAATGGAATTAGTTATAATAAAATTTTATCACTAGTATCGCTTTTATCACTTTTTATTGGAATTATTATTTTGATATTTTATTACACTTTCTCATCAAATCTAAAAAGTCATTATTTTAATTTGAAAAATAATTTTTCAGATCGAAATGAATACCTGGCAGTTGTTAATGAGTCTGGACTTTGGATAAAAGAAGAAATAGAGGAAACTTATAACATAATACATGCAAAAAAAATTTCAAGAAAATTTAATAGAAGATGTAACCATAACTCAAACAAATTCTAAATTTGAAAATCCAAATACAATTATTGCTGAGAAAGCTTTTATTTCAGAAAAAATATGGAAGTTGGTAAATGTAAAAATTATAAGCCACAAAGGTCAAAATAAAAAGCATTCTATGATTGAATATAATTCCTCATTTGATGGAGAAATAATTGCAAATTTATTCTCCAATCTAAACTCTTTAAATTTATACCAACTATATGAATTATCTGAAAATTACTCAAAAATAGGATATTCAACAACAAATGTTATGGTTCACCTAAATAAATTATATAGCATGCCTATATTTTTTTTATTAATGACAGTATTAGGTTTTCTTATTATGGTTAAATTTAAGTTTATTAAAACAAAATTTTTTACTGTAGTTATTGGGGTACTTGTATCTGTAATGGTTTACTATATAAATTATTTTTCAAGTATATTTGGAGCAAATGAAACTTTACCGATTGAACTCTCTATATGGTTGCCTCATCTGATACTTTTGTTAATTTGCTCATTAGTAATAATTAGAATAAATGAATATTAAAACTTTATTTTGTATCTTTCTCGCATTTGCACTGTTTGAAAAAAGTGTTCATTGTGATGAAATCAATATTGATTCATCTAATATCAAAGTTTTAGATAAAGGAAATATTATAAATGCTTTGGATGTGAAAGTGGATTTTCCAAATAAAAATATAGAAGTAGAGGGGGGGGTGACAAGTCAATTTACAATAAAGAAAAAAATCAATTAACAATTATTAATAATGTTAAATTTTTTGATAAATTAAAAAATATTTATATTGAAGCAGATAAAGCTAATTATAACCAATCAAATGATATGGTTCAAACATTTGGAAAAACTTATATTAAAATTGAAAATAAATTTAACATTTATTCTTATGATCTGTTTTATGACAGAAAATCCCAAAAAATTTATAGTAATAAAGAAACAATAATAAAAGATGATAAAGAAAATGTTTTTAATTTAGAAAATAAATTTGTTTTTGATATAAAAAATGAAATTATATCTTCTAACAAAGCCAGTATTGTAGATAAAAATAATAATGAATATGTTTTTGAAAAAACAAAAATTAATTTAAAAAAAAATGAGATAGCTGGAAAAGAATTAAAGGTAGATTTTATAGACTCTTATTTTGGGAACAGTAAAAATGATCCTATATTAAAAGGAAAAGGAGCTATATCTGATGAAAATAAAACAAAAATTTACAAAGCTGCATTTACAACTTGTAACACAGAAAATAAAAAATGTCCTGGATGGGAAATTCAATCAGAAGAATTTACTCATGATAAAATTAATAAAGTTTTTGAATATAAAAACTCATGGCTTAAAATTTTTGATAAAAAACTATTATATTCTCCTTATTTTAGCCACCCAGATCCTACGGTAAAACGAAAATCTGGTTTTCTAACTCCTGTTTATGGAAGTTCAAATAATTTAGGAAGTTGGGTAAATATTCCATATTTTAAGGTAATAAATGAAGAAAAAGATTTAACTTTTAGTCCCAGAATTTATGCAGATGACAAATTTATTTTGCAGTCTGAATATAGACAGGCATTTGAACAATCTAATTTTTTATCTGACTTCAGTGTTAATAATGATGGAAAAAATACGAATACACACATATTTGCTAAAATCGATGGCAATTTTAATTCTAAAACTAACTTTGATTTGAAATATCAAGATACATCAAATGATGATTATTTAAAAGTTCACAATCTTTCTAATTCTTCGCCTTTAATAGAAAATGAAAGTTTGTTAACAACTCAGTTAAAAATTTCAAAGGAGATTGATGTTAATACAAATTTAAACACTAACTTTACAGTTTATGAAGATTTGTCAAAAAAAGATAGCGATCGTTTTCAGTATATACTACCTAATTTTACTTTCACAAAAAATATAATGGTGCCAGATAATTATAATGGAAATTTTAAGTTTATCTCTACTGGTTTTCAGAAAAATTATGATACAAATAAATATGAAAGTTTACTAATTAATGACTTTTTATTTGAGTCAAACAATTTCATCTCCGAGTCTGGTCTACTAAGTAATTATGATTTATTGGTTAAAAATTTTAATTCTTATACCGAAAATTCATCAAGTTATAGTGATAAAGAGGATTATGAGGTCTTTGGCTCATTATTATTTAAAACAAGTTATCCACTAAAAAAAGATGATGGATATACAAAAAATTATTTGAAACCGATTATGGCAGTAAAATTTAGTCCAAACAATACAAAAAGCAATATATCAGATAAAGATATAAGATTAGATTATAATAATTTATTTTCTCTTAATAGAATAGGAACTAATGAAATTGTTGAAGGTGGAAGATCTATATCTTTAGGTCTTGAATATGAAAAAAGAAGTCTAAAACATAAAAGAATTATTGGTTTTGATATTGCTAATTCGATCAGGGATAAAAAAGATGATAATTTGCCGACTAAATCAAAGTTAAATCAAACAAGATCAGATTTTGTAGGAAATTTATATTATGCTCCAAATAATATTTTAGACTTTAGTTATAATTTTTCATACGATAGAGATTTTGATGGAACTAATTATGATTCTATTAAAACAACAATAAATGTAAATAATTTTATTACTACCTTTGATTACTTGTCTGAAGATTTTAAAAATACAGTAATAGAAAATAAAGAAATAATTTCAAATACAACAACTTATAAATTTAATAGTGAAAACAGTGTTAAATTTAAAACCAGTAAAGATTTGAAAAAAGACTTCACAGAATATTATAATCTAATCTATGCTTATGAAACTGATTGTTTAATTGCATCAGCAGAGTTTAATAAGAAATTTTATAAAGATGGAAGTTTAATTCCTGATAAAAGTCTTCTATTTACTATTAGATTTATACCTTTTGCAGAATTAAAGCCAGCGGCAGCATCGTTAAATTAATAGATGTTAAAAAAAAAATTATTCATATATATTTTTTTTTTTCTAATATTATTTAACTATGTAAAGTCTCAAGAAATATTAATTATTAGTAAAATAGAAAATGAAGTAATCACAAATATAGATGTAGAAGTTGAAAAAAAATATCTTCTTCTATTAAATGATAATTTAAAATCTCTTTCTGAAAAAGAGTTTTTTAAAGTTGCAAAAAATTCTCTTATTAGAGAAAAAATAAAAAAAAGAGAAATAGATAAATTATTTAATAAAGATAACGATAAATTAGAAAAGAAAATTATTGAAAATTTTTACAAAAGATTAGGCTTTGATAACAAAGAAAAGTTTATCAAATTTTTAAATGAAAAAGATATAAGTTTTGAAAGTTTAAAGAAAAAATTGATGATGGAAACATTATGGAATCAAATAATTTATAAAAAATTTTATAACAAAATCAGAATAGATGAAAAATCTCTAAAGAAAAAAATAATTGATTATTATAGTTCTAAAGAAAAAAAATTTGAATACAATCTTTCAGAAATTATAATTGATATTGATAAAGATATGAAACTAAAGCAAGAAGAAATATCCAGTTATATCAAACAATTTGGATTCAAGATTGCTGCTAACAAGTTTAGCAAATCAAATACATCTAAATATGGTGGTGAAATTGGATGGATTAAAAGCTCTAGATTATCAAAAAAAATAAAGAATAATATATCTTCTATTAAAGTTGGTGAAGTTTCAAAACCAATTCAAATACCTAACGGATATTTATTTTTAAAGTTGAATGATAAAAGGGAAATAAAAGAAAAAATAAATTTAGAAAATGAATTAGAACAACAAATCAAATTTGAAAAAAATAGGCAATTAAATCAATTTTCTTTGAACTATTACAAAAAATTAAAAAAAAATACTAAAATTTATGAAAATTAATAAAATTGTAATTGTTTTAGGCGAACCTCAAAGTACTTTTTCAGAAATACTATTTAAATATTTTAATTCCAATGAATTTTCAAAAAATAAAAAAATAATAATTTTAATTGGAAATATTCGACTACTTAATAAACAAATGAAAATATTAAAATTTAATTTGAATTTAAATAAAATTAAAAATATTGAAGAAGCTAAGATTAAAAAAATAAATATAATTAATATCGATTACAATAATAAGAAAATTTTTTCTACAATATCCTATAATTCAAAAAACTATATATCTAATTGTTTTAAACTAGGTTTAGATTTAGTTAAAAGAAATAAAAAAATGGTTTTAATAAATGGACCAATTTCAAAAAAACATTTTTTAAAAAAAAAGTATTTGGGCATCACAGAATATATATCAAAAAAAACTAAGACAAAAAATCAATCTATGTTAATCTATAACAGCAAATTATCAGTTTCTCCAATTACAACTCACCTTCCGTTAAAACATGTTGCCAAAAGCATAACTAAAAAAAAAATTATTAGCAATGTGAAGCAAATTAAAAAATTTTATAAAAATTTTCTTAATATAAATCCGAAAATTGCAGTATTAGGACTTAATCCTCACTGTGAAACTGTAGATAAAATTAGTGAAGAAAAAAAAATAATTATTCCTGCAATAAATTTTTTAAATAGAAGCAAGATAAATACTGATGGACCTTTTTCAGCAGATACTTTTTTTTTAAAAAAAAATATCAATAAATATAATGTTGTCATTGGAATGTACCATGATCAAGTATTAACACCTATTAAAACTTTGTATAATTTTGATGCAATTAATATAACTCTTGGCTTACCTTTTTTAAGAATTTCTCCTGATCATGGTCCCAATAATGCAATGATAGGAAAAAATGCATCAGATCCTTCTTCTTTATTTTGTGCCATGAAATTTATTCATAAAATTAAATGAATATTTTACCAAAAAAAAGTTTAGGGCAAAATTTTTTAATAGATAATAAAATTTTAAGTAAAATTGTAGATTTAGGTGAAATAAATCAAAATGATATTGTTCTTGAAGTAGGTCCAGGATCAGGAAATCTAACAGAAAATATTTTAAAAAAAAATCCAAAAAAACTTATTGTAATTGAAAAAGACAAAAATCTTTCTGAACTTTTAAAAAAAAAATTTAATGATTCAATTGAAATAATAAATGATGATATACTTACCTGTAATCAAGATATTTATTACAATAAAAAAATCATCATATTTGGAAACTTGCCCTATAATATTTCAACCCAAATATTAACTTCATGGATAAAAATTGATAATCTTCATAATTTTTGTAAAAAATTTATTTTAATGTTTCAAAAAGAAGTAGCAGATAGAATTTTGGGAGAATGTAATTCTAAAAACTATGGAAGATTATCAATTATATCTTCGTGGAAAATGGATATAAAAAAAATCATTGATATTTATCCAAATAGTTTTTATCCACCTCCAAAAGTAAATAGTTCATTATTAATTTTTAAACCTAAATATAACTATTTTAAAATTAAAAACCCAAAAAATTTAGAGCACGTTACTAATATTTTTTTTAATCAAAGAAGAAAAATGATAAAAAAACCCTTAAGATTTTTATTTAAAAATTATGAAAAAGTGGCTGAAGAATTATCTCTTGATTTAAGTCTTAGACCTCAAAACCTTACAAGTCTTACTTATTTTAAAATTTGTTCATATTATGAAAATTTACTTAATCAAACTTAAAACATGTTTGTTTATTTCATTTTTATCATAACTCTCTGAAAAATTACTATTTTGTTTAGAATTAATATATTTAATTATTTTATCATAACATTTGTTAAAATTATCATTAACAACAACTAGGTCATAATTTTTCCAATGTACCACATCATCATCGAACTGCTTCATTCTTTCCATTGAATTTTTTTCATCATTTAAATCTCTATTTAAAAGTCTTTTAAATAACTCTTTTCTTGATGGAGGAAGTATAAATACCGTTATTATTTTATACTTTAATTTTTTTTTTTTTATTTGTTCCGTTCCTTGCCAATCGATATCGAAAATTACATTCTCTCCTTTATCCAATTTTTCAAAAACAACTTCTTTGGATGAGCCATAAAAGTTGTCAAAAACTTTTGCATATTCTAAAAATTTATTTTTAGAAATTAAATTTTTAAATTCATCTTTCTCAACAAAAAAGTAGTCAACCCCACTTATTTCATTGGTTCTTGGTTTTCTAGTGGTATGTGAAATAGATATTGAGAAATTATTCTTTAAAGAAATTTCTTTTACTAGTGATGTTTTTCCAGCACCCGAAGGAGAAGATAGTATTACTATTATCCCTTCATGTTTTTCGGACATGGCTTAATTAAATTAGTTTGCTTTATTTTCAATAAACTTTATAGCATCACCAACAGTAAGAATTTTTTCTGCATCACTATCTGAGATTTCAGAACCAAATTCTTCTTCGAAAGCCATTACTAATTCTACCGTATCTAAGCTATCTGCACCAAGATCATCTATAAAACTAGAATCTTCTGTAACCTTTGCTTCATCTATACCTAGGTGGTCTGCTACAATTTTTTTTACTTTACTTGAGATATCTTCTGACATTTTGTTCCTTTGAGTTAAATCGTTAATAAATATTTTAAAAATTTTGTCAACTAAAATACATCCCACCATTCACATGTATAGTTTCCCCAGTAATATAGTCTGAAAGATTTGAACATAGAAAAATAACTGTATTTGCTACATCTTTTGGATCACCAAACCTATCAAGTGGAATTCTAGACTTTAATGTTTCTCTATAATTTTCATTTATCTTGCTTGTCATTTCTGTTTCTATAAAACCTGGTGATACACAATTAACATTAATATTCTTTTTTCCATATTCAAGCGCAAAACTTTTAGACATTGCTACTACGGCAGCTTTTGATGCTGTATAATTTGCTTGGCCTATATTGCCTGTGTGTCCAACAACTGAAGTAATATTAATTATTTTACCTTTTTTATTTTTTAACATTTTTTTTATTACATTTTTGCTTAATAAAAAAGTTGATGTTAAATTTATATCAATTACTTTTTTCCATTCTTCTTCTTTCATTCTAATTGATAAATTATCTCTCGTGACACCTGCATTATTAATCAATACATCAATTTTATTTTCAAACTGATCGCTGATTTTATTTATAAAATTTTCTATTTCTTTATGTTCTGATATGTCAAACTTTTCTGTTTTAACTGATTCATGCTTATTTTTTATTTCATTTAATTTATTTTCATTTGTTCCAGTGGCAACAACATTGGCTTTTGCATCTAATAATTTTTCTAAAATTGAATTTCCTATTCCACCGGTTGCTCCAGTTAAAATTATATTCAAGCCCTTTAAATTTATCATTTTAAACTAAACTATTTAAATCCTCAAAATTGTTAATTTGAATTAATTTAACATTACTATTAATTCTTTTTACTAGTCCAGATAAAACTTTTCCAGGACCAATTTCAATAAATTTTTGTACTTCAGAATCTATCATATTTATAACAATTTCTCTCCATCTTACAGGTCTTTCTATCTGATCTATTAATAATCTTTTAATTTCTATAGGGTCTTCTGTAGATTGGGCTGTAACATTTGAAATAATTTTTGTTCCAGGTTTTCTAAATTCTGTCTTTGTAATTTCTTCTCTCATTTTTTCTGTTGCACTTCTCATTAACTCACAATGAAATGGAGCACTTACAGGTAATTTAATATTTTTTATTTTATTTTTTTTTAACTCTTCAGAAAATTTATCTAGATTATTCATATTGCCGCTCACAACTACTTGACCTATAGAGTTATCATTGGCCACAAAACATTTAAATTTATTTTTGTTTAAATTAATAATTTCATTTATTGTAGATATGTCAGAACCTAAAACTGCTAGCATTCCACCTTCACCTTTTGGAACTGCTGATTGCATAAATTTGCCTCTGTTTTTTAAAAGTTTTATTGTCTGCTCAAATTTTAGTGATCCAGAACATGCTAAAGCTGAATATTCACCCAATGAATGGCCTGCAAAAAATTTTGCATTATTCATATTAAAAGATGTTTCTTTTTTTATTACTTCGTAAATACTATAACTAACCAAAAATATTGCTGGTTGTGTATTTTCAGTTTGATTAATTAATTCTTTTGGTCCTTCTAAAATTATTTTACTTATTGGTGTTTTAAGAATATCGTCAGCCTGTTCAAATAGTAATTTAACATAATCAAATTTTTCATAAAGATTTTTTCCCATTCCCACAGATTGAGAGCCTTGACCAGGAAATAGAACAGAAAACATAGAAAATATTAATAAATTTTGTATTTTTGTATTGTAATTAAATTTTTATAATAGTATATCCTCTCATTTTTAAAAGATTAAATATGAACTTATACGAACATACTATTATTGCTAGACCGGATATAAGCCCTGCACAACTAAATCAGTTGAAAGATAAATACTCAAAAATAGTTGAAAAAAATGATGGAGATGTTGTAAAACTTGAAAATTGGGGTTTAATGCATTTATCCTATCTAATCAAAAAAAACAAAAAAGGTAATTTTATACATTTTAAAATCAAAGGTAATGGAAAGATATTATCTGAATTAGAAAAAAATGAAAAAATCGATAAAAATTTATTAAGATATTTAACTGTAAAAGTAAAAAAATTTGATCTTGAAACTGATTATTTTAAACATAATGAAGAAAAAGAAGTAGATAAATTTCAAAAGTATAAAAATGAAAAAAAGAAACAATAGAAAAAAAAACACTCAAAGTAATTTTTCAAAATTGAGTATTTTCCAAAATCAAAAATATAAATTTAAAAGAAAATGTCCTTTGTCTGGAAAAGAGGCACCGACCATTGATTACAAAAATGTTAAATTGTTAAAAAGATATATCTCTGAAAATGGAAAAATTCTTCCATCTAGAATTACATCTGTTAGTCAAAAAAAACAAAGAGAATTGTCATTGTCAATTAAAAGAGCTAGAAATTTAGCATTGATATAATGAAAGTTATTTTATTAGAAAATATAAGAAAAATTGGATCAATTGGAGAAATAATTGATGTTAAGAGAGGTTTTGCAAGAAATTTTTTGATATCAAAAAAGAAAGCTTTATTTGCTTCAAAAGAAAATATTAAAGAAGTAGAAGTTATCAAACAAGAGTTAAATAAAAAAGATCTTGAGAAAAAAAAACAAGCTAAATTAATTCAAGAAAAAATTAAAAATAAAATTTTTGAAATTAAAAAACTTAGTACGGAAAACAAGGAACTATATGGTTCGGTTAAGCCAACAGAAATTTCTAAAAAATTAGAAGATGATGAAAAAATTAAGATAAACCCCTCGCTAATACAACCTATTAAAGAAATAAAATCGCTTGGTGATTTTAAAGTAATGATAAATTTACATTCAGAAGTGCAAGAACAAATCACAGTCAAAGTCATACCTCAAGAAGAAAGTAAATAATTATACATTTTTTTCCCCAGATATTTTTATAATTGTATTTTAATTATAAATTTTCTATCTTAAGTAATGGTTCAATCTTTAAATGTTTTAAAAAGTAAATTAGAAGAACTTCCAAATAATATTGAAGCAGAACAATCAGTAATTGGATCAATTTTACTTGCTAATGAAATTTTTGATGAAATTAGCATGATAATTTCAAATAAGAATTTTTATGATCCAATGCATGAAAAAATATTTAAAGCAATAGAAAAGTTAATTTATTCAGGAATGCTAGCAAACCCTATAACTTTAAAAAATCATTTTGAAAATGAAAAAGATGAAATAAATATTCCAGAATATTTAGTAAAAATAACAAAATTTTCTACATCTTCTAGACAAGCAATTGAATATTCAAAACTAATTTATGATTTGTTTGTAAAAAGAGAATTAATAAAAATATCAGAAAATATGATTGATACAGCAAAATTAAATGATTTGGACAATGATGGCCAAAAAATAATTGAAAGTTTTGAAAAATCTTTATTTGATTTAGCTGAAAAAGGATCTTTAAGTTCAACTTTGATAAAATTTGATGAAGCTATGAGACAAACAATTGAAATGGCTTCTAATGCACATAAAAATGACGGAGGTATTGTTGGTGTTCCTACGGGGTTAACGGATATAGATGATAGATTAGGTGGTTTACATAAATCAGACTTGGTTATAATAGCTGGTAGACCATCTATGGGAAAAACGGCTCTAGCGACAAACATTGCATTTAATGCTGCTAAACATTTACAGGATGAAGGTAGAAAATCTTCGATAGCATTTTTTTCATTAGAAATGTCTTCAGAACAACTTTCAACGAGAATATTAGCTGAACAATCAAGAATTAAATCTAATGATATTAGAAGAGGAAGAATTTCTGATGAACAATTTGATAAATTCATTGAAACATCAAAAAATGTATCTGAACTTCCTTTGTATATAGACGAAACTCCTGCAATATCTATTGCCGCATTAAGTAATAGAGCCAGAAGAATCAAAAGATTATATGGATTGGATATGGTAGTAATTGATTATATTCAATTAATGAAAGCTTCAAATTTTAGAGATGGTAGAGTTCAAGAAATTTCAGAAATTACACAAGGATTAAAGGCTTTGGCAAAAGAATTATCTGTTCCAGTTCTTGCTTTATCTCAACTCTCTAGAGCTGTTGAGCTCAGAGATGAAAAAAAACCTCTTCTATCTGATTTAAGAGAGTCTGGTTCAATAGAACAAGACGCAGATGTGGTAATGTTTGTTTATAGAGAGGCTTATTACCTTGAAAAAAAAGAACCAAGGCCAGCAACTGTAGAACATGCTGAATGGCAAGCAAAAATGAACGAAGTTTCAAGTTTGGCTGAAATTATTATAGGAAAACAGCGACATGGACCTACAGGAAATATAATGCTTGAATTTGAAGCAATGTTTACCAAATTTAAAGATATTCAAAATAATTAATATAACTTATAAAAGCTAAAATCGAATGTTAGCTAATTTTTATCAAAAGAATATTATAGAAAAGCCAAAATTAATTTTTATCATATTATTAATTTGCCTGGTTAGTTTTGGATATAATTCAAAAAATTTTAAATTAGACGCATCTTCTGAGACCCTTTTAATAGAAGGTGATCCAGATCTTAAATATTTAAATGAAATAACAGAAAGATACGGTGCCAGAGAATTTTTAGTTCTTACTTACACTCCTGAAGATAATATGATTTCTCCAAACTCAATAAGAAATTTAACAAATTTAAAAGATAAAATTACAAGTTTAGATTGGGTCCATGGTGTTATTACTCTATTAGATATTCCTTTATTGAGTAGTTCAGATAAGCCTTTGGTGGAAAGACTACAAAATTTTCAAACATTAAAAAGTGAAGAAATTGATAAAAAGCGTGGTTTTGAAGAAATAGTTAATAGTCCAGTATTTAGAAATTTTGTTGTAAGTGAAGATGGAAAAACAAGTGGCATTATAGTTTATCTAAAATCAAATGATACTGAACAAAAATTTAGAAATAAACATGAATTAGAAAAATACAAGGATAATCTAAAAAAGAAAAATCATGAAAACATTCTAGAAATTAGAGAAATAATTAAAGAATTTAATAAAGAAAGCAAAATTCATCTAGGAGGAATTCCTATGATAGCAGATGACATGATGACATATATAAAAAATGACATAGTTGTTTTTGGCTTAGGTGTTCTATTATTTATCATAGTTACACTTTGGTTTGTATTTAGAAAAATTATTTGGATAATTGTTCCAATAAGTAGCTGTTTTTTTTCTGTAATTATTATGATGGGTTTACTAGGTCTACTTGGATGGAAAGTGACTGTAATTTCATCAAACTTCATTGCGTTAATGTTAATTTTGACAATGGCAATGAACATACATATGAGCACAAGATTTTTACAATTAGTGAAACAATTTCCTAAACTTAAAAAAACAAAAATTATTTTGATGACAGCTGGAAAAATGTTTTGGCCTATAATTTATACAGTTTTAACAACAATTTGTGCTTTCTTGTCATTAATTTTTAGTGAAATAAAACCTATTATTGATTTTGGCTGGATGATGACTTTGGGATTAATTACTTCATTTGTAATTACTTTTACTCTTCTCCCAACTTTATTAAATTTTGTTAAAAGTAATAATGTTACTTTGTCGAAAGAACAAAATTCGAAAATAACATCATTTTTTGGAAATACTTCTATATATAATAAAAATATTATTTTTATTGTAACTTTTATAATAATTATTTTAAGTATAGTGGGAATTTCTAGATTAGAAGTTGAAAATAGTTTTATAAATTATTTTAAAAAAAATACTGAGATCTATAAAGGTATGAAGCTTATCGATGAAAAATTAGGAGGAACAACACCTCTTGAAATAATTATTAAATTCCCAAAAGAAGAAAAGGAAGAAACAGAAGATGAAGATGATTGGGGCGACGAAGAGGATAATGATGAAAAATATTGGTTTACAAAAGATAAAATAGATAAAATTAAATTAGTTCATAACTATATAGATAGTTTAGGACCTGTAGGTAAAGTATTATCGTTTTCATCAATTATAGAAGTGGCCACTCAATTAAATAACAACAAACCTTTAGGAACGCTTGAAATGGGTGTTTTGTATTCAAAAATACCTGACTCTATAAAAAAAGAAATTGTCGATCCATATGTTTCAATTAAAAATTCAGAAGCAAGAATAAGTCTAAGAATTAAAGATTCTCAAGAAGGTCTGAGAAGAAATGATCTTATAAATCAAATTAATTATGATTTAGAAAACAAGTTGGGATTAAGTAAAGATGAATTTAAATTAGGTGGTATTTTAATATTATTCAATAATTTACTTCAGAGTTTATTTAAATCACAAATCTTAACTCTAGGTTTTGTAATGGCTGGAATTTTTATCATGTTTTTGATTTTATTTAGAAATATTAAACTTGCATTAATAGGTGTTGTTCCAAATTTTATCGCCGCTTTTTTTATTCTTGGAATTATTGGATTGGCAAAAATACCTCTTGATATGATGACTATCACTATCGCGGCTATAACTATTGGTATAGCTGTAGACAATAGCATTCATTATATTTATCGATTTAAAGAAGAGTTTTTAAAAATAAGAAATTATAAAAAAACACTTAAACTTTGCCACTCTACGGTTGGTATAGCAATTCTAAATACTTCGATTACAATTGTTTTCGGTTTTTCAATTTTAGTTTTATCAAATTTTATTCCAACTATTTATTTTGGAATTTTTACAGGTATTGCAATGTTATTGGCTATGATATCTGTTTTAACCCTTCTTCCTGCGCTATTGGTAACATTTAAGCCATTTAGATGATTGAAAACATTCAAGATGTTTTAGAACTTGTTACTTTATTTGATTATATTTATTTGATTTTAACAATTTTTTTCATAATTCAGGGTGCCTTAAAAGGTTTTGTGTTAAGTATTTTATCTGCAGCAAAATGGATATTGGCCTATATTATTACAATTTATGTTTTTCCAAAAATAAAACCTTATGTTGATGGTATTATAGATAGTGAATATATTTTAGACATTATACTAGGAGTTGTAATTTTTGTAGTTATAATTTTTCTTATACTTTTAATAAACAAAGCTGTAAGTAAAGCTGTATCATATACTGGAATTGGAACTATCGATAAAGTTTTCGGATTTCTTTTTGGATTCGTTAAATCTTATATTGTTATAGTTTGTTTATATACTGCAGCCCATATCATTTATAATCATGACAAATGGCCAATAAACCTTGATGATTCATTTGCATTTACTTGGGTTGAAAAAGGTAGCAACTATCTTATAAAAGAATTTCCAGATGAAAAAGAATATGAAGATGCAAAAGAAAAAGTTCAAGATATATAACCCGAAAATAAAAGAAGAATGTGGTGTGTTTGGCATCAGCAATACCCCTGATGCTTCAACGCTTACTGCTCTAGGACTTCATGCTCTTCAGCATAGAGGTCAAGAAGGTTGTGGAATAGTTTCTTTTGATGGGAAACAATATCATTCAGAAAAAAGATATGGACTTGTTGGAGACAATTTTAATAAGGAAAAAGTGTTAAAAAAGCTGCCAGGAAAATATGCTATAGGTCATAATAGATATTCAACAACTGGTGGTGCAGCTTTAAGAAATATTCAACCATTTTTTGCAGATACTAATACTGGTGGAATCGGAGTAGCACATAATGGAAACCTTACTAATGCTATAACTTTAAGAAATGAATTAGTTCAAGAAGGAGCTATTTTTTATACCACATCAGATACAGAAGTAATTGTTCAATTAATTGCTAAATCAAAAAGATCAAAAACAATTGATAAGATTATTGATGCAATATTTCATGTACAAGGAGGATATGCTTTAGTGATGATGACAAAGAACATTCTTATAGGATTAAGAGACCCATATGGAATTAGACCATTAGTTATTGGAAAGTTAAAAAACTCCTATGTTTTCACATCAGAAACTTGTGCATTAGATATTATAGGCGCAAAGTTCGTAAGAGAAGTAGAAAATGGAGAAATTGTCTATATTGAAAATGATGAACTTAAAAGTTTAAAACCATTTTCACCAAAAAAAGTTAGACCATGTGTTTTTGAATATATCTATTTTTCAAGACCAGACAGTATTTTAAATGGCAAAACTGCTTACGAATATAGAAAAAGTTATGGCGTCCAATTAGCAAAAGAAGATGATGTAGAAGCAGATATAGTTGTACCAGTTCCAGACTCTGGAAATGCAGCAGCTTTGGGGTATGCGCAGGAAAAAAAATTACCTTTTGACTTAGGATTAATAAGGAACCATTATGTTGGTAGAACTTTTATCGAACCTTCACAAAAAATTAGAAGTTTAGGTGTAAAATTAAAATTAAATGCAAATTTGTCTGTTATTAAAGATAAAAAAATAATTTTAATTGATGACTCATTAGTTAGAGGAACCACTTCTCATAAAATTGTTAAAATGTTATATAATGCTGGAGCTAAGGATGTTCATGTAAGAATTGCTAGTCCTGAAATTAAATTTCCAGATTTTTATGGTGTTGATATGCCTACTAAAAAAGAACTTTTGGCAGCAAATAATTCAGTAAAAGAAATATGTAATTTTATAAACGCAAAATCTTTAAAGTATTTAAGTATTGATGGTCTTTATAAAGCTATGGGTTTTGATAAAAGGAATGATTTATATCCTCAATTAACAGATCATTATTTTACTGGAGAATATCCAGTAAAAATAATTGATGAGTTAGGAGAAGAAAAAGTTACACAACTTTCACTTTTAAGTACTGCTTCGAATAACTAAATATGAAAAAAGTCAATTTTACAGAAATGAAGCATGGAACAAAAGAAGACTATCTTCTTCTAGAAAAACATGAAAAAGATTTTGAACGAGAAACAGCAGATAGAATTTTAAAATATATGGCGAGCCTTAATAATTCTCTTGAAGGATACCAAGTATCAAGATTGGAGCATTCTTTGCAGACAGCAACAAGAGCTTATAGAAATAACGAAAGTGAAGAAATTGTAGTTGCGGCTTTGTTACATGATATCGGAGATGAATTGGCTCCAATGAATCATTCTCAGTATGCGGCGGCAATATTAAGACCTTATGTTTCTGAAAAAACTCATTGGATTGTTGAAAAACATGGTCTTTTCCAAACATACTATTCAGCTGAACATTTGGGTGGTAATAAAAATGAAAGAGAAAAACATAAAGATCACAAATATTATCAAGCTACAATAGATTTTTGTGAAAAGTATGATCAATCATCATTTGATCCAAATTATAAATCAATGACTCTAAAAGAATTTGAGCCAATGGTAAGAAAAATTTTCGCAAGAAAACCTTTCTATCATCATTAAATTTTTCTTGTATAATTAGTAATGGCAAATCTTCTTAAAAAAGAAAAAAGTCCATACCTTAAACAACATGAAAATAATCCTGTTGATTGGTATGCATGGAACAAAGAAACACTTAGTAAAGCAAAAAATGAAAAAAAACCGATATTTTTAAGTGTTGGTTATGCAAGCTGTCATTGGTGTCATGTGATGGCTCATGAAAGTTTTGAAGATCAGGACACGGCCAATCTAATGAATGAGAAGTTTATAAATATAAAAGTTGATCGTGAGGAAAGACCAGATTTAGATTATGTTTTTCAAAAAAGTCTCTCTATACTTACTGGAATTCAAGGTGGCTGGCCGCTATCTATGTTCTTAGATGAAAATGGAGTTCCTTTTACAGGAGGAACCTATTTTCCTCCAATAGAAATGCAAGGTCGTCCTGATTTTAAAAAAGTACTAAATAATGTTTCGTCTGTTTATAAAGAAAATCGAGAAAAAATAATTTCTCAAGCCCCACAAATGCAGGATATTTTTTCCAAAATTAACCAAAGATCCGCAGTATTAAGTCAGCCACTAGAACCTTTTGTAGAGAAAATTATAACTTATTTAGATGAAAAATATGGAAGTTTTAAAGGAGCTCCAAAATTTCCTCAGTTTTATATGTTTGATGCAATCTTCTACTTTTATTTAAAATCAAATAATCAAAAATATTTAACTCCTGTTGAAACATTGTTAACTAATATTTCATCAAAGGGAATATATGACCAATTAGAGGGTGGTATAGCAAGATATGCTGTCGATGAAAAATGGATAATCCCTCATTTTGAGAAAATGCTGTATGATAACATTCAATACATAAATCTTTTAACTAAATTTTACCAAAAAACTAAAAAAATATATTTTAAAAAAAAACTGATACAGACAATAACTTTCATTAATAGAGAATTTAAAAATCAAGAAAATTTATATGGATCTGCTTATGATGCAGATAGTGAAGGAGTAGAGGGAAAATATTATGTTTGGTCTTATGAAGAATTAAAACAACTCCTAGGAAATGATTTTGCTTCATTTGAAAATAAATATGAAATTTCCAGTAAAGGAAATTTTGAAGGAAAAAATATATTAGTTGAAACAAAAAATAAATTAAGTGAAGAAGAACAAAGTCAAATGACTAAAATAGAAGAAGCACTAATTCAAGAAAGAAAAAAAAGAGTTAAACCTTTTTTTGATGATAAATCACAAACTGATTTAAATGCATTTATTTTAGATACATTAATAAATGCTTCGATAGTTCTAGAAGACAATGATTTAAAAAATGATGCTTTAGAAACTGCAAAAATATTAAATGAAAAATTATCTAGTAAAATTTATCATTGCTATGATTCTAGTGAAATAGATGTTTTTTTAGAAGATTATGTTTATTACGCAATGTTGTTAATTACTTTATACGAAGTTGATGGTGACGAAAAAGCTCTTGAAAAATCAAAAACTATAATGAGAGAGATTTGGGAAATATTTTATAATAAAGATACTCAATTATTACAAAAAAATATAATTCAAAAGAATGATCTGTTTGTTAATCCTGTAGATCTAAACGATAGCAACATCCCAAATGGAAATAGTGTTTATTTAAATTTATGTAATAAACTTTATATAATAACAAATGATAAATTTTGGATGGAAAAGGTAAATATTTTAAAAAAATCATTTCACCAAGTTCTTAATTCTTTTTATTCTCAAATGTTTAGTTTTATTAAAACTTTAGATTTATGTGATCATAGTATTTCGTTTACATTCTTTGGAAACCAAGATTCTATTCAAAATATAAAAAAAAGTTTACAAAAAAACTTTTTAGGTAGAGCAACTTTTGTTTACAAAAATAATGATGAAATTAATGGGGGTGTTGTAGTTTGCAAAAACCAAACGTGTTCAGAAAAATTGAAAAATTTAGAAGAAATTAATGTTTATATCAAAAGTAAATTTTAGTGTTTAAAAATTCTACTAATCAGCAAAAAGGATCTCTTTTGGCTTTTGTGGCGGTAATGTTAATTACTCCAGATTCATTATTGATTAGACTTTCCAATATAGAAACATGGGGTATGTTATTTTATAGGGGTGCCATTCCTTTTGTGGTTGTTTTAATTGGACTATTATTATTTTACAAAAAAAATTTTTTAAAAGCTTTGATAAGTATTGGATATCCTGGGATATTTTACTTTATTAGTTTTTCTGCATGTAATATTACATTCCTGATATCTATACAAAATACAAATGTAGCTAACACTTTAGTAATGATTGCTTTGGCGCCAATGCTTTCAGCTATATTGGGAGCTTTATTTTTAAAAGAATCCCCTGATAAAAAAACATGGTCAGCTATATTAGTTACTTTTGCTGCATGTTTATTTATTTTTCATGATTCTCTTAAACTAGGAAATCTTTATGGTGATGTATTTGGGCTTATAACTGCATTTGGCTTAGCTTGTAACGCAACACTTGCTAGATATGCTAAAGATAGAGATTTAGTGCCTTCTGCAGTAATAGGAAAATTATGTGTCGCTATTTTTGCATTCTTTTTTGTCGAAAGCTTCGAATTATTAGGAAGAGATTTATTTTATATTCCATTGATGTGTATAATGTGTGTAGCAATACCATTTGTTTTAGTGACTATAGCACCTAGATTTATAACTGGCGCAGAAGTTAATCTATTCTTTTTATTAGAAACCATACTTGGACCTATATGGGTATGGCTTGTAATTAAAGAACAGCCTAGTTTAGAAACAATAATCGGTGGATCAGTAATCATTTTGACAATCGCAATTCATTCTTTCTTAGCCTTAAAAAAAACATAATAAAAAACTAACTACTTGCTTTTTTACACAAAAGGCATACTCACGCAGAAATGGGAAAACTTATTAAAAATTCTTGGGCTCTTTTTCTTGGTTATGGAATTCTTATAGTGGCTCATGGTCTTCAAGGAAATCTATTAGGATTAAGAGCTGTCTTAGAAAATTTCAATATTATAGCAACCGGAGCATTAATGTCTGGATATTTTATTGGTTACTTTGTTGGAGCAAATGTAGTTCCAGGTTTAGTAAGTAAAGTTGGGCACATAAGGGTTTTTGCAGCTTTTGCTTCAACAGCATCCTTAAGTATTTTGCTTCATTCAATCATTGTAGATCCATATGTATGGATACTTGGAAGATTTGTAACTGGTTTTAGCATAATAAGTATATTTGTAGTTGTTGAAAGCTGGCTTAATGACAGAGCAACTAACAAAACACGTGGAAAAGTTTTATCGATTTATATGATAATAACTTTTCTGGGAATTGGCTTAGGAACTCTTCTTTTAAATTTTAATAATCCAACAAATTATGAACCATTTATTTTAGTTTCATTATTACTATCAATTGCTTTAGTTCCTATACTTCTTACAAAACGAAAACCACCATTATTTAAAAAAACATCTCGAATTAAAATAAAAGAATTATATAAAATTTCTCCTCTTGCAACATTTAGTATGTTTTGTGTTGGATTTATTCATCCAGCAATATTTACAATGGGTGCAGTTTATGGTGCTTTAATGAATTTTTCAATTTTGGAAATTTCTTTATATTTATTTTTAATTACACTTTCAGGAGCTTTATTTCAGTGGCCAATAGGATATTTATCTGATCGTTTTGATAGAAGAATTATATTAATAGTTTCAGCTTTATTCGGTTCAATATTTACAATATTATGTTTCTTTTCTGTTTCGAAATCACCAGATTTTATAAATTTATCATCTGATTGGAAAACTGTTTTACAACATATTACGAATCATAGACTATTATTTTATATTTTTATAAGTCTTTATGCTGGAGTATCTTTACCATTATTTTCACTTAACCTTGCATACATAAATGATTTTTTACCTAGGGAAAAATTTGTCTCTGCAGGTGCTGGCATGCAAATTATATTTGGATTAAGCGCAATGTCTGCTCCTTTTGTATGTTCATTTTTTATGAAAACTTTTGGTCCTAACGGTATATTTATTTTTTTATTCATTTTTCAAACTTTAATTGTTGTATTTGGTTTATATAGAATGACCAGAAGATCAGTTGAAGAAAACCCTAATAATACATTTACTCCTATGCCTAGAAATATTACTCCTCTAGGTATGGAACTAGATCCTGATGCTGGAGTAGATTTAACTAATAAAGAAAAAAAAAATTAATTTGCATCGAGAACAGCATGTAAAAATTGTTTTGTTCTTTCGTTTTGTGGATCACCAAATAACTTTTCTGGTGGTCCTTGTTCAAATATTTTACCTTCATTAAAAAAACATACCCTATCTGATATTTCTCTAGCAAAACCCATTTGGTGAGTTACCATCACCATTGTTAAGCTATGTTCTTTGTTTAATGACCTAATAACATTTAAAACTTCTCCAACAACTTCTGGATCTAGTGCTGAAGTTATTTCATCTAAAAGCATAACTTTAGGTCTCATAGCTAAAGCTCTTGCTATTGCTACTCTTTGTTGTTGTCCTCCAGATAATCTTGAAGGATGTTGATCTTTTTTATCTGTTAGTCCCACTAATTCTAAAAGTTCTAATGCTCTTTCTTCTGCCTTTTCTTTGTTCATACCTAAAACTTCAACTGGAGCTTCAATACAGTTTTGAAGTGCAGTCATATGAGGAAATAAATTAAATTGCTGAAAAACCATTCCAATTTTTGATCGTCTCTCTCTTAAATATTTTTCATTTGCCTCAACCTGTTTTCCATTTTCATTCATATGAGTCAATGTTTCGCCATCTAAATGGATAACACCTCCATTAATTTTTTCTAAAGTCATTAGAACTCTTAAAACTGTTGTTTTACCAGATCCTGATGGGCCAATAATTGAAACCATTTCATTTTTTTTTATGTCTAAATTTAGTTTATCTAATACTACTAGGCTACCATACTGTTTTGTAACTTCTTCAAACTTTACTATAGTTTCATCAGAATTTTTATTTTGCATAATCAAATACTATTACTGTTTAATTTTTCCTTGTGCAACGTTTACACTTTTTTCCAATTTTCTAACCCACATAGCAGCAGGGATAGAAAGAATTAAGAATATTACACCAACCATTGTATAAGGCTCCAAATATCTATAGTGGTATCCACCTACCGCTGTAGCTGCATGAAATAACTCTGCAACACCTATTGTTGATAATAAAGGTGTATCTTTAAAAATACCTACTAAATAATTACCCATTCCTGGTATTGCTATAGGAAAAGCTTGTGGCAAAACAATTCTTCTATAGGTGTAAAAAGTTGAAAAGTTTAAAGCCCTGCATGCTTCCCATTGAGTTTTTGATACTCCTTCCAAAGCACCTCTGTAAACTTCAGATAAATAAGTTCCAAAATGTAGACCAATTGTAATCATTCCACACACCCATGCTGATAGAGTTATACCAAACTGAGGTAAAACAAAATAAACAAAGAATAATTGAATTAAAAGAGGGGTTGAACGGATAAATTCTACTAACTCTCTATTTATAAAATTAATAATCTTAGATGGAGTTCTTTGTCCAAGTAAAAAAAATAAACCTACTACAAGAGCTATTATATATCCCACACCTGCTGCAATTATAGTATTTAAAGTTGCCCATAACATATTAGGTAAAATCTCATAAGCAAAATCCCATCTAAATCCCATTTCCATAGTATTATGCCTTTCCTTTTCCAACTTTTCTAGCTGCTAAAACTTCTAACCATCTTAAAAATGGCACTAGGGCAAATCTAGACATAAAATAATAAATTAATAAAGCTGTTCCAAAACATTGTGCTGAAAGCCAAGTAATAGAATTAATTTGTTTTGCTTCAAAAGTTAAGTCAACAACAGTAACGAGCGCTACAAGTGCTGTAGCCTTTAAAAGTTCTACAGTTAAATTTGCTGCTGGAGGCAAAATAATTGGAAATATTTGTGGTATAATTATTCTTTTAATTCTTTTTGCTGGACTAAAGTTAAGTGCGTGAGCAGCTTCCCATTGACCTTTTGGCACAGCTAATATTCCTCCTCTTACTACCTCGGCTCCATAGGCACCAAAGTTTAATCCTAAAGCAACTACTCCAGCAACGAAAGCTTCTAACGAGATACCAAAGAAAGGTAGGACATAATAAACCCAAAATAACTGGACTAACAAAGATGTTCCTCTGAAAAATTCAATATAAACAGTTGCTATACCTTGAATTAGTAGATTTTTGGATAAACGCATTAAACCAAAAATCATAGATATAATTACATAAAGAATCATTGAACAAACCAAAACTTTAATAGTAGTGACCGTTCCCAATAGAAGCGTTGAGCCATGTTCAGCTAAGAATGCAAAATAACTCACCTTATAAAATCCTTAATTAAAATTAAAAAAAATCAGGCGATCAAATTAGATCGCCTGATTAAATAACTGTATTTAAAATACTACTTAGTTGAACAAGCCCACTCTGTGGACATGCTTGGAGGTGGAAGTTGAGCTTTGTCGTACCCATACTTACCTGCTCTCTCCAACATCTTAGCTGGGTTAGCCATAACCTTAGCTAAAGCAGCATTAAATGCTTCTCTAAACTCATTATCACTTTTTCTAAATCCAATACCTACAAC
Source organism: Candidatus Pelagibacter sp. (assembly GCA_045567255.1). Lineage (GTDB taxonomy): Bacteria > Pseudomonadota > Alphaproteobacteria > Pelagibacterales > Pelagibacteraceae > Pelagibacter. The sequence goes on along the minus strand of JBJLDH010000015.1, from coordinate 3,139 downwards.
ATTTAAAGTTTCTTTAGGCATTAATTTAGGATCAGTTACTTCAAATGCTCCACCCGTTTTTTCTTCGTGTTCTTTTGCACCAAAGAATGTTTGAACAGCTGCATCAGCTCTTCCTGCTTTCATAGCAGCAAGAATTCCAACTTCACCTTCAACTAAAAGCATTTGGCTATCTGGAACGCCATATTTTTTAGCTGCTTCAACAGTGTTAAAACCAGTACCAGTTACAAGTTTTGCACCTGTGTCTATAACATCTTGGTAATTATTAATATTTTTAGGATTACCTTTTGGTACTAGCATTGCATCACCAAAAACACCTATTGGATCTGAAAAATTTATGTTAGCACATCTGCTTTTCAAAATGTACATTCCACCGGTAATCATGTCTGAACGATTTGCATTTATACCAGGAATTAATCCTGACCATTCAAAAACTTTAGTTTCATGCTCTGTTATTCCCATTTCTTCAAGAACTGTTAAAGCAATCATGTTTACGAAACCTAAAGCTTCTCCATTATCTCCTGCATAAGCCCATGGCACTGCAGTACCAAAGCCAAGTCTTAATTTCTCACCATCTGCCAATCTTTGAGTCAACGTTGCTGCATTAACTGATGAAATACCAAAAAGTATTACAAGAAAAACTGCGATGGATTTAATATATCTATTCATTATTTCTCCCTAATTAAGTTTAAAAAAAACAATTAAACCAAAAATGATCCAATTTGTATAGTCTGAAATACAATTATAGGTTGATAATAAAAAAAAATTATTTGTTTATTTCTATTTTATTTCCTATTTCAATTTTTCCGTCATCTAAAACACTTAAATAAATTCCCATATCAAAGTGATTATAATTTTTTTTTAATGATTGAAGTAAATTTAAAGAATTATCATCAGTTTTAGGTTTTAAATTAATTGCTACACATCTTGGAATATTCTTTTCAACTTTAAATGAAACATTATTTATCTTTATAATTTTTCCTATCCAATTGCGTTCTTCCCAAGCATTAATTCCATCAACATATATGTTTCCTCTAAATCTAGATATTTCAATTTCTTTATCTATTTTATTTTGAAAATCATTAATACTTTGTAAATTTAAAAGTGAAACAGAATTAGTAAAATCAACTTTAGTGGATACTGAAGTATCGAAAAAAGGAAATTCTTTATTTTTTATTAGAACTATTGGTTGATTCAAGGAGCTTTCTAATTCGATAATTTTATTTGTAAGTTTTTCTCTTTCGGCTGATTGATTTATATCAATTGTTAAAACTTCTTTATCTTCAAAAGTTAATTGTAAATTGTTGTCTTTAAATAAAAAATTATATTTATTTAAAACTGGGGAATTTTTAAGAGTTAAGATTTTATTCCATTTACCCTTTCTTTCTTCTGGTTTTTTTTCGAATAGTTTTGCTTTGTTTTCGTCCAAATCTTTAGTAAACGCAAAGATTCTGTCTCCTACAATTCCAATATTCTTTTTAATTTCACATGAGTCTACGCTTTGAAAAGATACAGATTTAACGGGACAATAATGTATGGATGAAATCGTACAATTCATATATTAGATTTATACTAAATTATTTTAAGTAAAAAGTATAATTTTAATAACTTAAGATATAAATATTATAAAAATTTAATTAGATTTAAATAATGAAAACAGCATTAATATTTGGTTCATCTGGTTTGGTGGGCAGTCATCTCCTTGATTTAATTATTCAAGATAATAATTATAATAAAATAAAGTTATTTGTAAGATCGGAACATGCTAAGACTAATTCTAAATTACAAATTATTAAAATAGACTTTAATAATTTAGAAAATCATAAAAATTCAATCGTTGGTGATGATTGTTTTTTTTGTATAGGAACAACTAGAAAGAAAACTCCAGATAAAAATGAATATAAAAAAGTTGAACATAGTCTTCCTGTTAGTGTTGCAAAGATAGCCAAATCAAATTCTGTTAATAAGTTTATTTATATTTCTTCTTTAGGTGCAAATCCAAAAGCTGCTAGTTTATATTTAAAAAATAAAGGAGAAGCAGAAGAAGAGTTAATAAAATTGAATTTTACTAATTTGTTGATCTTAAGACCTTCAATCTTGCTTGGAAATAGAAAAGAAAATAGATTTGGCGAAAAGATTGGAATATTTGCAATGAAAACGATCTCTCCCTTGTTCTTGGGAAAATTAAAAAAGTACAAACCTATTAATGTTAAAAATGTTGCTAAAACTATGTTGCAAGTTGCTAAAAAACATTATCAAAAAAATATATTTGAGTCAGATGAAATTATGAGAATAGGAACAGATGTCTAAAAGATATAGTGGCAAATCATTTAAAGACGCAAGCGTTATGAAAAAACCTAAATTATCTTTTAAAGAAAAAAGAAAAATTAAAAAAGAAAAGAAAAATAAAAAATAATATCTTGGACAAAGAAAACGCAAGTAAACTCTGGAAAATTATTCAGGAAGCTGGCGATTATTTGGAAGGTCAATTACCAGATCATCCAAATCATCCAAAAGGAAGAAATCCTTATGCTCATGTGGCTATCTGTATAAAAAGTAAATTTAATGCAAGTTATAAAGATATTGATGACGAAAAGTTTGATGATGTTATAAAATATATTGAATTTTTAAAACAAAATCCTAGTTAGTTATTGTTTAGGAAAATAATCTTTTAAATTACCTTCTCTATATACGTCTGCAGTACAACAATGCAACCCTCCGCCAAAAGCATAGGCATCTCGAAGTTCAACCGGAATGACTTCCATCCCAAGTTTACTTAATTGTTCTGCCTGATAAACTTCACTTTTTTCAACGCAGACAGTTTTAGGATCTAAAACTAATACATTCATAGATAACCAAACAGAAGAATAACATAATGGGGGTGGTGTATTGTGTGCTGGTTGAGCTGAGTCAATTATCTCCCAGCCATTATCTTCAAAAAATTTTCTTTGCTCTTTAGGAAGTTTTCTCTGGGGATTGTTGATAATTAAACCTTCTCTAATTGGAGTAAAGGTAGCATCTATATGAATTGGATATGGATCTCCTGGAAAATTAACAGCGTGAACTCTATGATCTTTGTAATGCCTTTTAATCCAATCTATTCCTTTTAAATTTGTTGTAAAACCATGTTGAACTACTAAAT
>JBJLDH010000014.1:0-138469 GCA_045567255.1 Candidatus Pelagibacter sp. | reverse complement strand
AAAAGAGCAGATATAAAATATCCACAAGCAAAAACAAAAAAAATTAGTACCGCTTTTTTTATCGGTAAAATATTTTTTTCCATTAATTTAAATTAAAAATTTAAAGATATATCTCGATGCTTTGCATTACAACTTGCAACCATTTTAGCTTGTTCAATAGTTAAACGAGACTGACGTCTTAAACCAATATTATCTTTTATCACTAAGTTATATTTCTCTAACTCAGGCATCAAGTTTTTAGATGCATCTTTTCTCCAATTTACTTCACTGTTAAATAAAATTAAGATTTCAGATATAGTATCCTTAATTTTGCTTGATTCTTTTTCTTCACTATCTAATAAAGAATATAAATCGTCTAATCTATTTGCAAATTCTTCACTTCCAGAAATATCTCCAAGTTTTTCAAATAAATTATCTATAATTGAAATTGAATTTTCGAAATCTTTATTATCAACAGTTTTCTTTAAGTTATTTATATCTGAAGAAAGTTCATTTAATTTTTCATGATCTTGTATAAACATTGCAATTTGATCTAGATTGTCATAAGCTTGGTCAACATTTTTTCTATATCTTTTTGTTTGAGTATTTTTAGTTTTTTGAATAATTTCAAACTCTTTATTTTTTGAAGTCCATCCCTCTGGGATACTATTTTTTATTTCTTCAATTTCTAATTTATAGTCTTCAATACTCAGCTCAATTTTATTTTTTGTGGCAAGATCATCTTTATCTAAATTTCTAATTTCAGATTTTGATTTCTGTATTTTTTTTTCTATAGTTCTTATTTTCTTTTGTTTTTTTCTTACACTATAATGAAGATCTCTGTAATCTTCGGCATATAAATTATATTCTTTTTCAGTATTTTGAAGTTTTTTAACTAAAGCAAAAGTTCCTAAAGCATTTTCGAAATGTTCTTCAAAAATATCTAATTTATCAATTGGAATATTCGTTGGAATTTTCGATTGAAAATTCGTTATAGCGGATCTAATTTTTTGTTCATCATTATTATACATGGCAAATTTATATCCTTGCAAACAATGTTGAAGTTTAGGATTCATAGGAGGTGGAGCAACATTTGAAGTCAAGTATGTTCTTGCTGGCAAATAGTTTACTAGACTTGGATAAAAACCTACTATTCCTAGTCCAATAAGTTGTAATATTATAAAGGGCACAACACCTTTCCAAATATTCAAGGTTGTAACATTTTTTGGAGCAACCCCTTTCAAATAAAATAATGCAAAACCGAAAGGAGGAGTTAAAAAGGAAGTTTGCAAATTAACACCTATCATTACCCCCAACCAAATAGCACTAACGTTTGCTCCTGTTTCAGCTAACAATATTGGTGCAATAATTGGCACAACTACAACTGCAATTTCAATAAAATCAAGGAAAAAACCTAAAAGAAAAATTACCGCCATCACAACAATAAATTGGACCCAAAATCCTCCTGGCAAATCTTGTAGAAAATCTCTTACTAATTCTTCACCACCAAAAGCTCTAAAACCTGAAGTTAACATTGCTGCTCCTAGAAGAATTATAAAAACCATTGAGGTAGTAACACAAGTTTCAGTTACAACTTCTTTTAGAACATTGTCTATTTTAAAAGCTCTCCAAAAACTCCAAACCACTCCAATTAAAAATGTAAATGTAAAAAAACCTGCGATCAAAATTGCTGTTAAGTTTCTAGTCTCAATAGCTTTAATGTTTAAGTTATAATTACTTGCAATAAAGAAAACAGGAAATAGCGATACAACACTAATTATTAATGGATAGAAAGCATCTTTTCTACCTTGATGAAGTCTATATCCTGCCATCATAGTAGCACCTATAGCTCCAATTGAACCTGCTTGATTCACAGTTGCAATACCCATTAAGATAGAACCAAGAACTGCAAAAATTAATGCAAGAGGAGGAATAATTACCCAAATAACTTTTATCCAAAATTTAAAATCAAACTGACCTTTAAATGGAACAGGTGGAGCAGCTTTAGGATTTAATCTTGCATATATAAATACATATAACATGTATAAACCAACTAGCACCAATCCAGGTAATAGTGCTCCAAGAAACATATCTCCTGCACTTGTGGACCCAACTCTAAATTCTCCTGGCATATTAAATTCACCGGTGATTAATTTATAATCTGTCTGTCTAATTGTGTTAGCAACATCAGCAGCACTTGCTAGCTGATCAGCTATAATAATTAATACAATTGATGGAGGAATTATTTGACCAAGTGTTCCGGATGAACAGACAATTCCACTTGCAAGACTTTTATCATATTTGTTATTCAGCATTGTAGGTAATGAGATTAATCCCATAGCAATTACTGTTGCTCCAACTATACCTGTAGTTGCCGCAAGTAATGCTCCTACAAAAATTACTGAAATACCCAAACCTCCTGGGATAGGACCAAATAATTGACCCATAGTAACTAAAAGATCTTCTGCAATTTTAGATTTTTGGAGCATTATTCCCATAAAAATAAATAAAGGAATTGCAATTAAAGTGTCAGTTTCTACATCCCAATAGTTACTCCTAAAATTTGTAATACCCGCTGTAAGCCATTCAATGGGACCATCGGTTGCAAAATATGCGCCTGAATCTTGTTCAAATAAATATCCAAAAAAAGCTGCAAAACCTATGGAAACAATAGCAGAACCAGGTAATGCAAAAGCAACTGGATAACCTGAAGCCAATGCTACTATCATTATAATTACAAGAAGAGCTAAAAATAAATGTTCCATAAATTATCTATTCAAAAGTTTATAACTACTCCCCATAAAATAACTGGTAAATTGGATTAACATGGTAGTTGCAAATACTGCTAAATAAACTGCCATTAAATATAACAAGTATAATCCGTTAGATCCTTGCTGAGTTATTTCAAAAGAAATTACTGGTCCATTAATAATGCTGGCTTTACCACCCATTCCTAGAAATAGAGTTATAAGACAAAGTGGAATTCCAAATAACAAAGATCCAATTGAATTTGTCCAAGCTTTTTTTCTTTCACTAAAGCCAGTATATAAAACGTCAACTCTTACATGACCCTCATGCATTAAAGCATATGCGCTAGCAAAAAGATAAAGTGCTGAATACCAGAAACGAACTAAATCACCTTGGAAAGCTTGCTCATACTCAAATATAAATCTAGACAAAACGATAAAAAATTCGCTTGCAACAACTAGTACAGCCAACCAAATAAAACCTACTGATCTTGTAAAATATCCAATCACAAATGAAATTAATATTAAAGGAAAATGAACAAATGTAATTCTAAAAGCTGGAATAACTAATTTAATTTTTAAAGTTTCACCTAAAATTGGCTCAACTAATTTTTCAACAACCATAAATGAAACTAATAAATCTGCAATTCCAACAATTAAAACTGCCCAAAAAGATGAACGAATAATATAAGCAGTAAATTTTGTAAGAATTTCTGAGTCAGTTTTTAATGTTTGTCTAATAGATTTTAGGACATAAAAAACTGATAATAATATTGAAATAAAATAAAAAAATAATTGCATAAAAGCAAAAGTTAATACTGAATCTTCTAAAGGTTTACTTAATTTTTTAAATCCAAATAAACCATAATGTGAAAATAACTTTTTAACACCAGGCCATTCATACCAAACTGTTAAAACATTATTAATTAAAAAAACAAAAGTAATAGCTAATATTGAATAACTAAATATCCTAATCAATATTGGCAAATTACTTTTCGTAAACATAAAATAAAACTTTTTATTTATTAAAAAAGGGCCCTAAAAAGGGCCCTTTTATAAATTTATTTAAGCTTTAAGTATTATAGTCCTAAAGCTCTGTTTCTTTGTGCAATGTATGGTGAGTCTGACAAGTTAGTCCAAGCACCGATCTCTGTACGAGCTTTAACAAAAGCTTTATGAACTCTTGCAGCTAAATCACTATGTTGTTGAACTTCATCATAAACTTCAGCAGCACCTTTAGCAAAAGCATCGTAAACTTTGTCATTAAATTTCTCAAGTTTAACGCCATTTTCGTTTACTAAACGAGCTAATGCTGCACCATTTTTAGCATTGTATTCAGCCATAGTAATTTCATCTGCCCAAGCACATGCAGTTTTAATTATAATTTGGTCTGATTTTGACAAGCTAGTAAACCATGATTTGTTAACACCACATGCTAACATCGAACCAGGTTCGTGCATACCAGGATAGTAATAGTATTTAGCAGCTTCATGGAATTTCATAGCTTCATCATTCCATGGACCTACCCATTCAGTTGCATCAATTGCACCTGAAACAAGGTTTTCATAAATTTGTCCACCAGGAAGTGAAATTGGAGATCCTCCAAGTTTTCCTAAAACTTGTCCTCCTAATCCAGGCATACGCATTTTTAAACCTTTTAGGTCATTAGCTGATCTAATTTTTTTATTAAACCAACCACCCATTTGAACTCCTGTATTACCAGCTATAAAACTTTGAGTTCCAAAATCATCAGTTAGTTCATCCCAAAGCTCTTGTCCTCCACCATGGTGAATCCAAGCATTTATTTCTGAGTAAGTAAAACCAAACGGACATGCTGTAAAATATCCAAATGCTGGGTGTTTTTTAACCCAATAGTAATCAGCACCATGATACATTTGAGAGTTACCAGAAGCAACTTCATCAAAAGAGTCAAATGCTTTTACCCTTTCATTTGCAGCATAATATGTGACTTGAATTCTTCCATCACTCATATCGCTTAGTCTTTTTGCAAGTCTTTGTGCACCAGTACCTAGACCAGGAAAGTCTCTTGGCCAAGTAGCTACCATTGCAGCTTCTACTCTATCAGCAGCAACAGCAGGAGCAGCCAAAGATGATGCGGCTACAGCAGCAACACCAGTTGCAGCAGCAGCTTTAAAGAACTTACGTCTTGAAGGTAATTTTCCCTTCATTGATTTTTTTTCTTTAATCATTTATTTCTCCTCTTTAGTTAATTAACTGTATAGATTTAAGCATATTATTATCCAGGAGTCCTTGATAATTTGTCTCAACTAAATAAATTGAAGAAAATATTTGTAAATTATTTGAAAAATTCAATCTATAATTGAACTTCTAGTTAAGATCAAATACTTTGCCAGGGTTCATTATGTTGTTAGCATCTAGGCTTCTCTTGATTGATTTCATGACAGGTAAATTATCAGGATGCTCCTTTAATAAATAACTTTTTTTCTGCAATCCAATTCCATGCTCCCCTGTAATTGTTCCTTCAAGTTCTAAGGCTTTTTCAATTAAATTATCACTATACTCTTTAATAAGTTTTTGTTTTTCCTTATCATTAGGATCGTACAATATAATAGAATGAAAATTACCATCTCCAACATGACCCACCATTGGAGCTATAAGTCCATGTTTTTTTACTTCATTTTCTGCCCAAGAAATACATTCCACCAGTTTTGATATTGGAACGCATATATCTGTTGAATATACTTTCATATTTTTTCCGAGAGATTTTACTGAATAATAAACATCATGTCTTGCCTTCCACAATTTATTTCTTTCTTCAATTGAGTCAGCCCATTTAAAATCACTTCCTCCATTATTTTTTGATAACTCTTCAACAATTTTTATTGATTCTTTATTTGATTCTTCACTTCCATGAAATTCAAAAAAAAGGGTTGGGGAAGCTTTTATATTTTCTAATTTTGAATACTTAATACTTATTTCCATTTGCTCTTTATTTAACATTTCAATCCTTGCAATAGAAACTCCATATTGAATTACTTCTTGCGAAGTTAAAACAGCAGAATCTAGATCTGGAAAATAGCATACTGCACTCATTATATTTTCTGGAATAGGAGATAGTCTTAATTGAACTTCTGTAATAATTCCTAGAGTGCCTTCTGAACCAATAAATAAGTTTGTAAGATTATAACCAGCAGATGATTTCTTTGATCGAGTTCCTGTTTTAATTATATCTCCATTAGCCAAAACTACTGTTAAACCAGAAACTACTGTGCGCATTGTGCCATACTTAACTGCCATTGTGCCTGAAGCTGAAGTAGAGGCCATGCCTCCTAATGCAGCATCAGCTCCAGGATCAATTGGAAAAAAAACTCCATCTTCTCTTAAATATTCATTTAATTGTTTTCTTGTAACATTTGCTTGAACGCGACAATCAAAATCACTAGCATTAACATTAAGTACTTTATTCATTTTTTCTAAAGATATTGTAATTCCATTTTCATTTCCCACTACGTGACCTTCTAGAGATGTTCCGGTTCCAAATGGGACAACTGGAATTTTATGTTCATTACATATCTTTAATGTTTTTGAAACTTCTTGATTTGTTTCTGGGAAAACTACAGCTTGGGAAAGAACTGGATCAAATGTATCTTCACCACGCGCATAATTACCTCTTGTTGATTCAGAAGTAGAAAATCTTCCATTAAAAATTTCTTTTAGTTTTTCTTTTGCTTTTTCATTCATAATTTTTTTAAAATATCATATTAATTTTACAATTAAATATACTAAAATTACCCTATAATTTTCTTAATATTTTCTAATGCTTTTGAAATGTTATCTTGTGATGCTGCAAAGCTAAATCTTACATAATCTATTGCTTTTTTTCCAAAAGCTGTACCTGGAACAATAGCAACTCCAGCATCATGAAGGCATTTTTTTGCAAATTCTTTTCCGTTCATTCCTGTTCCTATAACATTTGGAAAAGCATAAAATGCTCCACCAGGCAAACTGCATTTAATACCTTTAATACTATTTAATCCATCATTAATTAATTTTCTTCTTTCGGTAAATTTTTCCATCATAAGATTAATTTGATCATCTGGACCATCAAGAGCAGCGATTGCTCCATATTGAATAGCCGCGTTAACACAAGAATGATTATTTACACAAAACTTAATTACATGTTCTACAAGTTTTTCAGGCCAAACTGACCAACCTAGTCTCCAGCCTGTCATTGAATATGTTTTGCTCCATCCATCAAGAACAATTAATCGATCGAACAACTCAGGATAATTAAAAAAAGTTGGCATTTTTTTTCCATCAAAAATTTGTCTGCTGTAGATTTCATCACTTAGAATGGCTACATTGGGAAATTTTTTTAAACCTTCTGCTAATTGGTCTATTTTATCTTTTTCTGTAAATGCACCTGTTGGATTATTTGGATTATTTATAATTATTAATCTAGTTTTTTCATTAATTAAGGATAATATTTTTTCAGGATCAATTGTAAGATCTTTGTTCTCAAGCATATTAACAGGAACCGCTTTTGCTCCAGTATAATTAATCATCGATTCATAAATAGGAAAACCTGGATCTGGATATATTATTTCTGCACCTGGCTCACCAAATAGAGTTATTGCATAGTACATTGTTGGTTTGCCACCAGGCATGATAATTACTCTTTCTGCATTTATGTCTGCATTGTAAAGTTTTTTAATTTTTCTAGTAACAGCTTCTCTGCACTCAATTATTCCATTTGGCAAAACATAACCGTGATGACCGTCGTCTAAGGCTTTTTTGGTAGCATTTACTACATGTTCTGGTGATTTAAAATCTGGCTGTCCTAAGCTTAAATGAATTATTTTTTTTCCATCGGCTTCTAATTCTTTTGCTTCTGCTAGTATTTTAAATGCAGATTCTGTTCCTAACCTTTGAAGGTTTTGTGCAATTTTCATTTTATTTTCTGTAAATAAGTTTTGAATTATTTAACTCACTAAGGTTTTTGCATCCCATCAATATCATATTTCTATTTATTTCATCGTGTAAATTTTGTAATACTTTTTCAACTCCTTCTTGACCACCTGCACTTAAACCAAATAAAAACATTCTACCAAAACTACATGCTTTAGCTCCAGCAGCTAGCGCTTTCAAAACATGAGTTCCTCTTCTAACTCCACCATCTAATATAATTTCTAATTTATCTCCCACTGCATCTGAAATTGCTTTCAACTGGTCAAAAGGTGACCTAGATCCATCTAGTTGTCTTCCACCATGATTGGATATCATTATTGCAGTACAGCCTATATCAATTGCTCTTTTTGCATCTTCAACACTCATAACCCCTTTTAAAGCAAATGGACCATCCCACTTTTTTACAATATATTCTGCATCTTTCCAATTCATTGATGGATCATATTGTTCATTAACATATTGTATTACCGATGTTGTAATATTTGTTCCTTTGTCAGTTTTTTTTGAAACATTGGCTAGCTCAAACTTTTTGTGAGTTAAATAATCAAAAACCCATTTGGGATGAAGTGCAAAACTCATCAGACTTTGAAGTGTTAACTTTGGTGGTGTAGTAAAGCCTGTTCTATGATCTCTTTCTCTATTGCCAGCAACAAGTGTATCAACAGTAAGACACATTCCATCAAATCCTGACCTTTTACTTCTTTCAATTAAATCATCTGTTATTGATTTATCTTTGTGTACATAAAGTTGAAATAATTTTGGACCACTAGATATATTAGATACTTCTTCTATAGTTGTATTTGCCATAGATGACATGCTGTAAAATGTTCCAAATTTTTCTGCAGCTCTTGCTGAAGCTTTATCTCCTTCATGATGGTATAATCTTTGCATAGCAGTTGGTGATAAAAAAACTGGTAGATTAATTTTTTTTCCAAAAATTGTTGTTGATAAATCTGGTTTACCAACATTTGCAAGTACGTTTGGAATTAAATCACAACTATCAAATGAATCTGTATTTCTTTTTAATGTAATTTCATCGTCTGCACCACCATCTATGTAATGAAAAATTGGAGATGGTAATTTTTTTTTAGCTAATTTTCTAAGGTCATGAAAATTATGACAGTTTTTTAAACTCATTAATTTCTAATTATTAAATTGTTTCGATTTAAATCACTTATTTTAGTACATCCCATAAGTTTCATGTCTCGCTCTAACTCTGCCTTATACTGTCCTAAAGCTCTTTCAACGCCAGCTTGACCAGCGGCAGCTAATGCGTAAAGGTACAATCTGCCTCCAGCGCATGCTTTAGCTCCTAAGGATAAAGCCTTTAGCATATGAGTGCCTCTTTGAAATCCACCTTCACAAATAACATCGATTTTGTCACCAACAGCATCTACAATTTCCTGTAATTGATCAAATGGAGATCTTGAACCATCTAATTGTCTTCCTCCATGATTTGAAATCATTATACCTGAGCATCCAATATCAACTGCTTTTTTTGCATCTTCAACACTCATAACCCCTTTTAAAGCAAAATGGCCACCCCATTGAGAACATAATTTTTCAGCATCATTCCAATTCATAGATTGGTCTAACATAGTAGAAAAATAGTTACCAATAGAAGTATTGGTGCTAGTACCTTCCTTCACATAATCTTGAAGGTGAGGTAATTCAAACTTTCCTTTTGTTAAATAATTTATGCCCCACATTGGCTTTGTGGCAAAACTAAATAAACTTGACAATGTTAGTTTTGGAGGAGAAGTAAAACCAGTCCTTAAATCTCTTTCTCGATTTCCTCCTGTTATTGTATCTACTGTTAAAGCCATAACATCAAATTTTGCCGCTTTAGCTCTTTCCAGGCAAGAATCATTTAACCCTCTATCCTTATGAAAATAAAATTGGAACATCTTTGGAGTATCTATCATTGAAGATATTTCTTCAACACTCACAGTAGCTAAAGCAGAAACCCCAAACATTGTATTAAATTTTTGAGCTGCTTTCCCAACTGCTCTTTCTCCATCATAATGAAAAAGTCTTTGTAAAGCTGTTGGTGCACAATAAAAAGGAAGATCTAATTTTTTTCCAAATATAGTAGTTGATAAATCTATATTCTCTACACCTCTTAAAACATTTGGAACTAAATCAACATCATTAAATGCAGAAGTATTACGTCTATAAGTAATTTCATCATCTGCTGCTCCATCTATATAATGAAAAATTGGAGAGGGTAATTTTTTTTTAGCTAATTTTCTAAAGTCATAAAAATTATGACAGTCAGTTAATTTCATATTAATTTAATATTTTTTTATAAAATTAATCATATAACTATTCGCTCCAGGATTTTTTTCTCCTAAGCTAGCATTTGATATATGATTATATGACATTCCAATTTCACTATTGTCTGATAATGCATAAGTAATTTGAATTTCTGTTTTAAATTCAATCACATGGCCAAGGTCTTTTCCATCACCCTCGCTGTATAAACCTGGTGTAAAACTTGGAGTAAAAGTTAATGCGCCTGATTTATTAGGAATTTGAAATCCTGTATAAATATAACCTGCATTATCTGCAGTTATAAAAGCTCCAGTTACTGGCTGCAAAGTTCCTAAAAAACTTTCTCTATATAAGTTTTCATTTATATGCTGAATTCCAAATAAGTTTGATTTTTTATTATCATCACTAAAATCAAACATACCTGTATAAAAACTCAATTTATTTCCATTGTCTGCATTTGAAGATGTAATGACAACAAAAATAATAATAAAAGTTTTTAATAATGTTTTCATAAATAAATTTTTTTAAACTACTTTATAGATACTTTTCTCACAATTAAAATACCGCCAAATATAAACAAAATCAAAGGAATTACCCAAAGTAAAATAGTATTTTGGCTAATTTTCGGGTCATAAACTATCCATTCACCATATTTATTTTTTAAAAAAGTATAAATTTCTTTATCATTTTTTCCTTCTTTAATTTTTTTATCAATTAATATTTTCATACTTAGAGCAAAATCAGATTGTGAGTCGTAAACTGACTGACCTTGACAAATTAAACATCTCAAATTTTTTGAAATCTTATCTACTTGTTGAGAATTGTTCGCCTCTAAATTATTAAAAAAAATTAAAGTAAAGCTAAAAATATATAATATTAATTTAATTTTTTTCATTTATTATTTCAATTATCTTTTCAAATACCATATCGTCTAAAGGTCCAATATATTTTTTTACAATTACTTTATTTTTTATTAAGTAAGTTTCTGGAACTCCTATAGCTCCCAATTCAATTGATTTAGTTCCATCTGAATCTGTTAAAACTTCAGAATAAGGATTTCCCAAATCTAATAAAAATTCAATTGCATTTGATTTTTTATCTTTATAATTAATTCCAATGATATTTACTTCATTTGTATTTTTTAACTTTAATAAATAAGCATGTTCATCTCTACATGGCAAACACCATGATGCCCAAATATTTATTATTGAAAAACTGTTATTATTAATTAATTCTCCTAATAAAATTTCTTTTTGATCATAAAGATTTTTAAAAACAAGATTAGTCTCAATTTTATTTAAATTTTTTTTTGGTAAGTAATTGTTAGGTTTTTCTAGTCCTTTAAAAAATATAAAAAAAATAAACAAACTAAACAAGATAATTATTATAAATTTTATATTTTTAATCATTTTTTTTTAAGTAACCTAAAACACCACCAGCAGATATGATAATTATGGAAAACCAAATCCACATCATTAATGGTTTAAACTGGTACCGAACATTATAATAACCGTCATCTTTTATGATGTTGAATACTAAAAAATTATCTGAATAAATCGTAGAATTTATAGCTGCCTCACTAGTTAAAGTTCTTGGCTGATTATAAATTCTTACTTCCGGGCTCAAATCTATGCTACTTTTTCCATCAGATATTTTAAAGTTTCCTATTAAAGATTTATAATTATTTTTTTCAATAATTTTTAAATTTTCAAATTTTATTATTTTATTTATAAATCTTCTTTGATCTCCAACTTTCATGTTCGAAGAAAATTCTTTAGCAAAAACTCCATTAAATAATATACTAAGAATAAATAAGCTAAAACCAAAGTGAGATATTTTTTGTGACAATGTTGAATCATTTGAAAAGAAATCTTTTATAGTTAAAAAAAATAGAAAAAAACCTAAACCAAATAATGGCATAATAAACAGGTAGGAAATTCCATATAATTTTACTAGTAAGTATGAAATTACAATTGATAAAATAAATAACATAAGTTGATTTAAATTAATTTTACTTAAATTATCTTTAATCCATTTTAATTTTGGTCCTACAGCCATAAATAACAAAAATGGTATTAAAAAAGGTATTATTAATTTCTGATAAAATGGAGGTCCAATTGAAATTTTGGAGCCATTAATTACTTCTAAAAATATTGGATAAATCGTTCCAATTAAAACAACTGAAAGAAAAAACATCATAAACCAATTATTAACTAAAATTGCAGTTTCTTTACTTGCCAAAAAATACTTATTTAAATTTTTAGATAATTTTTTTTGAAATATGAAAAATATACATATAGCTAACAAAACTAGTGCAAACAAAAAACATAAAATAAATATGCCTCTAGATGGATCGTTTGCAAAAGTATGTATAGAATTTAATATACCTGATCTAACTAAAAAAGTTCCACCCATACTTAATGAGAAAGTGGATATAGACAAAATAATTGTCCAAGATTGATAAATATTTCTTTTTTCTAGAACTATAATTGTATGCAACAAAGCAGTTAAACAAAACCAAGGCATTAACGATACATTTTCTACTGGATCCCAAAACCAAAATCCTCCCCAACCAAGTTCATAATAAGCCCAAATTGAACCTAACAAAATTCCAATAGTTAAAAATACCCAAGAAATAACTATCCATTTTTTAATGTGTTTAGCCCAAATTTTATTTACAATTCCACAAACTAAAGCGGCTAATGATGAAGAGAAGATTATAGAAGTACCAACATAACCTATATATAGAATAGGAGGGTGAATTGCTAAAGCTGGATCTTGTAAAATTGGATTTAAACCAGTGCCTTCTTTTGGAATTGGAAACAAATTTAAAAAAGGATTAGAAGTAAAAATAATAAATAACAAAAAACCAATTATAATTAATTCTTGAAATAATACAGTTAATATCCTGTATTTATTTAATAATTTTTTTGAACTAATAAAAAAAATAAATAAAAAAATTGTTAAAACTAATAACCATAAAAGTAAACTTCCTTCATGATTTCCCCACGATCCTGAAATTTTATAAAATAAAGGTTTGGTTGTATGTGAATTATTATAAACAGTTTCATTACTAAAATCAGAAATGATAAAGGCATAAATTAAACTAAAAAAGCTTATCAGAACCATTAAAGATTGAACTGATAATGCTGAAAATATTTTATTATCTAAATTTTTAGATTTATTTCTAATTGAATTAGATGATTGAAATATTAAAAAAATAGATGCAAATAATGCAATATATAAAGTATAATTACCTATTTGATTGGCCACTATTTGTTATCCTTTAATGCTTCGTTTACTTCAGGAGGCATATAATTTTCATCATGTTTTGCTAATATCTTTACTGCTTTTAAATAAGATCTATCTTTTAAAAATCCCTCTGCAACAACTCCCTTACCTTCTTCAAATAAGTTTGGCACAGAGCCTTTAAAACTAACTAATAAATCATTTTTAAAATCAGTTATTATAAAATTAATTTCAGAATCATTAGTTTTAATTGAACTTTTTTTAACCATTCCACCAACTCTGATTTTTTTATTTTCTAATTCAGATAAGTTTTTTATTTCAGTTGGAGATTTAAAATACACAACATTTTCCTCTAAAGACTTGATAGCAAGAAAAATAGTTAGTGTTACTGATAGAAAAATTAGTAATACAAAAAAAGCCCGTAATTTAACTTTCTTACCATACATGAAAAAAAAACTTAAATTTTAGAGATAGAAGTATTTGGCAATAATTCTCTGAAAGTTTCTTGTTTTTTTGCCAACTCAACTTTTTCAGAAGATAAATTTCTAAATTTTGCATCAAATTTTTTTTGTTCTTTGACCAACTGAAGCTTAATTACCGAGTATAAAATAAAAAAACCAATTAAAGTAAACGTAAATGATGACCATACATATGCTCCGTAGCCATTCATAAATAATATTTCATTTATCATAATCTATCTAATCCTTTATTCTTAATTTTTATCAGTTCTGTATTATATTTCATTAAAAATATCAAAAGTGAAAATAGTGCAAATGCCGCAGTCATAATAGCTAAAGGAACTAACATTGATGAGTGAATTGTAGTCTCTTTAAGCAAACTAACTGATGCTGGTTGATGCAATGTAGACCACCAATCAACTGAAAACTTAACAATTGGAACATTTAAAAAGCCAATTATTGCTATAATAGAACTTACTTTTATAGCTTTGTCATTATTATCAAAAATCCTCCAAGACAAAATAAACATCAAATAAAATACTGATAATAAAAACATTGATGTAATTCTAGCATCCCAAGCCCACCAAGTACCCCATGTAGGTCTGCCCCATATTGAACCAGTAACAAGAGCTATAATATTAAATAAAAACCCAGAAGGTGCTAAACTTTTAGTAACCAAAGAAAAGTTTTTATTTTTAAAAATTAATATTCCAAAAGATAAAATTGAAATTAAAGAAAATATACCTAATGAAATCCATGCCGATGGAACATGTACATACATAATTCGGACTGAGTCACTTTGTTTATAGTCTTCAGGTGATAAAACTAAAGCCTCGAACAAACCAATGATTAAAATAGTAATAAAAATAGCAAAAATAAATTTTCTCAATCTGTTGATTGTTAATAATATTTTATTTTGATTAAAATAATTTAGCATTAGTTTTTATAACATAAATTTTTGAGATTAAAATTTTTAGATAATTATTCCGATCAAGAATAAAGAGGGAGATAAAAAAGAATTAATTATTATCCTTGATCAGAATATAAATAAATTTATATAAAAGTTGTGACAAAGATTTGTATTAATTGTGTTTAAATGTAGGCTAATTTAATTCGAAGGCTTAAAGTAGCTTGAGCCTCTTCTTCCCGAAAAAATTTCATTAATTAATGGGTGCTTAATTGGTTCTTCAGAGTCATCAATTAACAGGTTTTGTTCAGATACATAAGCTTCATATGTTATTTCATCATTTTCTGCTAACAAATGATAAAATGGTTGATCTTTTCTTGGTCTAACATTTTTGGGAATAGACTGATACCATTCTTCTGAATTATTGAATTCAAAATCAACATCATAAATTACACCCCTAAAATCAAAGTGCCTATGTTTTACAATATCTCCTATTGAAAATTTTGCTTTTTGAATACTCACAATTTGAATATGGATATTTGAAAAAAAAAATCAATAAAAAAAATATGATTGTTTTATTAATCTGCTAATATGTAGCAGTGAATAAATCATTTTTAAAATTTGTTACAGATATTGGTCCATTAGTAATATTTTTTTTCTTTTATTATAACAGTGATAAAAATTTAAAAGTTGCTATTCCTCCACTAATAGTTGCAACTATTATTTCTGTATTAATTGTTTGGATTTTAGAGAAAAAAATACCAATGGTTCCCTTATTAAGTGGAATACTAATTGCATTGTTTGGTGGCCTTACAATTTATTTTGATAACCCAATATTTATATACATGAAGCCAACTATAATTAATATTTTATTTGGACTGGCTCTATTATTTGGAAGATTCTTCGCTGAAGAGCCAATTCTAAAAAAAATTTTAGGTAAATCATTACCCTTAAGTAATGAAGGTTGGAAAATTTTAAACAATAGATGGATGTATTTCTTTTTTGGTTTAGCTATTTTAAATGAACTAGTTTGGAGAACACAGTCTGAAGAATTTTGGGTTAATTTCAAAGTCTGGGGAATGCTTCCAATAACATTTACGTTCACAGCATTTCAAATTGGATTAATTAATAAATATAAATTAAATGAATAGAAATTTAAAACTTGTAGTAAATAATGTTTCAAAATATGAGAAACAAAAATATTTTTTTGAAAAGAAAGAACTTGAAGTAATTCTTGATTTATACGCAAAAATGGTTTCTGAAGGATCTTGGAAAGATTATGGACTTTCTATTTCTAGTAAACAAGTAAGTTTTATGGTTTTTAAAAATGCAGCTGAAAAAGCCATTTATAAAATTTGTAAAAATTTTAATCCATCAAGTAAAAACCTAAGATATTTAATTACTGATACAAATGGAAAAATTTTAAAAAATTCTTACGAGTTAAGAAATCTTTTAAAAAATACTGATTGGAAAAGATTACAAAAATAATCTATCGTCTTTGACCAAATAATCTTAGCAACATTATAAATAGATTAATAAAGTCTAAGTATAAAGTTAAAGCACCCATAACAGCTTTTTTACCCATTAATTCACCTGAGTCTGAGGCAGCATACATATTTTTTATTTTTTGAGTATCGTAAGCTGTTAGACCAACAAATATTAAAACACCAATAATTGAAATAGCAAAGTACATCATTGAAGATTTCAAAAATATATTAACTATTGAAGCAATTATAATTCCAATTAATCCCATCATTAAAAAAGATCCAAGCTTTGTTAAATCTCTTTTAGTTGTATAACCATAAATACTCATTGCTCCAAAAGTTGCTGAAGAAATAAAAAAAACTCTAGTTACACTTAACCCAGTGTAGATTAATAAAATTGAAGAAAGTGAAAGCCCCATTAAAGCTGCAAAAACCCAAAAAGTAGTTTGTGCTTTTGATGCACTCATTTTATTTATACCAAAGCTCATATAAAAAACTATGCCTAGAGGAGCCAACATTACAATCCATTTTAATCCTGATAAATAAATTGCATTTCCAAATTCAGTAAGTGCAATTATTGATCCACTTGCATCTGTCACAACAGACATTTTGAATGAAAGTAATGCTATAATTCCAGTCAATAATACTCCGGTAGCCATATAATTATAAACTTTAAGCATGTAGGCTCTAAGGCCTTCATCCATAACTACTGTGGTTTGTTGGGCTTCTTTTACTTTGTTTAATATATTTTGTTTATTGAATTCCATGACATTTATATAATAGCCTTTTACTATTTATTCAAGATATCATAAAAACCTTAAAAAATATTTAATATTCAATGAATTATAGAAAATTAGGCAATACAGATCTTGAAGTAAGCACTATTTGTTTGGGAACTATGACTTGGGGTGAACAAAATACTCAAGAAGAAGGTTTTGAACAGATGGATTATGCTTTAGATTGTGGGGTAAATTTTTGGGATACAGCGGAACTTTATGCAGTTCCTCCTAAGGCAGAAACTTTTGGACACACAGAAACAATTATTGGTAATTGGTTTGAAAAAAATAAAAAGAGAGACAAAATTATATTAGCTACAAAAGCAGCTGGACCAGCTAGAAAATATTTAAGGAATGGTGAAAATAGTTTTGTAGGAAAAAATTTAGATGAAGCAATCAATAACAGTCTTAGAAGACTTAAAACAGATTATATTGATCTTTATCAGCTTCATTGGCCAGAAAGAAATGTAAATAATTTTGGTAAACTTGGATATACACATAAAGAAAATGAATGGAATAAGTTTGAAGATATATTAGATAATTTAAAAAAATATATTGATAATGGAAAAATAAGATATGTCGGATTATCCAATGAAACACCGTGGGGAGTAATGAATTATCTAAAATTATCAAAAGATAAAAATTTACCAAGAATGATGTCAGTCCAAAATCCTTATAGTCTATTAAATAGATCATATGAGGTTGGTTTATCCGAAATTTCAATTAGAGAAAAAATAGGATGTTTAGCCTATTCACCTTTGGCAAGCGGATATTTAAGTGGAAAATATAGAAATGGTAAATTTCCTAAAGGATCAAGAATGGAGAGAGATTTTGATTTTTGGACCAGATATCAAAAGCCAAATGTAGAAAAGGCTGTTGAGGAATACTACAAGATAAGCAAAAAATACGATCTAGACATTTCTCAAATGTCTATAAAATTCTGTGAAGTTCAAGATTTTATTACAAGCGTTATTATAGGTGCCACAACTATGGATCAGTTGAAAACTGATATAGAAAGTGTAAAAGTTAAATTAGACAAAGAAGTTATAAAAGAAATTAATGAAATTCAAAAAATATATCCAAACATATGTCCATGATAAATAAAATTATATTTAAAGCTTTAATATTATTTTTTTTTTCGTTCAATTTTGTAATTGCTGAAGATTTACAAAAAATAGGAAAGTTTAAGGATTGGCAAGCGGTAAAAATTTTAGATGAAAACAATAAAGTTTGTTTTGCTCAATCAAATCCTGTGCTTCAATCTCCAAAAAAAAATGATCGAGAAGCAAGATTATTTGTAACTTTTAGACCAGATGAAAAAATATCAGATGAAGTAAGTATTACATCGGGCTATGAATATAACACACAAAATTCAATTATAGCATCATCAGGAAAATCAAAATACAAATTCGATATCTCTCAAGATAATTTTGCGTGGATTTCAAGTAATAAAATTGAAAAAAAGATTATTAAAAGAATGAAAAAGGCATCAAGAATTATGATTACTGCTTATAATAAATCAGGCTCCCAAACAATTGACCATTATTCTTTAATGGGATTTACTAAAGCTTACAACGCTGCAAAAAAAAGCTGTACTTAAATTAATGAAGTCAAAAAAAAAGATAGTTCTAGCCTATTCAGGGGGACTAGATACATCAATAATTCTTAGATGGCTTCAAGAAAATTATAAAGCTGAAGTCATTTGCTATACTGCTGATATTGGGCAAAAAATAGATGGAAAAAAAATATTTAAAAATGCAAAAAAATTTGGTGTTAAAGATATTATAATTAAAGACTTAAAAGATACTTTTGTAAAAGAATATGTCTACCCAATGATAAGAGGACACGCTATATATGAAGGTGTCTATTTACTAGGTACATCAATTGCAAGACCACTAATTGCAAAAGACCAAATTAGAGTTGCTAAAAAATTTAAAGCTTACGCAGTATCACATGGTGCTACTGGAAAAGGAAACGACCAGGTAAGATTTGAACTAGGATATCATTATTTTGAACCCAAAATAAAAATAATAGCACCTTGGAGAATTTGGAAACTTAAATCAAGAACTGACCTAATTAATTATGCAAAAAAACATGGCGTACCTATCCCAAAAGACAAAAAAGGTGCACCTCCTTTTTCTGTCGATGATAATTTATTTCACACATCTACTGAAGGTAAAGTGTTAGAAAATCCAAAAAATTCAGCACCTGAATTTATTTTTCAAAGAACTGTTTCACCTGAGAAAGCACCTAATAGACCAACATTTGTTACAATTAATTTTAAAAATAGTAATCCAAGTGGAATTAATGGAAAAAAATTATCTCCATCTAAACTTTTAGAAAAACTTAATGTATTAGCTGGAAAAAATGGAATAGGCAGAGTTGATTTAGTAGAAAATAGATTTATTGGCATAAAATCTAGGGGTGTTTATGAAACTCCCGGTGGAACGTTGTTAATTAATGCTCATAGAGCAATTGAGTCAGTAACTCTTGATAAAGAAACAATGCACAAAAAAGATTCTATAATGCCTAGATATGCAGAATTAATATACAATGGTTATTGGTATTCTAAAGAAAGATTTAAACTTCAAAAAATTGTTGATCTTAAAAGAAGCAAGGTAAACGGTTCGGTTAAACTTAAGCTTTATAAAGGTAATATAACTATTCAATCTAGAATAACTAAAAGTGGAGCTTATTCGATGAAAAAAGTATCATTTGAAGAAAACAAAACTTTTGATAAATCTAATGTAGAAAAATTTATCAATTTTCACAAAAAAAAACTTTAATAAAATATTTTAATTAATTGATGAAAAAAATATTTTTATTTTTATTTATTATTTTTAATTTTCCTTCTGTTTCCTTATCAGAAAATTTAAAATTTAAAAAGATTGTCTCTTTAGATGAACCTTGGGGATCATCATTTATTAATAATGATGAAATAATAATAACAGAAAAAAGTGGAAAAATTAAAATTGCAAATATCTCAACTAGTGATCTGGTTGAAATAGAACATAATCTTAATTTTTTAGAACATGGACAAGGTGGATTATTAGATATACTTCATAAAAATAATTTTATTTATATTTCTTATACTGAAAATAGATCAAACTGGAAAACCAGCACTTCTATTGCAAAAGCAAAATTAGATAAAAAAAAATTATTATTTAAAAATATTTTTCAAGCAAATCCACCAATAGATTCTGGTTATCATTTTGGATCAAGGTTGGATATAAAAGATAATTATCTTTTTGCGTCTGCAGGTGAAAGAGGTAAGGGAATGATTGCTCAAGACCCGTCCAAACATCCGGGTAGTATAATAAGAATTCATTTAGATGGAAGTATTCCTAAAGATAATCCTAAATTTGAAGGTAAATCAAATTGGTTGCCAGAAATATATCAAATAGGAATTAGAAATCCTCAGGGCTTAACTGTATCTCCATATGATGGAAAAGTTTATATTAGTAATCATGGAGCTAAAGGTGGTGATTGGTTTGGTGAAGTTAAAAAAGGAGAAAATTATGGATGGAAAATTTTAGGCTGGGGAGGAACAAATTATTCGGGATTACCAATCGGACCAAAATGGAAGCCAGGCTTTACAAAAGCTATTAAATATTGGGTACCATCAATAGCAACTAGTGCAATTAAAATTTATAAAGGCGAAGAATTTAAAGAGTGGAATGGACATGCTTTAATTACTTCTTTGAAAGATCAATCATTGAGAAAGTTAATTTTTGATGATTTATCTAATGTTAAAGAAGAAATCATTTTCAAAGATAAAATAGGTAGAATAAGAGATATCTTAATACATCCAAAAAATGGAAAAATTTTCTTTTTAAACCCTGATGGATTATATTTAATGGAAAAGAATTAATTATATGAAAGTAAATTTTTTAAAGATTGAATTTCCCCAATTTTAAAAATAATAGCATTTTCTCTTTTAAAACCATATTTTTCAGCATTATCTTTAAATCTAGCTGGCGGCTCCATAATGGGCTCTAATGATAAAACAAAAGTGCCCCAATGCATACCTAATGCTTTTTTACTTTTTAAATCTTTTGCAATGCTCAATGCTTCTTCTGGATTTGTATGATAAGCAGATTTATCTTTATATGGAGTCATTGGGTAAAAATTATATGCTCCAATGTTAATTAAAGTTAAATCTATTGGTCCAAATTTATCTCCAAGTTCTTTGTAGATATTACCAACTCCCGTATCACAAGCAAAAAAAATTTTTTTATCTTTGTATTCAATTAAAAAATTTCCCCAAAGTGTTTTATTAGTATCTTTTAAGCTTCTTTTTGACCAATGAACCGCGGGCAAAAAAGTAACTTTTAATTCGTTATTAATTTTGATCTCATCATACCAATCCATTTCATTAACATCTCCATATCCATTACGAGTAAAATATTTTCCAAGTTTTAAAGGCAATAAAACTTTGCTATCCTTAAATGGAAATCTTTTAATTGTTCTCATATCTTGGTGATCATAGTGATTATGGGTCAATAAAAATAAATCTATTTTTGGAATTTCATTAAGTGTTAAAGCAGGTTGAGTAAATCTTTTAGGACCAAAAAATAATGGTCCAGCATTTTTTGAAAAAACAGGGTCTGTTATAATTGTTATATTTCCTAATTTTAATATAAAAGTAGCATGTCCAATCCATACTATAAAATCGTCACCTTTAAAGTTTTCTAAATCTGATAAAACTTTTGCTTTTTCAATAATATGATCTTTGGGAATACTCATATCTAATTTTTTCTTTTCCTTATTAAAAATTTTAAAAGACCATTTAAAATTTGAATTTCGTTCAGGAGATCCTTCGGGATTTCTAAAAGAACCATCTGGTAAATGATGATAAGGTTTTTTTTCCATTGTTAATAATACACAAATATTTTCTACGTTGAAAATTAATAAATAATATCTTTATAAATTTTGTATAATAATTTCTTGTAAAGTTTTACTTATAATAATTGTACCCTTTTTGTTAGGATGTATACCGTCTTGCTGATTTAAACTTGGATTAAGCGCCACACCTTCTAGAAGAAAAGGAATTAATGGTAAATTATATTTTTTAGATAATTTAGGATAGATTTCATCAAACTCTTTTTTATATTCAACTCCATATGATATTGGTGCAACCATTCCTGCTATAATAATTTTAATTTTTTTATTATTTGCGATATTAATTATTTCTTCTAAATTGTTTTCTGTCTCATTAGGTTGAATGCCTCTTAGCATATCATTTGCACCTAGACCTAAAATTATTAAATCAATTCCATTTTCAGATAAACTCCACTCAGCTCTATTTAATCCACCTGACGATGTGCTTCCTGAAACACTACCATTGATAACTTTAATATTTAATCCATCTTTCCTAAGATTATTTTGTAAAACTAAATATAAATGATGTTCTTTTGGCAATCCATAACCTGCCATCAAACTATCCCCAAATAATATCACTTTTTCTATTGCACTTGCATTTATGTGCACTAGAAAGATTATCAAAATTTTTATAAATAAACCTTTATTCATGAGCGTACTTCTTAAATTAAAAAAAATAAATCTCAAATACCAAACTGGTAAAGAGAATATAAGTGTTTTAAAGGATATTAATTTAACAATTAAAAAAAAAGAAACTATTTCTGTGGCTGGCGAAAGTGGTTCAGGAAAAACTAGCTTAATTATGTTAATTGGCGGTTTAGAGCGTCCGACTTCAGGTAAAATATTTTTTCAAAATCAAGAGATAACAAATTTAATTGAGGATGAGGTCTCAGAAATTAGGAAAAAAAATATTGGAATTATATTTCAGTCCTTTTATTTAATTCCAAATTATACCGCAGTTGAAAATGTTGCCTTAACTTTAGAGCTTAACAAACTTGCAAATCCTGAAAAAGAAGCAAAACATTTATTAGAACGATTTGGTCTAAAGCACCGATTTAACAATCTTCCAAGTCAATTATCTGGCGGAGAACAACAAAGAGTTGCTATTGCAAGAGCAATTGCTATTAAACCTGAGTTAATCTTAGCCGATGAACCAACAGGAAACTTAGATACTGAAAACTCAGTAATGATTTCTAATATATTATTTAAATATGTAAAAGAAGAAGGTTCTTCTTTAATCATGGTAACTCATGATCCAAAACTTGCAAACAAAGCCAATAGAAAAATAAAAATAAAAGATGGAAAAATTAAATAACTCTTCAGAATTTAGTTTAATATTTAAATATGCTTTAAAAGATTTAAGCAGAAATTATAAAAAAATATCAAGTATAATTGTAACCTTATTTATTAGTCTTTTTATATTAAGTGCAATTTTTACTATTGAAGATAGTTTAAAAAAAGAACTAAATGATAATGCTAAAGCGCTTTTAGGAGGAGACTTAGAGATTGATTACAATCGTAATCAAGGAAACCTTAATTTGGTTAACAAAGTTAAGGAATTTACAACTATCTCGCAGATGATTGAATTTAGCACTATGCTTTCAACAATTGGCAGAGACAAAAATAAATCAATTTTTACTAGAATTAAAACGGTTGATGAAAAATACCCATTATATGGAGAAGTCTTTTATGAACCCGAGGGTTCTTATGAACGAATGCAAAAAGAACCAAATACCATTTTAATTAACGAAAGTTTATCAAAAGCACTTAATATAAAAATCAATGAGCAAGTAAAAGTTCAAGATCAAAACTTTACTGTTATTGGAGTTATAAAATCAGTACCTGATGTAAGTGGATTTGTAGCGTTTGGTGACTGGGCATTAGCAGGAAAGCAAACTTTAGAAGTATTAAAATTAAATGGCATAGGAAGTTTTTTAAACTATGAGTATAAAGTAAAGTTTAATTCAAATGATGATCCTAAAAAAATTGAAAAAAAAATTGAAAATATTTTTAAAGATGACCAAAAAGTAAAACTTAGATATCCTGAAAATTCTGCAAGTGGAATAAAGAGAATTATTAATAATTTTTCTCAATTTTTATCTCTTGTTTC
The DNA here is from genome assembly GCA_045567255.1 of Candidatus Pelagibacter sp. GTDB lineage: Bacteria > Pseudomonadota > Alphaproteobacteria > Pelagibacterales > Pelagibacteraceae > Pelagibacter. Next base: position 114,654 of record JBJLDH010000014.1, on the reverse strand, counting down.
AATAAGTGCAATGTTAATTGCAGGAATTGGAATTGCAAACACGTTGTTGTCATTCATAAATCAAAACAACATGTCAATAGCTGTGAGAAAGGCAGTTGGTTTTTATTCGGGTAATATAAAAACACTCTATTACCTGCAATTATTAATCTTATTGTTTATTATTACAGTTATTTCATATGCTTCTAGTTTTCTAATCGTCCCAGTAGCTGATAAGTATTTATCTGATGGATTGGGGTTAAATGTTTATCCAGTTTTCTCTTTCATTAATTTCATAAAGATATTTTTAGTAGGATTGCTAGTTCTTATAATTTTTTCTATTCCAACAGTCAGTGCAATTGATCAAGTTAAAGCATCAAACTTATTTAGAAATGTATTTCAAAACTTGCAGTTTCATTATTCTAAGAGATCAATTGTTTTAAGCTTTATTTTGCTTTCAATTTTAGTTTTATTATTCACAATAGGTTCTGAGAAACCTTCATATAGTCTGGGTTACTTTGGGGCATTTTTCGTTTGTTTGATTGTATTTTTCTTGCTTTCAAAAATTATTATATTTTTTCTTAAAAAATTTAAATCTAGTTCTAATATTTCTTTAAAAGTATCTATTAAAAATATTACCCAAACTAAAAGTATTACCCCAATTACAATTATGTCTTTAGGTTTGGGTGTAACTTTGCTTTTAACTTTAGCATTAGTTGGAACAAATTTTAAAAGAGAAATTGCAAAATCTATACCAAACATTGCGCCTGATTATTTCTTTGTTGGAATTCAAAAAGGAGAAAGGGAGAAATTTGAACAAGGAATTCTAAATATGGACCCAAACGCAAACATTGAAATTGTACCAATGGTTTCATCGGGAATTGTAAAAATTAATGAAATAAACCCAAATACTTATATCAAACCTGATAATGACAGCTATTGGGTAATTGGAAGTGAGAGAAGATCTTCTTGGATTGAAAATGCTCCTAAGGATAACCCGATTGTAAAAGGTGAATGGTGGGATTTAACAAAACCAAACCACCTTCAAATATCTTTAGATTCAAAAGTTGCAAAAGATTTAAATATTGAATTAGGAGATATTTTTACATTAAATATATATGGTCGTGAAATTAATGGTGAAATAGTTAATTTTAGAGAAGTAGATTATCGTGATCTAAGTATTAATTTTGCAATGTTATTTAATCCACAGTTTGCAAAAAATTTACCTTATGAGTATTTAGCAACTGCTAAGTTTAATAATACTAATCAATTTGATGAAATAGAGATGTTAGAGGTATTACCAAGTTTATCCATGATTAAGATTTCAGATTATTTAAGTAAAGTAACTGCAGTTTTAAATAAAGTGTTTATAGCAGTCACATTAATATCTGCAGTAACAATTGTGATTGGATTAATTGTCATATCAAGCGCCATCATGGTACAGGGTAAAGTCAAAGAATATCAAAATTTAGTTTTTAAAATTTTGGGGTTTTCTAAAAAAGAAATAATTTTATCTTCTATCATCGAGTTTATACTAATATTCTTTTCAGTAATTTTGATTGCAATATTTTTTGCTGTAGTTGGTTCAAAATTTATAATGGAAAATATTTTTGAATTGGTGTGGAAATTTGATTTAACAGTACTATTCAATCTAGGAATAAGTATTGGTGCAGTTACATTAATTTTAATAATGCTAACAAATTTAAAATATTTAAATCCTAAGGTCTATCCACTTATTAGAAATCAATAAAAATTAATTTATTTAATTTTGAGATCTTTTAAAACAATCAATAGTATTTTTTAATAAACAAGCAATTGTCATAGGACCCACTCCACCTGGAACAGGTGTTAAAGCTTTTGCAACTTTTGACACTTCATCAAACGCTACATCTCCAACGATTCCTTTGTCAGTTTTATTGATACCTACATCAATAACTATCGTATCTTTTTTAACCCAATCACCTCTTACAAGCTCTGGTATTCCGACTGCTGCAACAATAATGTCAGCTTTCAGACACTCAGATTTTAAATCTTTGGTTCTAGAATGAGTTATGGTTACTGTACAATTTTCTTTTAAAAGAAGTTGAGTCATAGGTTTTCCATTTAAATTTGATCTTCCAACTACAACTGCTTTTTTCCCACTTAAATTTGGTTCTATTTTTTTTATTAATAAATAACATCCTAGCGGAGTACAAGGAACTGAGCTTTCATAACCTGAAGAAAGATTCCCAACATTCATTGGATGAAAGCCATCAACATCCTTACTTGGTGAAATTGCTTCAATAACCTTTTGTTTATCTATGTGTTTTGGTAAAGGTAGCTGAACTAAAATTCCTGAAACGGTATCATCTTTATTTAATTCATTTATTTTATTTAAAACGGTTTTTTCTTCAACTGAGTCTGGATATCTTATTACTTCAGATTTAAGACCTACTTCATTTGCTGATTTTTCCTTATTGCGTACATATATTTGACTAGGTGTTAAGTCTCCAATTAAAATAACTGTTAAACCAGGAACTTTATTATATTTTGACTTTAATTCAGATACTTCTTTTTTAAGATCTTCTCTAAGTTCTGCGGCTACTTTTTTTCCGTCAATCAAGATCATGATAATTTAAAATATTAATGGTTGTACGTAGTGGTACATACACATTTCTATAAACCAGATCAACAAAAGAAGAATTATTGGAGATATATCAAAAGCTCCTAAATTAGGTAAAAATCTTCTTATTCTGTTGTAAATAGGATCTGTCAACTTATAAGTAAACTCTAAAATAGAATAAACAAACCTATTAGATGTATTTAAAACATTAAAAGCTATTAACCAACTTATTAGGACATTAGCTATAACAACATAAGAATATAGTTTTAATAATTGCAGAACTAATAAATATATTGGGATCATTTTTTTTCAACATAGATCGACTGACTAGGAAACGCAAATGATGCAGAATTTTTTTCAACAATTTGTTTTATTTCTAGTGCTAATTTTTCTTTAACTGAAAGCCACTCTTCCCAATCATCAGTTTTGCTAAAACATCTTACATACATATCTATTGAACTATCAGAAAATTTATCAACTCTTACAGCAATGCCTATAGAAGTATCAAAATCTTCATTTTTATTTATATGCTCTTCAATTTGATTTCTAATTGTTTTTAATTGATCCACGGTTGTGTCATACTGGAGTGTTATCATCCAGCTAATCAACCAGTTTGTCGTTTGACTAACATTAATCACTGCATTTTCTGCAAACTGAAAATTTGGTATTATTGCTAAAGATTTATCAAATTTTCTTATTACTGTTGATCTAAAACCAATTCTTTCAACAATACCTTCAATAATTCCCTCTACTAATATCCAATCACCCATTTTAAATCTTTTCTCAACCAACACTAAAATTCCTGAAATTAAATTTTTAAATAAATCTTGAGCTCCTAAAGCAACTGCAACTCCAAACAATCCTAATCCAGCTATAATTGGTCCTATCTTAATTCCCCATAATTCAAGAACTGCAGCAGCTCCTAAAATAAATATTAAAATCTTTAATGACTTAATAATCCATCCAACTAATTCTCTGGTTAATATTTTATCTAATCCACTTAAAATATAGGAAACTGGTTCAATAATTTGGTGAATGATCCAAAAAATTAAAACTGTAATTAAGGTTCTGTTAATATTATCCATAAAAGATCTAGTTTCATCTGAAAAAGACATATAATAACTTGCAAAAAAAACACCTAACACAATAGGCAAAAATCTTGCTGGGCCTTCCATTGATTTAACAAAAGCATCATCAAGTTTGTTGGTCGTTCTTTTAGAAATTATTTCTAATTTTTTTATAATTAATTTGCTAATTAATCCTCTAAAAACCAAGAATAAAAAAAATATACCAAGACCAATTAAAATTTGAAAAAAATCAATTCCTAATAATCCTTTGTTCCAAACTGATAAAAATAGTTCTTTAAAATTATTAAATACGTCCATAATTAAATTTTATATAGTAAAAACTCTTCTTCGCCAGAGTTAAATAGAAAAATTTTTTTCCATTTAATTTCATTCAATACTGATGAGGTTTTTTCTCCTAAACACATCAAATTAGTATCCATCCAACGATTAGTTAAATTATATTTTTTCATAAGATTAAGATAATTTCTTGCACTGTTTTCTGAATAAACATAGACCATGTCTGGAATTGATGATTTTAAACCTTTAATAAATTCATCACTAACTTGATCTATTGGGATTACTGAATAATTAATTATTCTTTGAACTTTATATCCTTTTGAAATCAAATCCTTATCTAGATTTGAAGAAATAATTTCCCCACTTACATAAAGTAAATTACCATTTTTTTGGTCAAAGTTTTGTAAAATAACTTCTTTTAAATTATTAACATTCCCATCCGCACAAAAAATATTTTGAAAGCCATTTTGTTTTGCTTCCCTCTCCGTTGAAGAACCAACACAAAAACAATTAATTTGTTTATTCACATTAGAAGTATTTAGATGTTTAATTGCATTAGCACTCGTAAAAATAATACCAGCAAACTCAGAAAAATTTACTCTATCGTGTTTTAAATTTTCAATTTTTATTACTGGTAAGTGTGAAACTTTATGACCTAAAGATTTAAATCTTAGAATTAAATCTTTACAATCATTTAGTGGCCTAGTTAATAAAATATGCATTTATTTTTTATAACTCCCTTTAGATTGAAACTTTAAATCTTCACCTACTTTTCTTCCTAATTCTTTTGCTGAGTTTATTGTTTTCGTTTCATTTATAAAATATCTATTTTTTCCATCCACTGAAAAAAGTTCAGCACTTAGGGTAATATTACTACCTTCTATTTTAGATAAAGCACCTATTGCTGTATCACAGTCACCTTCTAAAATTTTTAATACTTCTCTTTCTGTATTGGCACAAATTCTAGAATTAGGATTATTAATCTTTTCTAATAATTCTTTAATTTCAAAATCATTACTTCTACATTGCATTGCTATAATTCCTTGACCTGCACAAGGAATAATATCTTCTGTTGAAAACTCCTCAGTTATTTTATGATTAAATTCTAAAGAGTCTATTCCTGCTTTGGATAATATTATTGCATCATAATCACCATTTTCCATTTTTTTTATTCTAGTATCTACATTTCCTCTAATTAATTTATAATTTAAATCTGATCTTCTATTTTTTAGTTGATACTCTCGTCTATAGGATGAAGTACCAATAATAGAATTAGATTTTAAATCTTTAAATTTAACTTTTTTATTACTCATAAAAATTTCATTAGGTGAATTTCTTTTTAAAAAATAATTAGTTTCTAAACCTTCTGTTTCAATGGATGGCATATCTTTTAAAGCATGAACCGCTATACTAATTTTATTTTCTAATAATTCATTTTCAATTTTTTTTGAAAATAATCCTTTACCTCCTAAATCTGAAAGTCTATCTTTTTGATTTTGATCACCTGAAGTAACAATTTTTTTTATTTCTATATTTTTTGAATATACTTTTTTTAATTGAACTTTAACTTTTTCTGCATAAATCATGGCTAACTTACTTCCTCTAGAGCCAATAACTATTTTTTCTCTTTTCATAAATCTTATTTTTATTACATTCTTATAGTTTAATTGTATTAATAAGAAAAAATTTTTTATGACTGAAAAACCAATAATATTAGGCATAGAGACAAGTTGCGATGAAACTGCAGTATCACTAATTCAGGATAATGTAAGTGGTATACCTAAAATTTTATCCAATGTTATTTCAAGTCAATTTGATATTCATAAAGAATTTGGTGGCGTAGTCCCTGAGTTAGCAGCTCGATCTCATGTAGAAAAAATTGATTTAATTGCAAAAAAAGCAATTGAGGATAGTGGCGTTAGTTTAAATAATGTTTCTGCAATTGCAGCAACTGCTGGACCTGGATTAATAGTCTGTTTAACAGTTGGTTTAAATTTTGGAAAAGCAATGGCGATGTCACTAGAAATTCCCTTCATTGGTGTAAATCATTTGGAAGGACATGCTTTAAGTCCAAAATTACATTCAAAAATAAATTATCCTTATTTACTCCTATTAATTTCTGGAGGTCATAGCCAATACCTAAGTGTTAATGGCTTAGGCAATTATAAGAGACTCGGAACTACAATTGATGATGCTTTGGGAGAGGCCTATGATAAAACAGCCAAACTTTTAGGTATTGAGTTTCCAGGTGGGCCAAAACTAGAAAAGTTTTCAAAAAAAGGAAATCCAAATAAATATGAACTGCCTAAACCAATTATAAATAAAGGTGGGTGTAACTTATCGTTTGCAGGATTAAAAACTGCAATCTTAAGAATATCAAAAAAAATCAGGACAGAGCAAGAAAAATTTGATCTTGCAGCTTCATTTCAAAAAACTATTGAAGAAATTTTATATATTAAAACAAAAAAAGCTTTTAAAGAATTTAAAGATATAAATTCTATTGATAATAATAATTTTGTAATTGCTGGAGGTGTTGCGGCAAATGATGGAATAAGAAATAAACTTATTAAAGTAAGTAAGGAAAATAATTTTAAATCTATATTTCCAGATCTTAAATTATGTGGTGATAATGCTGCAATGATAGCAATGGTTGGTTTAGAAAAGTATAAAATGAAACAATTTGATAGTTTAGATTTGCCAGCAAGTCCAAGATTGCCATTAGATGAAAATGCAAATTTTTTAAAAGGAGCGGGGGTAAAACTATAACTACTAATATTTATGAAAAATAAAATAAAAATTTTAGGGATCGTGGTTCTGGGTTTATTTAAGAATGTTGTTTTTTTTAAAAAAAAATTTATCCTATAAAATATGGCAAGATCCTATTTTCTATTAAAATCAGAACCTAATGTTTGGTCAATTAATCAACAAATAAAAGCTGGTGCAAAAGGTGCTAATTGGGATGGAGTTAGAAACTACCAAGCGGCAAATAATTTGCGAAAAATGAAAAAAGGAGATCTATGTTTTTTTTATCATTCTAATACTGGAAAAGAAATAGTTGGAATTGTAGAAGTAATAAAAACTGCATTTATTGACCCAACTGATAAAATAAAAAAATTTGTTGCAGTAAAAGTTAAATTTAAAAATAAACTAAAATACCCAGTAACCCTTGAAAATATTAAAAAAAATAAGGATTTGAAAGATCTTTCCTTAATAAAACAAAGTAGACTTTCTGTTATGCCAATTGACACTAAAAGCTGGAAACTTATTTTGAAGATGAGTAATATACTTTAAAAAAAATCCATGCCAAAAAAAAAGCAAAAAAGAAAAAAGAAAAAAATTGATAAAAATATAGAAAAAGAAATAATTTTTAAAACTAAAAAAGATTGGATCAAACAATCAACGGTCAACAAATCTCAATACGAAAAAAAATATAAAAATTCTATTTCAGAAAACGATAGCTTTTGGAAGAAAGAGGGAAAGAGAATTAATTGGATTCAACCTTATACAAAAATTAAAGATGTAAAATATAGTAAATCAGATGTTAGAATAAAATGGTTTTACGATGGAACTTTAAATGCTTCTGCTAATTGCATTGATAGACATTTAAAAAAGAATAAAGATAAAACTGCCATTATATGGGTTGGTGATGATCCAAAAGTTCAAAAAAAAATCTCTTATAAAGAACTTCATAAAGAAGTTTCAAAAGTAGCAAATGGATTAAAAGAAATTGGAGTTAAGAAAGGTGATAGAGTTACAATTTACTTAACAATGATACCAGAACTAGCATTCACAATGCTTGCTTGTGCTAGAATTGGCGCGATTCATTCGATTATATTTGGAGGATTTTCACCAGATAGTATTTCTGGAAGAATTAATGATTGTAAATCTGATTACGTAATAACTGCTGACGAAGGATTAAGGGGTGGTAAAACAATTCATCTTAAATCAATTATGGATGAAGCTTTAGTAGATTGTCCCAAGGTAAAAAAATGTGTCATAGTAAAAAGAACAGGAAATAGAATTAACTGGGACCCTAGTAGAGATGTTTGGTACCATGAAATGATAAAAAATGTTTCTACCAAATGTGAACCTGAAGAAATGAATGCTGAAGATCCTTTGTTTATACTTTATACATCTGGATCAACAGGAAAACCAAAAGGAGTTTTGCATACTACTGGGGGTTATATGGTTTATGCATCAATGACTCATCAATATATATTTAATTATAAACCTAAAGATATTTATTGGTGTACAGCAGATATTGGCTGGATAACTGGTCATAGTTATATAATTTATGGTCCATTGGCAAATGGTGCAACTACTATAATGTTTGAAGGAATACCGACGTACCCTGATAATTCAAGATGGTGGCAAATTGTTGATAAATTTAAAGTAAATATTTTTTATACAGCTCCAACAGCAATACGAGCACTTATGAAAGAAGGGGACAAACCAGTTAAAAAAACTTCAAGAAAAACACTAAAATTATTAGGGACTGTAGGGGAGCCTATAAATCCAGAAGCCTGGCAATGGTATTATAAAATAGTAGGAGATTCTAGATGTCCAATTGTTGATACTTGGTGGCAAACAGAGACAGGGGGAATTTTAATTAGCCCACAAACAGGAGCAATAAATTTAAAACCAGGTTCAGCAACAAAACCATTTTATGGAATAAAACCAGTTATTGTAGATAAATCAGGTAAAGTTTTAAAAGGTGAAACACAAGGTAGACTTTGTATAGCTCAATCATGGCCCGGGCAAATGCGGACGGTTTATGGAGATCATAAAAGATTTATTGAAACATATTTTTCACAATTTGATGGGAAATATTTTACAGGTGATGGTTGTCGTAGAGATAAGGATGGATACTATTGGATAACAGGAAGGGTTGATGACGTAATTATAGTTTCTGGTCACAATTTGGGAACTGCTGAAATTGAAAGTGCATTTGTTGCCCATCCTAAAGTTGCTGAAGCTGCAGTAGTTGGTTATCCACATGACATAAAAGGAAATGGATTATACTGCTACGTAACTTTAAATTCAGGTGAAAATAATTCTTTAGATTTAGAAAGAGAATTAAAGCTTTGGGTTAGAAAACAGATTGGAGCAATTGCAACTCCAGATCTAATTCAATTTTCTCCAGGACTACCAAAAACAAGATCTGGTAAAATTATGAGAAGGATTTTAAGAAAAATTGCTGCCAATCAACATGATCAATTGGGAGACACAACTACTCTAGCTGATCCAAGTGTTGTAAGAAGTTTAGTTGATAATAGAAAAAATAATTAAATATCAACTAATTTTATAAATTCTTTTTGAATATTTTCCCATTTTAAAATCATTGAATTCAAAACTATTTTTCTATCTAATGTCTTTAGTTCCTCTGCAACTGGAGCCCATTTATATAAAGTCAGCGCACTTTCATTGAATGGCCAGGATTTATAATATTTTTTCCATTCTATTTTTTGTAATCTTTTATTAAAAATTTCTTTTCCGTTATCAATGATACTTTTCGGCATATTATTTTTTAATTCATCATTCAAAATTTTTTCATAAATTTTTTTTGCATTATCTAATTTTTGAAAGTTATAAAAAGCATTTAGATAAGAAAAGGTATAAAAAATAAGATCTTGTAAGGCGATTGCATAAATATTCCATTTGGCTGTATTGATTGATGATAAAAATATTTCATCATCAAAATGTAAAACATACTTTGTGCCCATTCTAGTTTTTAAATAACTATATAAAGTTACTTGGGACACCCAAGCAGATTTATTTTGAATAAAATTTTCTAAATCATCAATATTCTTGATTTTTTTCTTTGGAAAAAAAGCTTTAAACAGGGAAAAAAGATAAACCTTAAAATCTTCAAGTTTAATATCTTTTATGTTAAATTTGTATTTTAGAGCCATTTATCCACTATTAGTTGTTGTATATTACAAAAATACTTTTAATTGGAGCATTTTTTAGGGTTTCAATCCTTCGCATTTTGAGTATGGTAATTTTTTTTAACCTATAGGGAGTATAAAAAATGTCAAAACAAGCTCAACACTGGGAAAAGACCAGAGGTTTGCTATTTATCACTTTAGCAATCTGGTTTGTTTTCTCTATTGGCATCTTTTTATTCGGAGCCGAAATGGAAGCATCTAGCTTTAGACCTCTTGGATATCCATTGTCCTACTACATGACATGTCAGGGATCACTTGGAATTTTTGTAATACTAATTTTTTGGTTTGCAAACAGACAAGAGAAAATAGATGAAGAATTTGGTTTTTCTGAAAAGGAGGATGACTAAATGATAAAAGGAAAATTTATAGATAATTTACCTAAAGTATATGGAATATATACTGGTGGTTTCCTTGTATTCATAATTTTAATGGCGATAGCTGAATCAGCTGGAATGTCAGCAAAATTGATAGGTATCTTTTTTGTAGCATTTACAGTTGGTATTTATGCAATAATTGGATATCTATCAAGAACACTACAATTAGATGCCTACTACGTTGCTGGTAGACAAGTTCCAACAGTATTTAATGGAATGGCGACTGCCGCAGACTGGATGTCTGGTGCATCATTTGTTGCTATGGCTGGTGGAATTTATTTCAAAGGCTATGGCTATATGGCCTTACTAGTTGGATGGACTGGTGGATATGTATTAGTTGCTTCGTTACTTGCACCATATCTGAGAAAATTTGGTTGCTATACTGTTCCAGATTTTATTGGTACACGATATGGCGGTAACTTAGCTAGAGTATCTGCTGTAATAGTTCTAACAGTAGCTTCTTTCACTTATGTAACAGCACAAATTAATGCAACAGGAACAATTGCTTCTGTAGCATTAGATATTCCATTTGGAATAGCTGTATACGTTGGATTAGCAAGTATATTAATTTGTTCTATGCTTGGTGGAATGAGAGCGGTTACTTGGACACAAGTTGCACAATACATTGTATTAATCATAGCATATCTATTGCCTGTATTTTGGATAAGCAATAAAATGGGTGCGGGTTTCTTTCCTCACTTTATGTTAGCAGACGAAGTTGCAAGAATTGCTGATTTAGAAAGTCAATTTGGCTTTGTAAAAAATTCTGCGGCTGATCTAAAAACAGTTCCAAAAGGTTTGGCTGGAATAACTAAAGCTCACTCTTCAGTTAATGCTACGCCTTGGGCATTTATTTCATTGGCAGTTTGTATGATGGCTGGAACAGCTTCATTGCCTCACGTTATGATGAGATACTTTACAACTCCAAGTGTGAAATCAGCTAGAAGATCAGTAGGATGGTCATTATTCTTTATATTCTTACTTTATTCATCTGCACCAATGTTAGCAACTTTATCAAAACTATCGTTGATGGATCCAAACTTAACTACTGGAATTATTGGCAAATCAATAAGCGAAGTTCAAAGTATAGATTGGTATCAAAACTGGAACCAAGCAAATTTGATGTTCATAAGTGACTTTAATGGAAATGGAACACTTGAATTAAATGAGTTTTTCATGGGCGGTAAAGCTGTTGTATTAGCTACTCCAGAAATTGCTGGGTTACCTTATGTAATATCAGGTCTAGTTGCTGCTGGAGGTATGGCAGCTGCCATGAGTACTGCTGACGGATTAGTTTTAGCAATTGCAAATGCTTTGTCACATGACTTATATTATAAGATCATTGATCCTAAAGCAGACACTGCAAAAAGATTAATTGTTGCTAGGGTACTACTTGTAATAATTGGTTTTGCTGGAGCAACAATTGCAGCCATGGAGATTCAAGGTATATTAGGTTCAGTTATCTGGGCCTTTGACTTTGCAATGTCAGGATTGTTCTTCCCACTTGTTTTAGGAGTATGGTGGAAGAGAGCAAATGCACAAGGTGCTGTTGCAGGAATGTTGGGTGGTTTAATCGCTGGTACTTGGTACCTAATTCATGTTCGTACAGGTGGAGCAGAATTATTTGAAATTACTCAATTAACATTTGGTATTGTTGGAGCAACAGTGAGTTTAGTATTGATGGTGATTGTTAGTTTGATGACTAAAGCGCCAGATGCTGCAACTCAAAAAATGGTTGATGAAGTACGTGTACCTAGCGGTAGAACAGTACTTGGTAAACAACATTAAATAACTTTAATTTTAAAGGGGCGATTTTTTTCGCCCCTTTTTTTATTATATAAAATTTTAAATTTCTATGTCTGCCAACTTTCATCCTCTTATATATTTAATAGATTATGTAATGGGTGTTATAATGTGGACATTAATTGGAAGAGTTGCAATGAATATTTTTCAAAAAGAAGACTCTGAATTTTTTTTCATGAAAGTATTTGTAAAATTAACAAATCCATTGATTAATTTATTTAAACCTATAACACCATCATTTATCATAAAACCTATAATACCTTTATATGTAGCTTGGTTTTTTTATATGTTCAGATTTTACCTTATGCCTTATCTATTAGGTTATTCTGTAATGGGAATGCTGTCATTTCCTTTAGAAAGCGAGATTGCAATACAAATTTATCAAATTTTTGGTAAAAACTAATTCAAAAAAAAAACAAAAATTGATAGTACTAATTTAATCTATTAATGAAAAAAATAAAAATTTCTCCATCAATTCTATCTGCTGACTTCAGCCAGTTAGGAAATGAAATTAAAAAATTGGAAGAAAGTGGAGCGGACCTAATACATGTTGATGTTATGGATGGACATTTTGTTCCTAATTTGACAATAGGACCTCCTGTTATTAAGGCGTTGAGGAATTACACAAAATTATCATTTGATGTACACTTAATGATTTCTCCAGTACATAAATATATTAAAAACTTCGCTGAAGCTGGATCAGATATAATTACAATTCACCCTGAAACAACTGAAAATTTAAGTCAATCAATTACTCTAATTAAAAAATTAAATAAAAAAGTTGGAGTATCATTAAATCCAAATACAAAAATAGAAGTTATTGAAACCGAATTAAAAAATATAGATTTAGTTTTAGTAATGAGTGTTTTTCCAGGATTTGGTGGACAAAAATTTATACCAGAAACTATTGGAAAAATTAAAGATCTAAAAGCAATTAAAAATAAGAATAACTATAGTTTTGATATTGAAGTTGATGGTGGTATTAATTTTTCAAATTCTAAAGAAGTAATAAATGCTGGTGCTAATATTTTAGTTTCTGGAACAACAATTTTCAAAGAAAATAATGGGGATATTAAAAAAAACATAGAATTACTAAAGTCTGTGTAAAATGTTATTGAAAAATTCTATAAGTTTAATTAACGAATTTTTCTCTCTCTCAATTGATCAGATAAGAAAAATTTATTTAAATTCTAATATTTACAATAAAAAAATATCTATAATCGAAAATTATACATTAAATTATAAACCAAGTTTAAGTATTTTAAGTTGTCTTGTAAAATATGAAAAAAAGAAAAATAAAATTGAAGATTTTTATGTTAATACAATCTGGGAAAAAAAAATTAATAATAGAGATTTAAAAAAATTACATAGTTTTTATTGGTTTTTTACAATTGATTTAAAATCTTCAAAAGAAATAACACATTCAATTGTTGAAAATTGGATAAAAAAAAATCAAAAATATAATTCAGATATATGGGAAATAAATACTTTATCTAAAAGAATAATTTCATGGATTGCAAATTCTCAATTGACCTATGAAGATACTTCTGAAGAATATAAAATTCTTTTTAATAGAATGATTTTAAAACAGGTAAATCATTTAATTAATGAAATTAATAGATCAAAAATAGTTGATGATAAAATGATAGGATGTACAGCAATTATATTAACTGGACTATCATATAATCATGAAAAATTTTTATCATATGGACTAAATTTATTAAAAAAAATAATTAATTCATCTTTTGACAATGAGTATTATCCTAAATCTAGAAATATTCGACAATTAGTATTTTACTTAAAATATTTTGTTTTAATCAGAGAGCTATTGAAGGAATCATTAAATGACATTCCAGATTATTTAAATGAAATAGTTTATTATATTGGTAAAGCATATAATTTTTCATGGGGATCTATAAAGGAAAGTTTGTTATTTAATGGTAATCATGTTTCAGATTTATCTGATTTTGATCAATACTTAAATCTTTACAAATACAAATTCACTAATGATAGACATGAATTAGGTGGATACTCAATTCTTAAAAACAAAAATATAATTATCGCTATGGATATAGGATCAAGTCCAGAAAAAAAATATTCTGATAACTATCAAAGTGGACCATTATCTTTTGAAGCAATATACAAAGGTAATAAAATTATTTGTAATTCAGGTTATTTTCAAAGTGAAAATCATAAATTAAATAATATTTCTAGATCAACAGCAGCCCATTCAACTTTGATATTAAATAACAGATCTGCTTCCACTTTTAAAAAAAAGAATAAAAAAAACATTTTAGAAAATGGTTTAAAGTCTCTTGATAAAAATATAGTTTTTGAAAAAAATTTCTGGAGCATAAAAGGATCACATAGTGGATACCTAAAAGAATTTGGCACTATACACGAAAGAACTTTAGAATTTTTTCCAGAGTCTATTAAAATTTTGGGTAAAGATAAATTAATTAAGAAGAAAAATTATATATCCACCAATTTTGAAATAAGATTTCATTTAATGCCTAATACCAAGGTAACAAAAACTCAAGATAATCGTACTGTTTTGATAGAACTTGAAAACTCAGGCTGGAAATTTTTTACAAACCATGGAATCATAAGTATTGAAACTGGATTATATTTCGGTAAAAAAAATACCTACAGTGAAAACCAAAATATTTTTATATCTGGAAATACTCAAAAAGAAAATCAATTAGTTGAGTGGGAAATAATTAAAATAAAATGAAAAAAATAAAACAAGCACTTATATCTGTATCAGATAAAAATAAATTAAAATCAATTTTAAAAGTCTTAAAGAAATTTAAAATAAAAATAATTAGCTCAGGTGGTACCTTCAAAGAAATAAAAAAATTAGGTTATAAATGTATTGAGGTATCAAAATTTACTAATTCATCTGAGCTTTTAGAAGGAAGAGTTAAAACATTACATCCAAAAATTCATGCAGGGATTTTAAACAAAAGAAATAACAAGTCTCATAAAAAACAAATGCTATTAAATAAATATGAAAATATAGATCTTGTTCTGGTTAATTTTTATCCATTTGAAAAAAATCTTAAAAAAACAAAAGATCAAAAAAAGATTATTGAAAATATTGATATTGGTGGTCCTGCTTTAGTTAGAGCAGCGGCAAAAAATTATAATGATGTAACTGTAATTACTAATGTAGAACAATATAATATGCTAAAAGAGGAACTCCAAAAAAATAAAGGATCAACTTGTATTGAATTTAGACAAAAATTATCAGAAGAAGCTTTTGCGGAAACAGCATATTATGACTCAATTGTAACTAATTATTTTACAAGTTTAACAAAAAATGTCTTCCCAAAACGAAAATTGGTTCATGGAAATCTAATTGAAAAATTAAGATACGGAGAAAATCCACATCAAGAAGCAGCGATTTATAGTTTCACTGAATCATTAAATATCATTCAATTGCATGGGAAAAAACTTAGTTATAATAATTACAGCGATTTATATGCTGCTTTAAACATATCTAAAACTCTTCCTAAAAATACAGGTACAGTCATTGTTAAACATAATAATCCTTGTGGGGTTTCTATTAACCAAGATAAAGAAGAAAGCTTCAAAAATGCGATGAGATGCGATCCCGTAAGTGCTTTTGGTGGAATAGTGTGTTGTAATTTTAAAATTAACAAAAAGATAGCATTTGAAATAAATAAGATATTTTTTGAAATTATCATTGGAAATGGATTTGACAAAGAAGCAATTAAAATTTTAAAGAAAAAAAAAAATATTAGAATTATTGATGCCTCTAATTTAAAAATTACAAGTTTTTATAATTTAACATCAAATTTTAATTCTTTTTTATTTCAAAGTTCAGATAATAAAATTTTTACAAAAAAAAATACAAAAATTGTTTCAAAAAGAAAGCCAAGTAATAACACATTAAATAATTTATTATTTGCATTTAATGTTTGTCGAAACGTAAAATCAAATGCAATAGTATTAACAAAAGACAAATCAACTATTGGTATAGGATCTGGCCAACCAAATCGGCTAGACAGTTGTAAAATTGCTATTGAAAAAATGAATAAATTTCAAAATATAAATGAAAATGATGAAATAGTTGCAGCATCCGATGCTTTTTTTCCATTTGTTGATGGATTGGAGTCTTTGGTACAATCAGGTGTTACTGCTGTAATTCAACCGTCTGGATCAATTAGGGATAAAGAAATTATAAAATTCGCAAATCAAACTAATACTATATTAGTCTTTTCTAGAACTAGGCATTTTAAGCATTAAAATAATTTATCAATTTTTGCTGCTAATACAAAGTCACTTTCGTGTAATCCTTTAATCGAATGAGTAAAAATTTTAATCTTAGCATATCCCCAACCAAACCAAATATCTGGATGATGTCCTTCGTTTTCTGCAATCTCTCCAACTTTATTTATAAATTCTTGGCTTTCTTTAAAGTTTTTAAATTTAAATTCTTTTATTAAAAAATAAATTTTATTTTCATCAGATTCTACTTTCCAACCATCAACCATTTTAAGATATTTATGAATCTCTGTTAATTCAAAGTTTGGTATTCCTCCTTCGCATGGAATACATTTTTTATCAGCTAAATCAGTCATAATTTTTGGAGCGGGCAATGGGACTCGAACCCACGACCTTCTCGTTGGCAACGAGACGCTCTACCACTGAGCTATGCCCGCTTGTTCTATAAGTATTGAAATTACTAGCTTTTTAAAATTAAGCAAGAGGCAAAATAGTTAAAATTGAACCTGAAGTGTGTCGTGAGTGTGTCGAGAATTTTGGATTAAATACGATCCATAAAAGTTTTTTCATTTAATTAGCACCTAAAGTTACTTTAACTTTATTATACTCCTCCTGCAATTCTTCTTTGGACTTGCTAAAGTATTCATTCATATTTTTTGATGATGGTATATCTTTTATTTTATCAAATTGTTCAGGATAGCAGTGTTGTAAATAAGATAATCGATACAACAAAATATAATGAAGTATTTGTTTCTCATTTAAAGTGTGTTTGAGAGTTAGCCAACCATCTTTAAATCGATAATCACTTTCAATATCTTTAGAGATTTCTGGTTTATCTGATGGGTAAATTTTAATAGATCCTGGGCTAATATTTAACTCAAAATCAGCAGGATAAATTTTCTTTTTTAAAGACTGGTAAAAGCACATCCCTAAGATAGTTTTTTCTTTTCCTTGAACAGTTTTTTTAACACCATCCTCAATTTTGATTTCATCTTCAAGAATAGTATCTAGAAAATTATCTATTGCTAAGTTTATGTCCATCTAATTTAATAAAGACGGCTTATAATATCAATTATTACTAATGTTATTCCAATTATTTCTAAAGTGCCCATATTTAAATTCCTTTACGTTTTTTAAGGTACCCAACAAAGAGAAACATGTTGTTCTATATTATAAACACAAGTGATTAATCTGTGCTTTCCATTAGATCCATTGCTTATTAAATTATATTGATATTGTCCTGATATAATTATGTTTGTTGAATGCAATTCATAGCCTTCTTCAAGTAATGAATTAATTTTCTGGAAACCTTCCAATTGAAGTGAATTTGCATTTCCTGCAAAAAATAAACCCAG
Source organism: Candidatus Pelagibacter sp. (assembly GCA_045567255.1). Taxonomy (GTDB): domain Bacteria; phylum Pseudomonadota; class Alphaproteobacteria; order Pelagibacterales; family Pelagibacteraceae; genus Pelagibacter. The sequence goes on along the minus strand of JBJLDH010000014.1, from coordinate 96,981 downwards.
AACCACGATCCCTAAAAGTTTTTTCATTTTTTATTAAAAATCTTTCCAAATATATTATAGAAAAAAGCTATTAGATAACCAGCTATAAACCCATGAACAAAACCCCATAGTCCAGCAAGAATTGTACCCATAATATCCATTGCCCAACCTGGATATGCTAGACCAAAAAAACTTCTAAATATAACGACAGAGTTAATAACGTTTTCGTGCCAGCCTGAAGCATAACCATCTTTCAACATATACATCGCAAATAAACCCATAGATATAATTGCTATCATCCAAGTTAAGCCGATTGCCATTCCTAAACCAAATAAAGATAGTTTATTAATCATTAGATACCTCCACAGTTCATTCCAACATAAGCAACCATGCCTATACCCCAAAAAGATCCCCAAATAAAACCTCCAATTATATAATGTAATTTTTTAATAGAAATGAATAACCCAATCCAATTTGGAATTATAAAAAAAGTAAATGTAGATAACAGAACAGTTAAAATAGTGTGTGAACAAACTTCAGATATTAAAAAAGTTATATACATTCCAACAAAAGCCCACGGGATAGGCAAAAAATATGCGATACTTATTGGGTATGTGTTGAAAAGTTTTTTCATAAAAATATTATATCTTACTGTGCCGTGAGTGTGTCGAAAACTTACGTTAGATGAAAAAAATTAGGATTAGCAACAGTTTTGGATTGATGACTTCTTCGTTGGCAACGAGACGCTCTACCACTGAGCTATGCCCGCTTGTTCTATAAGTATTGAAATTACTAGCTTTTTTAAAATTAAGCAATGAGAAAAATATTAATAATCAATATTATTTCTTAACAAAACTTCCATCATTGGTTTAAGATAATTTTTATATTTTTTCCACTCTTCTGAACTATTTTTATAAATTTTTCTTCTTACTTGCTGAAAAGATGATGTTTCAACAGGTCTTTTATTTTTATAAAAATTTAAAAGATCATTTTCCCAATTTAATTCTAAGTTCTGAAAGAGTTTCCTAATATTATTTTCACTATTTCCAACAAATTCTTCATAATTGATATTTATAATATTTTTAGGATATTTTTTTTTCCAGAATTTCATTAAATCATTGTATAAATTATAAAATTCAGCAATAAATTCTTGTTTATTAGTAAATCTCATGTCGGGGTTATCAAAATTTGACTTATAAATTGACCAACATACAGCCATTGGATTTCTCTCTAAATGTAAAATTTTTGCTTCTGGCATTGCATTTAAAATAAAACCAATCCATTTAAAATTACCAGGAAGTTTATCTGTTATGAAGCTTTTGTCAGATAATTTACTAATTTTAGACAAATATCCATTTCTAATTATTGATAATGATTCATTATAATTAGTATTTTTTTCCCATTTAGAGTTTTCAATTGTTAAAGGAAGTATATCTAGCTCTCCCCCGCCATGCACATTTGAATGATTAGATAAAATTTGCTCTATCAAACTTGTTCCAGATCTAGGCATACCAAGTATAAATATTGGGATAGATTTATAATTTTTGAAAACAATTGAAGATGCTTCGTTTGTTAAAAAATATTCTTTGATTTTGTTAAAATTTTTAATTTGTTTTTTAAATGAAGAGTCTATTTGATCAAAATTAAAATTTTTAGCCAATTTTAAATATTTAAATCCAAGTTCATGATTTTCTATGTCAAAGTAAGATTTACTTAAAGAAAAATACATTTTATAATTTTTTACTTCAATATTTTTTTCTTTTTCAATAAAATTTTGAAGTTTTAAAAAAATCTCATCGTTTTTTGTAATCTTTTTTGACGAAACATAATTAAAATATGACTCAGAATGAAATTCATCTATTTCAATAGTTTTTTGAAAATATTCAATAGCATTTTTAAAATTTCCAAGTATTAAATGAATTACACCTATATTATTGAGAGCTTCTACAAATTTAGGATTTAATTCTAACACCTTTTCATAGTTATTTATTGATTCTTCATATTTTTTTTCAGATCTATATAAATTGGCTAGATTGAAATATGCACTAAGATTTGAACTATCAGATTTAATTGCTTGTAGATAATTATAAATTGCATTTTCATTTTCTTTAATTTTTTTTTGTGTGTTTGCAAGATTGTTATAAGCTTCTGAAAATCGATTGTTTAGTGAAATTGATTTTTCATAAGCACTAATTGCTTCTTGGAATTTATTTTGTGATTTGAGAATATTTCCATATAAATAATTAAATTCATAAGTATTATTATTTTCAATAATTTTTTTTAAAATTTGTTCAGCCTTAAAATAATTTTTTAGTTTGATTTCACTAGCTATTACTAATTTGCAAATATCAATTTCCATCTCATAATAATCAATAAGGGATTTTGAGTATTTAGAAATTTTATTATATTTTTGTTCATTAAATAAATTAATTATAGTTTTTTTATCAAATACAGATTTTTTTTTACTCATAAAAGAGTTATAATCTAATAAATCTTATTTATTAAAAATATTTTTTTGTAAAACACTTTTCAAATGTTTAAATTTTAGTAAATTTGATTATAAACAACATTAAACAATAAAATTATAATGAAAAAAGAAGATTTGCCCAATAAAATTCCAGTTTTTCCTTTGTCAAATTTTATAATTTTTCCCCAGACTACTGTTCCGCTAAATATATTTGAACCAAGATATATAGAAATGGTAGATGATGCTATGAAGGGAAATAGAATTATTGGCATGATACAACCTAAAAAAACTGGGGATTTAAAAAAACCTAGTTTGTATGATGTTGGATGTGCTGGTAAAATAACAAGTTTTAATGAAACAGAAGATGGAAGATATTTGATTGTTTTAAATGGTATTTGTCGTTTCAGAATTATATCTGAGGAAAAAAGTAAAAATGATTATAGAGTTTGCAAAATTGATTTTGAGGAATACCAAGAAGATCTAAATAAAAAAAAAGAAGATATTAAGGATACAGATTTAAAATATATATTTGATGAATTAAATTTTTTTTTCAAAAAACAAGGCTATGTAATTAATTTAGAAGATATTAAAAAAAATAATCTTGATCAAACTATTAATACTCTTTCTATGGCTTCCCCGTTCTCGTTGGAAGAAAAGCAAATATTATTAGAAACTAAAAATCTTAAGATTAGAAAAGAAAAGTTAGAAGAAATATTAAAAATATATACTTTAGATAACTTCAGTAATACAACTTTACAATAATTAAATATTTATTCCCTTGTCAGCAAATGAATAAGCATATTTTTTGAACAACTTACTTTTACCTAATATGCTAAATATAGAATTAGATAGCAAACTATTTGCTTTGTTATCTAATTTGAAAAACTCATGAATAAAATCTATACCAGTTCCAAACAAATAATTTAAATGTTTAGTTTTATTTTGAAAATCATAAAATAATGATTCATCTAAATCTATACCTAGTTCAATTTTTTCATCAATTAGAGAAGATAAAAGTTTTATATCTCTAATAGTCATATTAAAACCTTGGCCAGCTAAAGGGTGAATATTATGCAAAATATCACCAAAAAATAATATATTATCGTATACATAAGTTCTTGGCATAAATAATTTTAAATTAAATTTTTCAAGTTCATTAATTTTTTTAATTTTATATTTAAAATTATATTTCTTAATTAAATTATATATTTGTTCTCTATTTAATTTAAAATCATTTAAAATTGAAAAAACTATTGAGGTTTTATTTGTAGATAATGGCAAAAATGCCAATGGTCCATACTTTGTAAAAATTTGAATTGCTTCATAATTGACTTTTTTTTCATGAATTAGTATTCCGGTATAAGCCACACTATTATAATTTTTTTCTATTTTTTTGTTAAGATACTTTTTATTATAATTATTACTTTTATCTGAATTTATGATTAACTTATATTTTTTTTTTAAATAATATTGTTTTTCTTCTGATTGGTAATTAACATTTAACATTTTTATATTTTTATTTTTTTTACAAAACTTTTCAAAAGAATTTAAAATATCAATATATTTAACAAGAAAAAAATTCTTTTTATTTTTATTATTAAACTCTAAAAATTCCTTAGAATGACTTTTATCATTATAGATTTTAATATTTTTTATTGGCCAAGCAGATATTTTCATTTTTTTATTAACATTTAATAAAAAATCAAAATTATCTTTTGATATTCCTAGAGTTCTTTGAGAATTTTCAATTTTCTTTTTTTTGTCACATATTATGTCTACGTTTATATTTTTATTAGCTAAATTCTTGGCTAATACAAAATTAGTTAGGTTTTTTCCAATTAAACAAATTTTCATAATATAATTTAATTTTATCAATAAAAATTATTTGATACAAAGTAACAAATCAAAATTTATAACATGGAAATAAAAAATTTTTTTGAAAAAATACTTGATTTTGTAATAAAAAGATTGGCCGAAACGGTTGGTCTATTATTAATAATAATTTCATTTTTATTGTTTTTATCTTTAATAAGTTATTCTCCAGAGGATCCAAATTTCATTTTTCCAGAAAATACAGAAATAAAAAACTATTTGGGAACAAAAGGTAGTTTTACTTCCGATATTTTTTATCAAAGCATTGGTTTAATTGCAATTTTGATTCCTTTTTCAACATTTTTTACTGGAATAAACTTATTAAATAGTAAAAAATTTTTGAAGATTATAGAAAATTTTTTTTTTATTATAATTTATTCAATTTTAGGAAGTCTATTTTTTTCTATTTTTCATACCGAAACTTTTTGGTTAACTATAAATGGTAATAATGGTTTTATTGGAAATTTATTTGAAGATACTTTCTTGGTTAAGATAACTATTTTAAATAAACAAGTTGGTTATTATATTCTTTTATCACTTATTTTAGTAACGTTTCTTTTAAGTATTAATTTTAAAATAAAATTATTTTTTTTATTTTTAAAAAAAATTTTTTTATTTAGAAAGAAAAAAAAAATTATAAGTACATTTGATGAAAAAATTGAAGAACAAGTTTTTTCAGATGTGAGCTCTAATACAAACAGAATACAAGAAAATTTTTCATTTGAAAATAAAAATCCAAATAATCGACATATATCATTTAAGTTTAAATTGCCTTCCTTGGATTTTTTAAAAAAACCAACAAAAAAAGAGAGGGAAATTTCTTTAGAAAATAAAATAGAAGAATTTACTTTAGAAAAAATTCTATTAGACTTTGGAGTAGAGGGAAAAGTTAAAAAAATTAGCAATGGTCCAGTTGTTACATTAAATGAGTTTGAACCTGCACCAGGTGTAAAAGTATCAAAAATTATAAATTTATCTGAAGATATAGCAAGAAACACAAGTTCTGAATCTGCAAGAATTTCTACAATTCCTGGGAGTAGCACAATAGGAATTGAATTACCTAAATCTTCGAGAGAAAATGTTTATTTAAGTGAGATAATTTCTAGTTCAGATTTTCCAAAAAAAAATATTAAACTGCCAATAGCTCTTGGAAAAAATATATCTGGTAAACCAATTACTGGTGATTTAAGTTCTATGCCACATCTTCTTATTGCGGGAACAACTGGATCTGGAAAATCAGTTTGTATTAATACAATAATTTTATCTTTGCTTTACAGACATTCTCCTGAAAAATGTAAATTTATTTTAATTGATCCTAAAATGCTTGAACTATCTACATACGAGGGGATTCCACATTTATTATGTCCAGTTATTACTGAAGCAAAGAGAGCCGCTTCTGTATTGGGCTGGGTAGTTAAAGAAATGGAGAATAGATATAGATTAATGACTAGAGTAGGAGTTAAAAATATAGACGGGTATAATGAAAAACATAAACTTTCGATGCCTTATATTGTTGTAATTGTTGACGAAATGTCGGATTTAATGTTGGTAGCAGGAAAGGAAATTGAAAACTACATCCAAAAACTTTCACAAATGGCAAGAGCTGCAGGTATACATATTATTATGGCCACACAACGACCAAGTGTAGATGTAATTACTGGTACTATAAAAGCAAACTTCCCAACTAGAATTTCATTTCAGGTTACATCTAAAATAGATAGCAGAACAATTCTTGGTGAACAAGGTGCCGAACAACTTCTTGGTAAAGGTGATATGCTTTATATGTCATCAGCAAATAGAATTGTAAGAATTCATGCACCATTTGTATCTGAAAGTGAAATTGAGAAAGTTAACAATTATTTAAGAAATCAAGCTGAGCCTAATTATGTAGACGAAATTTTAAATTACGCAGATGAAAAAGAGTTAACATCAAATTCTAATGATAAAGAAAATAAAGATGAATTATATGATTCTGCTCTTGAAATTATTAAATCAGAACAAAAAGCATCTACTTCTTTTTTGCAAAGAAAGTTACAAATTGGATACAATAGAGCAGCAAGAATAATTGACCAAATGGAATCTAACGGTGAAGTAAGCAAGGCTAATCATGTAGGAAAAAGAGAAGTTCTTAAATAATGAGAATTTTTCTATTTCTATTTTTTTTTTTATTCAACAATTTTGCAAATGCATCAATAGTATCTCAGATAATAAAAAATTTTGATTCAACAAAAAGCATGAAATTTAATTTTGTTCAAACAATTGCTGGAAAAATTGAAAAAGGTGAATGTATATTAGTTTATCCAAAAAAAATTTTTTGTAAATACAACGATTTTTATAACAAAATATTAGTTTCTAATGGAAAATCATTAGTAATTAATAGTGATAAAAATAACCAATATTTTAGATATCCATTAAATAAAACTCCTCTTTATTTGATTTTAGATAAGAAATTTATAATTTCAAAGATGTATCAGCTTAAAAAAGATTTAGATTATCCTTTCTATTATGTTTTTAATTTAGATTATGAAAGTAACTCGATTAAAGTTTTTTTTAATAAAAATGATTTAAATTTGATAGGTTGGGAAACAAAGGATATTTACCAGAATATAGTTCAAACATTTATTTCTGACATTAAGAAAAATATTCAAGTTAATAATAAAATTTTTAATATCCAAAATTATATTAATTGATGTTTAAATTTACTATTTCCGATTTAAATACTTTCATACCTCTTGCTTTATAATTTTTTAAAGCGTATTTGTGATCCAAGGAACATGTATGCACCCAAACTTTTTCTATTTTTTTTATAAAAGAACTTTTAATAGCCTCGGTTAAAAGAAATCCTCCATATTTTTTACCATAATATTCTTTTAAAATTCCTAAATATGCTATTTCACAACTTTTTTTTTCAAAATGAAAAATTTGTTCAAAATATCCAATTAATTCTTCTTTATCTTTCAAAACATAAGTTTTGACTTTTTTATCCTCTACATAGGCTATCCAATTTTGTTCGTTCCATGACAATCTATCTATCCACCTATGGTCTTTTCCAATTTGTTTATAAAAAAATTTATTTATTTGAAAATCAGAAGGATTAATTAATTCTAAATTACAATATTCATTTGGTTTTTTTGAATTATTGAGTTCTTTAATAGAATTTATTTCTAGATAATTTCTATCAACTTTTATTATCACGAGACCATTTTACCAATTTTTTCGCCTCCAAATAAATGGAAATGCAAATGAGGAACTTCTTGACCACCATCCTCACTTATATTTGCTAGTACTCTATATCCTTTTCCAGTATCAACTGAAATACCAAGTTTTTTAGCAACAGCATTTATTCCTTTTATCAATCCAACCATCTCCTCAGGTGAAGCTTTCTGGCTAAAATCGTCAAGATCAATATATTTTCCTTTAGGAATAACTAATGCATGAACTTTTTTTTGTGGATTTATATCATGAAAAGAAAATACATAGTCATCTTCATAAATTTTTTTGCAAGGAATTTCTCCTTTTAGTATTTTTGAGAATATATTATTATCGTCGTAACTCATTTCTTTCTTTTATTTAACTCTTCCATTACATTTTCAATTTTAACATCATTTGCCTCTAGATACATTGTCAAATGATAAAAAACATCAGCAGCTTCATGAATTATATTATTATTTTCGTCTACGGCATCAATCAATTCATTTATTTCTTCTAAAACTTTTTCTTTACTAAAAGATTTGTCACTTAAAAGTTTATTTGTATAGGAGTCTTCAATAGGTTTACTTTTTCTATCTCTTGCAAGTTTAAATAGGCTTTCTAAAGTATTTAACATTCTAAATCCTAACTGGTATTCCTTTTGAGTTCAAATATTCTTTGGCCTCTTTGATAGAATATTTTCCATAGTGAAATATAGATGCAGCTAAAACAGCACTAGCATTTCCTAGCTTAATTCCATCTACTAAGTGATCTAGATTGCCAACTCCTCCTGAAGCTATTACTGGTATATTTACTTTTGAAGATATCTTAAATGTCAAATCAATATCAAATCCAACTTGAGTTCCATCTCTATCCATAGAAGTGACTAACAATTCACCAGCTCCATTTTCTTCCATCTTCTTAGCAAATTCTAGTGCATCAATTCCTGTATTATTTCTTCCACCATGAGTAAATACTTCCCATTTATCACCATTTTTTTTAGCATCAATTGCAACAACAATACATTGAGAACCAAATTGTTTAGAACTTTCAATAACGACTTCCGAATTTTGAACAGCTGCAGTATTTATTGAAACTTTATCAGCTCCACAATTAAGTAATTTATTAATGTCTTTAACATTTCTAACACCACCTCCAACAGTTAAAGGCACAAAACATTTCTTAGACGTATCTTTCACTACATCATAAATAATATCCCTATTTTCATTAGAAGCAGTAATATCTAAAAAACAAATCTCATCAGCACCTCCATCGCTATAAACTTTTGCTTGTTCAACTGGATCCCCAGCATCTTTTAGATCTACAAAGTTTATACCTTTAACGACACGTCCATTCTTAACATCTAAACAAGGAATTATTCTGTTTTTAAGCATCTATTTCTTTTACAAGTTCGTGTAAATTTATATCACCATCGTAAATAGCTTTTCCAACTATTATACCTTCAATATTATTTAATTCCTTTGCTTTTTTAATATCTTTAATTGATGAGACTCCTCCTGATATGATTACAGGACAATTAGATACCTCTGATACTTTTGATGTCTCTTCAAAATTAGGACTTTGTTTTGTGCCGTCTCGATTAATATCAGTATAAATCAATCTGCTAAAACCATAATCATTAACTTCATTTAAATAATCTAATGTTGATTGATTAGAATTTTCCTTCCAACCAGACACTGATAAATTACCGTTCTTAGCGTCTAATCCTAATGCAATTTTATTTGGAAATTTATGACACGCTTGTTGTAAAAAATTTTTATCTTTAATAGCCGCACTTCCTAAAATAACTTTTTCAGCACCTGCATCTGTATATTTTTGGATACTTTCAAGGTTTCTAACTCCACCACCAATTTGAATTTTTAAATCAAATTTACCAACTATTTCTTGAATAATATCTAAATTAACAGTCTCTCCAGTTAAAGCTCCATCCAAATCAACAATATGTAAATTTTTAAAACCATGATTTTTGTACTTACCAGCTTGTTCAACTGGGGACATTGCATATTCAGTTTTATTTTCAAAATCTCCTTTAACTAATCTTACACATTTTTTATCTTTAATATCTATTGCTGGAAATATTTTCATTTTTTTTTTCTTTAATAAAATTTTGTAAATATTATAAATTATCTATTATTTACCACCAACAATCATTCCCTCAACTAACATTGTCGGTGAGTTAGTAGAATAATTGAATTCTAAATCATTTGCTAATGATATGTTTTTAAAAATATCATTTAAATTGCCAGCTATTGTAATTTCACTTACTGGATAGGAAAATTGACCATTTTCGATCATTAGTCCTGATGCTCCAACTGAATAATCTCCTGTAATTAAATTTGAGCCTCTACCTATTGTTTCATTAACATAAAGTATTCTTTTGTTTGAATTAATTAATTCTTTAAAACTTTGAGAACCATTCAAAAAATACAAGTTTGTAGACCCACTAGATCTTCCATTAGATTGCATTTTTATTTTTTTACCGTTATAAGTATCTATTAAAAGATCATTTAAATCGCCATTTTTAACAAGTTCCAATGGTTTAATTTTAACTCCTTCACTATCAAAATATCTAGAGCCATTTGCTTTTTTTATATCCCCTTTATCCTGAATATTTATTTTATCACCAAACACTTTTTTATTTAATTTATCTTTCAAAAAAGTTGTACCTTTAGCAATTGCACTTGAGGAAATTGCACTTGAAAAAGCTGATAAAAAACTTTTTGCAATTCTTTTATCAAATATAATATTTAATTTTTCACTTTTAATTTTTTTTGGATTTAATTTATTTAATGCAAGTTCAGCTGCTTTAGCACCTAGATCTTTTGGTTTTAGAATATCATCATAAAAACGTTTACTACTATATTCATAGTCTCTTTCCATGCTTCCATTATTTTTTGATACTACCTCACAGTAAGCAGTAAATTGTGATGTTTTATAACCATCAGAAAATCCATTTGTATTTGCTAAAATAAAATTAGATTTATTTTGACCAAATCCTGAACCGTTTGTATTAATTATATCTTTTTTGGAAAAAGCTTCTTCTTCAGCCTCGTTTATATAATCTATTTTTTGTTGATTTTCTAAAATAGTTTCATCGTGCAAGTCTAAATTTTTATCACCTTTAAAATATAATTCTTTATCAGCTAAAGAGTTTAGTTCATCCTCTGGAGTTATTTTTGTACTTTCGACACATCTATTTATCAAGTTATCTAAATTTTTTTCATTTAGGTTGGATGAAGAAATTGATGATTTTTTTTTACCTATATAAGTTGTTAATGTAATACCTAAATTTTCTGACCTTGTTGATCCATCTAACTTTCTATTTCTTATATTTACATTTTCAGAAACAGAATTGACCACTAATACACTTGCCTCTGTTGAGCCAAGTTTTTTAGCTTTAGATAAACATTGATTTGCGATCGTATCTAAATAATCTTTTTCTTTAATCATTTCTATAATTGAGTACCACCAACCGTCATATTATTGATTAATAATGATGGCTGACCAACTCCAACGGGAACTCCTTGCCCGGCTTTACCACAAGTTCCGATACCTGGGTCTAACATCATATCATTCCCAACCATTAGTACTTCTTTTAAAGACGACGGACCGTCACCAATTAAAGTTGCCCCTTTTAAAGGTGTCCCAATTTTACCATCTATAATTTCATAAGCTTCGGTACAATTAAAAACAAATTTTCCTGAAGTGATATCGACTTGCCCTCCACCAAAGCTAACAGCAAAGATCCCTTTGTTTACAGATTTAATCATCTCTTCTTGGGTGTTGTTACCATTCAACATTATAGTATTTCGCATCCTTGGCAATACAATGTGTTTATAATTTTCTCTTCTTCCATTTCCTGTAGAATTAGTATTCATCAAACGTGCGTTTAATCTATCCTGCATAAAATTCTTTAAGATCCCATTTTCAATTAATACTGTCCTCTCTGTAGGAGTTCCTTCATCATCAATATTTAAACTTCCTCTTCTATTATCAATTGTTCCATCATCAATAATTGTAACACCTTCACTAGCAACCCTTTGACCTACCAAATTATGAAATGCAGACGTTTTTTTTCTATTAAAATCTCCTTCTAAACCATGTCCTATAGCTTCATGAATTAAAATAGCTGGCCAGCCTGGTCCTAAAACCACTTTCATCTCTCCTGCTGGAGATGGTTTGCTTTTTAGATTTGTAGTTGCAATTCTAAAAGCCTCATCACACAAATTCTTCCAACTACCATCTTTTAAATATTGGTCATAAGACTGTCGTCCACCAACACCATATACAGCTGTTTCTTTTCGCCCATCTTTTTCTACCATCATAGATATGTTAATTCTAACAAGTGGTCTGCTATCTTGTAATAATTCACCTCCTGATCTTAAAATTTCAATATTTTTTTTTTCACCTACAAAGCTTGCTGAAACTTGTTTGACAGAAGGATCTTTAGACCTTGAATACTCATTCATTGAATTCAATAATTCAATTTTAGAACTTAAAGATTTTTTTTCAATTGGATCTATATCGTCATAAAATTTTTGATTAGTTTTTTTAATACTAGAATTATATGTTCCACTTTTACTTTTAAGTGTTGATTTTAAATTTTCACTTGATTTTTTAAGTGACTCTTCTGAAATTTCATTAGAATGAGAATAAGCTATAATATCATCAGTAACCGCTCTAAATCCATATCCAGCGTCAGTACTATAATTTGAACTTTTAATTTTATTATCATCTAGAGTAACGGTTTCAAATTTAGTATCTTCTAAGTATAATTCACCATCATCACATTTATGCAATGTATCTGAGATAATTTTATCTGCTCTATTTAATGATAAGCTTGTATTTTTAAGTAAATTAGACATATATTTTTTATTATTCTTATAATGTAATAAAGTTTTCTATAATTCGTAGTCCTATTTTGTCACTCTTTTCTGGATGAAATTGAGTTCCAAAAATATTTTCTTTTTCAACTGAACATACAATATTTGAAGCATAATCAATAGTTGAAGAAATTACGTTCTTATCACTGGGTATAAATTCATAACTATGAACGAAATACATGTGTGATTTGTTATCAATATTTTTAAATATTTTACTTTCTTTGATTATTTCAATTTCATTCCATCCAATATGAGGAAGTTTAAATTTACCATTTTGATTATCTATTTTTGATACTTTTCCAGAAATCCAACCAAGCCCTTTAGTTTCTGTTTCTTCGTGACCAACATCTGCGAACATTTGTAAACCTACGCAAATACCCAAAAGAGGTTTTTTCTTATCTAAAGCAAATTCACTTAAAGTATGAACTAAGCCTTTGATATTATTTAAAGCATCTACACAACTCTTAAATGATCCTTGTCCTGGTAAAACAACTTTGTCACTTGATTTAATTTTTTCTAAATCAGAACTAACTTCAATATTAATTTTATCTTTAGCAACTTCTTTAAAAGAATTTATAACTGAACTAATATTTCCAGAGTTGTAGTCAACAATTGTGACATTCATTAAATTTATAGAGAACCCTTTGTTGAAGGTATTGTATTTTTATTTCTTGGATCCATTTCTAAAGCTGCTCTTAATGATCTTGCTAGGCCTTTGAAACATGATTCGATTATATGATGACTATTATCACCATAAATATTTTCAATATGCATGGTTATTCCTGCTGCTTGTGAAAAGGCTTGAAACCATTCTTTGAATAGTTCTGTGTCCATCTCGCCTAATTTTTCTACTTTTAACTTAACATTCCAAATTAAATAAGGTCTATTTGATACATCAATTGCAACACGAGTTAATGTTTCATCCATTGGTATTAAAGCATGGGCATATCTTTTGATTCCTACAAATTTTTTAGACGCTTTTTTTAAGCATTCCCCAATTGCTATTCCTGTATCTTCTGTTGTGTGGTGAAGATCTATGTGAGTATCTCCTTTAGCTTTAAGTTTTATATCCATAGATGAATGCTTCGATAATTGTTCAAGCATATGATTTAAAAAACCTATTCCAGTTTCAATTTTGTATTTGCCTTTACCATCAATATTTAAATCAACGTTGATGCTGGTCTCTTTAGTCTTTCTATTTATTTTTGCTTTCCTCTTCATAATTTGAAAAAGGTATATATCTATTATTCAATTATGGCAATAATACTAGGCATGGTCTTGAACTATTCAAATTAATATCCATTTATAAGCTATGACAACAATTGTATTAGTAAGAAAAAATAACGAAGTGGTAGTTGCTAGCGACGGGCAGGTTAGCATGGGAAATACTGTTATAAAAAGAACAGCCAATAAAGTTCGTAAAATTGAGAAAAGAAATGTAATTGCAGGTTTTGCTGGATCAACAGCAGATGCACTAACTCTTTTTGAAAGATTAGAGTCAAAGCTAGAAAAACATGCTGGAAATTTAACAAGAGCAGCCGTTGAATTAGCTAAAGATTGGAGAACAGATAAATACTTAAGAAGGCTCGAAGCTTTAATGGCAATTGGTGACAAAGAAAAAAGCTTTATAATTTCAGGCACTGGTGACGTATTGGAACCTGAAGGAGATGTTATTGGAATTGGGTCAGGTGGAAATTATGCCCTTGCATCAGCTAAAGTTTTAATGGACAGTGATTTATCAGCTGAAGACATTGCAAAAAAAGCTATTAGGGTAGCTTCTGAAATATGCGTTTTTACAAATGAAAACATTAGTTTTGAAAAAATTTAAATTATGAAAAAATCAAACGTAACATCTTTCCCAAGAGAAAAAGTTTCACAAGAAAATGAAAATATACAAAATTCACTTTCGCCAAGAGAAATTGTATCTGAACTAGATAGATTTGTTGTTGGCCAAAACAAGGCTAAAAGAGCTGTTGCTATAGCTCTAAGAAATAGATGGAGAAGACAGGCTCTTAAAGGTGATATGAAAGACGAAGTTCTCCCAAAAAATATACTTATGATTGGACCAACTGGAGTTGGTAAAACAGAAATTTCAAGAAGACTATCAAAGTTAGCAGAAGCTCCATTTGTGAAAGTAGAAGCAACTAGATTTACAGAAGTTGGTTATGTAGGTAGAGATGTTGAACAAATTATTAGAGATCTTTTAGAAATTGCAATAGCAATGGAGAAAGTAAAGAAAAGAAAAGAAGTACACGCACAAGCTCAAAAATTAGCTGAAGAAAGAGTTTTGGATGCTCTAGTAGGAAATAAAGCAAGTGTTGCAACAAAAGAAAGTTTTAGAAAAAGATTAAGAGATGGGGATCTGGATAATAATGAAATAGAAATTGCTATAGCAGATTCAGGAAGCCAAATGCCTTCTTTTGAAATACCTGGTATGCCTGGAGCAAATGTTGGTATGATTAATATTTCAGATATGTTGGGTAAATCTATGGGGAACAAACCAAAGAAAAAAAAAATGTCTGTAAAAGAATCCCATGAAATATTAATTAACGAAGAGTCAGATAAATTAATTGAGCAAGATAAAATAATTAAATCTGCTAAGAATTCAACTGAAAATAATGGAATAGTATTTTTAGATGAAATTGATAAGATTTCTGCAAGAACAGATAGGGTTGGTGGAGATGTTTCAAGAGAAGGAGTTCAAAGAGACTTACTTCCATTAATTGAAGGAACAACGGTTAGCACTAAATATGGACCAATAAAAACAGATCACATTTTATTTATTGCATCAGGTGCATTTCAATTAGCAAAACCTTCTGATCTTTTACCTGAATTGCAAGGTAGATTGCCAATAAGAGTCGAGTTAGACGCTCTAAATAGTGAAGATTTTAAAAGAATATTAAAAGAACCAGATAATAGTCTGATCAAACAATATAAAGCTTTGCTTCAAACCGAAAATGTAGATTTGGACTTTACAGATGATGGAATTGATACAATTGCAAATATAGCAAATGAAGTAAACTCAACAGTAGAAAATATTGGAGCAAGAAGACTCCACACAATTATTGAAAGAGTACTTGATGAAATTAGTTTCACAGCAACTGACAGAGCGGGAGAAAAGATTACCGTAGATTCAAATTATATTAAGAAAAATATTGGTGAACTGGTAAAAGACACTGATTTGTCTAAGTTTATTTTATAATTTTATATTCAAAATTTTGCGTTTCATTATTAACCTGAACCTCTTCTGCGCCATTTCTTAGATGAAAATTACGAGCCATATCAGTTAAAGGTGACAGTGTTATAAGTCTATTTAAATGATTAGATTTTTTTATCATTTTATATACTTGTTTTACAATTAATTTTCCTCCTCCTTTTTTTGTAGACCAAACTGTATAGGCTATGGCAATCTTTCCAATTTTTTGATCTCTATTAGCACTTTGTAAAAAAGCATCTTTACTCATTAAATCTAATTCTTTTATATTTTTCGGAATATTATTTGTAAATGCGAAACACATTACAGCATATATTTCATCATTATATTTAACTCCATAAATCTTTCTTCCATAGCTTGTTCTAAAATCGTTATCTAGTTCGGGTCTAACTGGATCTTTTGAGGTTTCACATTCTTTAAGTTCAACTAATTCTGCTCCTTTAACCCAAGCAAAAAAATATTTTACATTTTTCTTTATATCTTTTTTAGATTTTCTAAATCTGGCTTTAATTTGTTTTTTTAAAATTTTTTTAATCATTAAATTATTTATTTTTTTTTATAAATATTTCAAAACTTCCTTTTGAAACACTGTTAACTGAATCAAAATCTATTTTTAATATTTTATCCATTAACTCATTATTGTTTTTAATAAAATTTGGTACTGAATATTTTAAAATACTTAAATCGTTTGATTGGTACAGATCATTTTTATTTTTTGATCTTAAACCTTTTCCAGTAATAATATTTATTTTATCAACATTATTTAAATAACAATTTTCTATGTAACTAAAAATTTTTTTGTTCGCTTCCTCTAAGGTATAGCCATGAAGATCAATTGTTTTTTCAAGAATTTTTTTATTTTTTTTAAAATACTCTTTATCTTTATTTTCTATTTTTTCATGTCCTTTAACAAATTTTTCCCAATCTCTTTTATCTTTATCTGAAAGTTTATTTGTCAATTATGCTTGGGTATCAATTAAAAACCAATTTGGATTTGTTGATCTTACATCTCTTGAAAATTTCCAAATATCATGTACTTTTTTTATTTTATCCGGATCACCAGAAATAATTTTATTATTTTTATCTTTCATACAAGAAATTATTTCACTTACAAACTCAACTGTCACTTCTAGCATATTTTTATTTTTTTGATGGTGTTTTATTTCTGCAGAATTAATTCCTACAAAGGTTGTTTCTGAAGATATATTTTTTATACTTCTATCTTTTATCGCCTCATCAAATTGTTTATAAACATTTATGTCTAACAAAGATTTTATTTCTAATATTTTTCCTCTTGAAAAACTTGTAATTATATTCTCATAAGCAATTTTTGCTCCATTTAAAAATTCTTTTTTATCGCTATCATCAAATTTGTCCAAATCTGGGTTTACTGTATATTTTTTTGTGGGAGTTTTTTGAGCAATGTCAGAATTAATATCTTTCTCAAATCCAGTTTTTTTACCTAAAATCCCTCTTAATCTTAGAAAAATGAACCCCGCAATCATTGCAAGAAGTATTATATCTATGTATTCAAAGCTATAACTCATTTTATTATAATATTTACTATATTGAACAATTTCAACCTGCTAATTACATAATAGACAAATGAACACACTTTTACTTACTATAATTTTAATACCAATTATTGAAATTTACTTATTCATCAAAATTGGATCAAATATAGGTGCGTTTAACACTATTTCTCTAATTTTTTTAACTGCAATTATTGGCATATTCTATGCAAGGTATGAAGGATTCAATACTCTTAGGTCAGGTATTTCTCAATTAATAAAAAATGAAAATCCAATATATGAAATAATTTCGGGAGCGGCCATAGCTTTTGCTTCAATATTATTAATAATGCCTGGTTTTGCTACTGACTTTTTTGGTTTTTTATTAGTATTTCCATTTACAAGAAAATTAATCTTATTTAAATTTAAAGAAAAATATTCCTACAAAAGAAATAGGGAAAATAAAAACTTTATTGATGGTGAATACAAAGATATGGACGATGATAAATGACTATTAAACATAAAATACTTCTTAACTACATAAAAGATTTATCTATCGAAACTCCTGACGCGGAATCGCTAATTTTTGCAAGAGAAAATATTTCTAAATATACGCTAAAATTAGATCTAACCTCCAAACCATTAAAAAATAAAATGATAGAGGTGGATACTAAACTTACGTATGAAGATAAAGTAAATAAAAAGAAAACTTACTTTGAAATGATTTATGCTACAGTTGTTCGAGTTGAAGAGGAAAAACTTAAACAAGAAGATGTTAGAAAATTTATTTTATGTGATTTGCAAATTAAAATTTATCCACAAATAGAAAATACATTTTTGGAAATATTAAAATTATCAGGTTTTCCAAATTTGAAATTAAATACAAAAATTGATTTTAATAAACTTTACAATGAAAGAAAAAATTAAAAAAAATTTTTTTTAAATTCTTTTTTTAGAAAATTTTTATGTTTATTAATTTCTTCTGTTGTGGGAGTAATTATTTTTTTTGAATAATTATTAATTTCTTGATTATGTTTTATTTTTTTCACCTCAGTAAAGTTATTAAAATTTAATCTTGGTTCTTTTTGATCAATAAGATTTATATATACTTTAGAAAGTAATTCACAATCTATAAGGGCAGTATGTTTTTCTCTTTTAGAATTATCTATTCTAAATCTTTTACATAACGCGTCTAGGCTTATTGGAGAACCTGGGAATTTATTTCTAGCTAGATCAAGTGTATCGATAATATTTTTTTTTGTTATTTTTACTTTCCCAGCAATTGATAGTTCATTATTTATATGAGCAATATCAAAATCTGCATTATGAATTATAATTGTTTTTTCTCTAATAAATTCAAGAAAATCATCAGCTATTTCGGTAAACTTAGTTTTATCAGACAAAAATTCATCTGAATAACCGTGTACTTTTAGCGCTTCTTCTGAAACTTTTCTTTCAGGATTTAAATAGTAATGAAAAATGTTATTCGTAGGAATCAGATTATCTAATTCTATACATCCTATCTCAACAATCCTATGTCCATCTTTTACAGATAATCCTGTTGTCTCTGTATCAAGTATTATTTCTTTCATTTAAAATTTTTTTCTTAATTAGTTTAACTCTTTTTTTTATAGATAAAAGTTTAAAATTATTTTTAATAATATAAGAAGATATTTTTTTTTTATATGCCAAATTTTTTTGCAGCTTTCTTAAATTATTTAAAATATTTTTATTATAATTTTTTCTTTTTTTTAACCTAGTTTCTATTTCTGATTTTTCAGAATCAATAAAAATTAGTATATCTTTTTTTTTGTTTAATCTATTTTCAATTAATAATGGGATATCTAAAATTACCATTTTTTTTTTAATATTTTTTTTAAGAAAATAATTCATTTTTTTTCTTATAATTGGATGAACAATGTTAATAATTTTTTTAATATTATATTTATTTGATAAAATAGCTTTGGTTAATTCCATTTTATTTACTGGATATGATTTAATATATTTTGGTAATTTATTTTTTAATTTTTTATAACAATAATCATTTTTTCTATATATTTTTTCTACTTCAAGATCTGCATTAAATACTGGACAATTAAATTGCTTTGATACGAAACTCTTGCCTGATCCAATATCTCCTAGAATTCCAACAACAATCATCAATCTATAAGTCTTATTATTTTATCGTTTATTTCAGGCATTAATTTATTCCAAATGGTAAAAGCTTGATGGGCTTGATAAATAAACATCATTTTTCCATTTTCTGTTCTATTACCAAATAATTTAGCTCTTTTTAAAAAAATTGTTTCTCTTGGATTGTAAATTACATCATAAAAAAATTTGTCAGGACCAACAGCTGAATAATCAAAGTTTAAACCATCTTCGTTTTTTAAACCAATACTTGTAGCATTTATAATCATATCAAAATTTATTGTTTTTCCCCAATCAACTATTTCAATATCATTAAATAAGTTTTTTAAACTTTCTGCATTTTTTTTGGTTCTATTACTTAATGTTATCTTTGAAGCTTTCATCTTCTTGAGAGAATAAATAATTGAAGGTACAACGCCCCCAGCTCCTAATATAAAAATTTTTTTGTTAATAATATCATATTTTGAATGTTTAATTGCTAGCTCAAAACCAGCAATATCTGTATTATGGCCAATAACTTTACCATCCAGCAAATAAATTGTATTGACAGATTGTGTTTTGCTTGCTTCTGGGGTGAGATCTTCCAAAAATGGAATAACTACTTTCTTAAATGGTACAGTAACATTAATACCATGTATTTTTTCATTTTTAACCTCAGATATAATATTTTTTAGATCATTTTCACTGAGATTTTTTTTATCATAAGTTGCGTTGATATTATTTTCTTTTAACCAATAATTATGCAACATCGGTGACAATGAGTGTTCTATAGGGTTTCCTATAACTAAATATTTTTTCATTTTAATCATCTAATAATATCAATCATAAAGAATTTATATATTCCTTTATTTTTTTTACTGGCAAACCCATAATTGTATCTTCGTCCCCTTCTATATTAGAAAATAAATTTCTTCCCTCACCCTCTATTTGATAGACATTATAAGCATATAGATCTTCATCACTTATTTTTGCTAAGTATTTTATCAGTTTTTCATCAGACATTTTTTTCATGGTTAATATGGCCTTATCAGTATAATTCCAAATCATTGAGCCATTTTTTGAAATACAGACCGAACTTATAAGATAATGTTTTTTACCATTAAGCTTTTTCAAAATTATTAATGCTTCGTCTCTATTTGAAGGTTTTGATATAATTTCACCTTTTAAATCGATTACACTATCTGCTCCCAATACCAATTCTTCGTTTTTTTTTCTACTTATTTTATTTGCCTTAAGTTCTGCCAAATTTTTTGAAATAATTTCTGGGGTAGCCCCTTCATTTAAAAGACTTTCTTTAATAAGATCTTCATCAACATTTGATACCTCAACTATGCAATTAATATTATTTTTATTTAATATTTCCTTTCTTACTTTGCTCTTTGAAGCTAAAATTAAATTAAGCATTTTTTTTACTTTTAATTTCGTAAATTTTTATTATTGATGCAGCAGTTTCCTCTACTGATTTTCTTGTAACATCAATTGTTGGCCAGTTATTAGATCTAAAAATTTTTTTAGAATTTTCCAATTCTTTTTTTATTTCATTAATATTTATATATTCTGATTTATCTTTTTCTTTTAAAGATGTGAGTCTATTTTTTCTTATTTCAAAAAGTCTGTCTGCTTCTGTTGTTAAGCCAACAACACAAGGTTTAAATTTAATATTTTTCATTCTATCTGGTACAGACTTTTCGTTAACAAGGGGTATATTTGAAGTTTTATAGCCTCTGTTGGCTAAATAAATTGATGTAGGTGTCTTACTGGTTCTGCTTACGCCAAGAAGTATTATATCAGATTTCTCTATATCATTAATACTGTTTCCATCATCATGATTCATTGTAAATTGTATTGCTTCTATTCTATCGTAATATTCTTTATTTAAAACATGTTGCCCACTTGGTTCGTGGGATGCCTTTTGATTTAATAGTTTAGAAAAATTTAATATAAGATCACCCAAAACTCCAAAGCAAGGTATTTTTTTTTTGTATGTTTCATCCGCAAGGAATTTTGCTAATTTGCTATTAACAATAGTATATAATATTATAGAATTTTTATCCTTTTCTGCATTTTCTATTATTTTTTTTATCTGCATTTCAGTTCTTGTGAATGAAAATTGATTAACTTTATATTCAAAATTTTGAAATTGTGCTTTTAATGCTAAAAATATTCTATCTAAAGTTTCACCAGTGGAGTCAGATATAAGATAAATTTTATGTGAATTTTTCATGTATAAATTGTTTATAAACTATCTATTAAATAACAAAAATATAGATTTCCATTTTGTGGTTAAAATTTTTAAATAAACCTGAACTTAATTAAGTAAATAATAAAATGTGTATATTTTTGTTTGATTTATTGATTATTGATAGTTTGATTAAATAACGAAGGAAAAATAACGATTTTAACTAATTAAATTGTTAATAATAACTTAATAACCTGTGATAATTAGATAATTTACGTTATTCACATATCATACTACTATTACAATTAAATATTATTTATCTATTATTATATGAACCCAATTAAAAACTGCATTGTAAACAAAGATACAACTATCAATCCTATATGGTTAATGAGACAAGCTGGAAGATACTTGCCAGAGTTCAGAGAGATCAGAAAAAAAAATCAAGATTTTATAAAATTATGTTTAAACAGCAATTTAGCATCTGAGATTACTCTTCAACCCATAAAAAGATTTGGATTTGACGGCGCAGTTATATTCTCAGATATCTTGATCTTACCTCATGGACTTGGTCAAACAGTTGAATTTGAAAAAGGATTTGGTCCCAAACTAGGAGAGATAGACCTAGAAAATATTAAAAATGTAAATGAAATTAATTTTACAGAAAAAGTTAGTGAGGTGTACGAAGCTATCTCTAAAACTTCTAGGGATTCAATAATGAACGATAAAGATATGATAGGCTTTGTTGGAGCTCCATGGACTATCCTAGTCTATATGATTAATAGATCGTCCCCAAAAAAAGGTTTGTCAAAAGATTTTTTTCAAAACGATTTTTTAATTAATAGATTGCTAGTAATAATAGAAAAATATCTGAAACTTCATATAAAGAATCAAATAGAATCTGGAGCAAAGGTAATTCAAATCTTTGATAGCTGGGCCGGATTGATAAATGATAAACTTTCAGAATATATTTATATACCAACATCAAATATCGTTGAATATGTAAAGAAATTAGGTGTGCCTGTTATTTGCTTTCCTAGAGGTATTAAAGATTACAAGAATTTTTGCGAGGTAGTTAAACCCGATGCTATTAATATAGATTATGATGTTGATCCAAAAAAAATAGTTAGCGAGATAAAAATACCTGTACAAGGAGGTCTCGATCCAAAAATATTATTAACTGATGCAGAAACTCTCAAAAAAGAAGTAGAAAAATATCTTAGTATTTTTAAGGATCATCCGTATGTTTTCAACTTAGGACATGGAATTCTTCCCGAAACAAAAATCGAAATGGTTGAAAATTTAATTAAGATTGTTAGAAATTTTAAATGATACCAGACCATCCAAAAGTTAATTATGGTAAAACAGGTGTT
Source organism: Candidatus Pelagibacter sp. (assembly GCA_045567255.1). GTDB lineage: Bacteria > Pseudomonadota > Alphaproteobacteria > Pelagibacterales > Pelagibacteraceae > Pelagibacter. The sequence continues at coordinate 74,142 of JBJLDH010000014.1, read as the reverse complement.
TTAATTATTAATCTTGGTACTCCCGATTCAACTAGTTGGTTTGATATAAGAAAATACCTAAGAGAATTTCTATCAGATAGAAGGGTTATAGAGGTAAATCCTATAATTTGGCAGGTAATATTAAATTTATTTATACTTAATTTTAGACCTTCGAAAACAGCCAAAGCTTATAAAGAAATATGGATGAAAGATGAAAATATGTCTCCGCTTAGATATTTTACTCAGAACCAGACAGAAAAATTGTCTAAACAAATTAGTAATGAGAAATTGATTGTTGATTTTGCTATGCGATATGGAAACCCAAGCATTAAAAGTAAAATTTATGGACTTCAAAATAAAGGTTGTGAAAATTTAATTATTTTACCTCTTTATCCACAATATGCAGCGGCAACAACAGCAACAGTTTGTGATGAGGTCTATAGAACTTTGATGAAAATGAGATGGCAGCCAAATCTTAAAATTATTCCACATTATGAGTCAGAACCTCTTTATATAGAAGCAATTAAAAATAGCATTTTAAAAAAAATTAATGAAATTAATTGGAAGCCAGATTTAATAGTTGCTTCATATCATGGGATACCAAAAAAATATTTTGATAAAGGCGATCCATATCATTGTTATTGCCACAAAACTACCAGACTCATTTCAGAAAAATATAGAGATATTGAAATTAAAACTACGTTTCAGTCAAGATTTGGACCCCAAGAATGGTTACAACCTTATACTGATAAAACTTTTGAGATTCTACCCAAAGAGGGGAAAAAAAATATATTAGTTATTTGTCCAGGATTTGCATCTGATTGTGTAGAAACTTTAGAAGAAATATCTATTCAAGGAAAAGAAAGCTTTATCAAATCAGGCGGGGAAAATTTTGAAATGGTGCCATGTTTAAATGACAGCGATGACCATATTTCTTTATTCAAACATCTTATTTTAAAAAACATATAAAATATGAGCGGATATCTTTTATTTAAATCACTCCATTTAATTGCAGTAATATCTTGGATGGCTGGGCTTTTATATCTGCCAAGAATATTCGTATATCATGTTGAGAACTTTGAAAAGGATCAAGCTACTGAAATTTTTGAGACAATGGAAAGAAAATTATATAATTATATAATGCGTCCAGCTATGATTTTGTCATGGCTTTTTGGTATTATATTGATTTGGATAAATGGAATAGAAACCTTTGGCTATTTATGGTTACAGATTAAAATATTCTTAGTAGTGATTTTGACGATTTATCATGAATACCTTGGTAAATGTATGCGATCATTAAAGTCAAAAGAAAACACTAAAACATCTAAATTTTTTAGAATTATTAATGAAATACCTACAGTTTTGCTAATTTTAATCGTTTTTATTGTAATATTTAAACCTCTATAGACTTGAATTTTACTGATCAGTATATATATTATTCTTATCTAACAAAGAAAAACCCCCAAACATGAACATTCAAGAATTAAAAGAAAAAAGTTCAGAAAAATTAATCACAGAAGCTGAGAAGCTGGGCATAGAAAATGCAAGCACATTAAGAAGACAGGAAATCTATTTTGCAATTTTAAAAAAATTAGCAGAAAAAGGTGAAGAAATTACAGGTGGAGGGGTTCTACAATTGCTCCAAGATGGTTTTGGTTTTTTGAGAGCAATGGAGTCAAATTATTTACCTGGAGCTGATGATATCTATGTTAGCCCAAGTCAAATTAGAAGATTTGGTTTAAGGACAGGTGATTCTGTAGAGGGACCTATAAGATCTCCGAAAGAGGGAGAAAGATATTTCGCCCTGCTACAAGTTAGCAAAATTAATTTTGAAGAACCTGACAAATTTAAACATAAAATAGCATTTGATAACTTAACTCCACTTTATCCAAATAAACAATTTGTAATGGAAGTTGAAACAAATAAGATTGAAAAAAAACCTGATTTAACTCCAAGGTTAATTGACTTAGTTAGTCCAATAGGAAAAGGTCAAAGGTCATTAATTATTTCACCACCAAAAGCAGGTAAAACAATGATTTTACAGAGTATAGCAAACTCAATAACAGCAAACCATCCAGAGTGCTATTTAATGGTTTTATTGATTGATGAAAGACCAGAAGAAGTAACTGATATGCAAAGAACAGTTAAGGGTGAAGTGATTAGTTCTACTTTTGATGAGCCTGCTCAGAGACATGTTGCGGTTGCCGAAATGGTAATTGAAAAAGCAAAAAGACTTACAGAGCATAAAAAAGATGTTGTAATTTTACTGGACTCTATAACAAGATTAGGAAGAGCTTATAATGCTGTAGTCCCAAGTTCAGGAAAAGTTTTAACTGGAGGTGTAGATGCAAACGCTCTTCAAAGACCAAAAAGATTTTTTGGAGCAGCCAGGAATATAGAAGAAGGTGGTTCATTAACTATTATAGCTACAGCCTTGATTGATACTGGGAGCAGGATGGATGAAGTTATTTTTGAAGAATTTAAAGGAACTGGTAATAGCGAAACAATATTAGACAGAAAAATATCAGAAAAAAGAATTTACCCTGCAATTGATATAACTAAATCGGGAACAAGAAGAGAAGAATTATTATTTGATAAAAATGATTTACAAAAAATGAATGTTTTAAGAAGAATTATTGCACCTATGGGCTCTATGGATGCTATTGAATTTATTAATTCCAAACTAAAAAGTACAAAAAATAATGCTGAGTTCTTTAACTCAATGAATAAACCATCCTAAAAAAATTTAAATATAGCCTAATTCTTTCATCTCTTTACTAAATTCTTTTTCTATCTCAAATCTTATATTTTCATCTAATTTTTCTTCCCATTTATTTGATGGCCCAGAGTGAAAAAATTTAATTTTTTTTTTTGCTATATTGTCATCAAGACTTTCTTCAAACCCATTTTCTTCTTCTTTTTTTTTTAGGTTATTAAATGATGAAATTTCATTGATTTTAATTAAATCTTCATTACTTAAATCCAGATCATAAAATTTTTTCAAAAAATTATAAATTTTTATGATTTGATCAATTGGTTTTATCAACAAATCTTCATATTTAATAAAAAGGTAATTTTTTGGAAAAGTTTTCCATGATAAATAATGCATTTGCCAGGAAGAAATAAAATTAGGCAAAACACCAATTTTTTTACCTTTAGTAGCATAGATCCAATTATCTTTTGCTAAAATAAATTTTTTAGCAGTATTGATATTATCTAATTGATAGTGATTAAGTATTGATGAAACAACATTTCTAGGATCTCTAACAATATGAATGACCCCAGCAGAATTATTTAAATCTGTAAATTTGTGTTTTCCAAAACTTCCTAACATATTGTGAGTTTTAAAAATTGTTATATTTTTAGATAAATTTATTTTTTTTTGAGAACTCAGATAGTTTGAAATAATTTCATCAATATTATCAAAATTCTTAACTAGATTATTAAAATGCTTTTTACTTGGGTAAGCTGTAATTTCATGCATAAATCTAAATGGCTCATCAGATTTTTTTTCTTTAGAGTTAATAATATTACTTATAATAACCCTGATCCATGTATTTCCACTTTTAGGATATGATGCCAGCCAAATTATCATAATTACAAATAAACTAACTTTTTTTTAATTGTTTTCGTTTTTATTTATTATAATAAGAAATTTATAAATAACATAATATTTTATTTAAAATCTAAATTTACATTTTTGTTATCTTTTTAAAGAACTGTGATTGTATTCTTAAAAGTGTTCGTACTTTTATTGTAGGAATCAAGATATAAAACCATAAAAAAATATATATTAAAATTTAATTAAAGTTATATTTGTAATTATGACAATTTTTGCTTTATCATCCGGCCCGGGTACTTCTGGTATTGCTGTAATAAGAATTTCTGGCCCTGATACAAAAGAAGTAATAAAAAAAATCACAAATTCTGCTTTGCCAAAACCAAAAATGGCTACTATTAAAAAATTCATTAAAATTAATACAGATGACCTTATAGACGAAGGTATTTTATTATGGTTTCCTGGTCCTCAGAGCTATACAGGTGAAGATATGGCAGAATTACATGTACACGGTAGCAGAGCTGTGGTTGAGGCCATGCATGCATCAATTTCAAAAATTGATAACTGTAGAATGGCTGAACCTGGAGAGTTTACTAAAATAGCATTACAAAATGGAAAAATAGATTTACTTAAAGCTGAAAGTATTTCAGATTTAATTTTTTCAGAGACAGAAATGCAAAGACATCAGGCAATTAAAATAATGTCTGGAAGAACTTCAAAAAAGTTCAATGAGTTAAGAGAAAAGTTATTAAAAATTTTATCTAATGTTGAAGCCAAAATAGATTTTCCCGAAGAAGATCTTCCAGAAGATATAATTAAAAATATTAAGATTGAATCTAATGAAATTAAACAACAAATACAAAAAATATTAAATGACCAAAAAGTTGGGGAACTTATCAGAGAAGGTTTTAAGATAGCAATTGTTGGTCCATCTAATGCTGGTAAATCATCATTATTAAATTTTCTTTCTAACAGAGATGTTGCTATTGTTTCGGAAATTGCTGGCACAACAAGGGACGTTATAGAAGTGCATTTAAATTTAGATGGTTACCCTGTAACTATTTCTGATACTGCTGGTATAAGAGATTCCAAAGATGAAATAGAAAGAAAAGGAATAAAATTAGCTTTAAAAAAAGCAGAAAACTCAGATTTAAACATAATATTAATTGAGCCTAAAAGTGTTGATTTTACTGGTTTTTTGAACGATTTGGTTAATGAAAAGGGGTTAATAGTTGTAAATAAATCTGATCTAGGAATAGAAAAAATAGATCAAAAAATAAAAAAATTTAATCCTATATATTTATCAATAAAGGAAGATAAAAATTTGGATGTTTTAATAAAAGCAATTAAAGAAAAATTAAAAAAAAAATTTATAAGATCAGATGATATTCTAATTACTAGAGAACGACACCGTCAACATCTTGAACAGTGTCTTTTTCATCTAAAAAATTTTGAGGAAAAAAATTCAGTCGAAGATTTTGATAAAGCAGCAGAAGACCTAAGGTTGGCCACAAGACACTTGGGGACCATAGTAGGCAAAGTTGATGTTGAAGAGATTTTAGGGTCAATTTTTAGTGATTTTTGTATAGGTAAATAGGACCTAATTTCCCACTATTTTGAAAACTTTTTAAGTGTTTTCTTGTAAAATAAAAGAACAATAATAAATTATGAATATGAAAAATGATTTATCATTTGATGTAGTTGTAATAGGAGGTGGACACGCAGGCTGTGAAGCTGCTGCTGCATCTGCTAGATTAGGTGTTAACACTGCCCTGTTCACTCATAAATTTGATACTATTGGTGAAATGTCATGTAACCCAGCTATAGGTGGTCTTGGTAAAGGCCATCTAGTTAGAGAGATAGATGCATTAGACGGAGTTATGGGAGATGTTGCTGATAAATCAGGAATACAATTTCGACTATTAAACAGAAGTAGAGGACCTGCAGTACGAGGACCACGTACTCAAAGTGATAGATCATTATATAAAAAATATATGCAAGAAAAACTTGTAAACTATTGTAATTTAAGCATTTTTTCTGATTCTGTAATAAAGTTTATATTTGAAAATAACAGCATAAATGGATTTATGACACAATCCGGTAAAGAAGTTAAGTCATCTAAGATAATTCTAACAACAGGAACATTTTTGAATGGTTTGATACATATAGGGGACGAAAGGACTCCTGCTGGAAGATATAATGAAAAACCATCAACAGGTTTAAGTGAACAATTAAAAAAATACGATTTTAAAATTGGAAGACTTAAAACCGGAACTCCTCCAAGATTAGATTCTAGAACAATTAATTTCGAAATACTTGAAGAACAACATGCAGATGAAGACCCGTATTTTTTTTCTTTCTTAACAAAAAAAAATATAAATAAACAAATTTCATGTAGGATGACATATACAAATGAGGCAGTTCATAAAATAATTTCTAAAAATATAAAACGGAGCGCAATGTATTCGGGAAGTATTCAAGGGGTTGGTCCAAGATATTGTCCATCAATAGAAGACAAAATTGTAAAATTTGCAGACAAACAAAAACATCAAATTTTTCTAGAACCTGAAGGGTTGAACGATCACACAATATATCCAAATGGCATCTCAACCTCACTCCCAGAAGACGTACAACAAGAAATATGCAATAAAATCAGTGGTTTAGAAAATGTTAAAATATTGAGGCCAGGATACGCTATAGAATATGATTTTGTGGACCCTAGAGAGCTGTTTTTAACTCTAGAAACAAAAAAAATTAACAATTTATATCTTGCGGGTCAAATTAATGGAACAACCGGATATGAAGAAGCTGCAGCTCAAGGTCTTATAGCTGGAGTAAATGCTGCGCTTTCAATTAAAAAGCTTGAACCATTTATACTGGATAGATCAGAGGCTTATATAGGAGTTATGATAGACGATCTAGTAACAAAAGGTGTTGCAGAGCCTTATAGAATGTTCACTTCTAGGGCAGAATATAGGCTGTCTCTAAGATCTGATAATGCAGATATTAGACTTACCCAGAAGGGTATTGATATTGGGTTAGTATTAGATGAAAGAAAAAACATATTCAGAGAGAAAGATAAATATATGAATAGTATCTTGTTAAAAATGGAAAATTTAATGATAAGTCCATCTAAAGTTTCTAATTATGGAATAAAAATAGCAAAAGATGGAGTAAAAAGAAATGCAATTCAAATTCTAACTCAAAAATCAGTAAATATGTTTAAAATTAGGGAAATATGGCCTGAAATTAAATATGTTTCACGTGAAATAGATGAGCAAATAGAGATAAATTCGCATTATAAAGGTTACTTAAAGAAACAAAATGCAGATATAATTGCCTTTAAAAGGGATGAAAATCTTCTCATTCCTGAAAATTTAAATTATGATCAATTTTCAGGTCTTTCAAATGAGGTAAAATATAAGTTTAAGCAAATTAGACCAAAAACAATGGGGCAAGCACTAAGAATAGATGGAATTACCCCTGCTGCAGTATATATTTTGTTGTCTCATCTTAAAAGAAAGTCTATTAAGCATATAGCTTGATTGATTCTAATTTTATAAAAAATACTGCAATTAAATTCCCAAATGTTCCACGTGAAACATTAAAAGAGTTAGATGAGTATGGTATGTCCATAGTTTCGAAAAATAAAGATATAAACTTAATCAGCTCTAGCACTGAAAAATCAGTAAATACAAGACATATAGCAGACAGTGCACAAACAATTGAATTTATTGATAATATTGAAATAAACACTTGTACAGACTTAGGAGCAGGTGCTGGTTTACCTGGTATAGTTTTGAGTATTTTAATGAAACACAAAAAACCACAATTTAAGGTGATTTTTTACGAAAAGAGCTTTCATAAGAGCAAATTCTTAATTGATATGTCAAAAAAATTTAATTTGAACACAGAAGTTCATCAAAAAAATATTTTTGAAGAAAAAAATTTAAATACAGATGTAATAATTTCTCGTGCATTTAAACCTTTGCCAATTATTTTTGAAATTGCTGAAAAAAATTTTAAAAGCTTTAAGTTTATAATTTTATTTTTGGGTAAGACTGGAAAAAAATTATTGAATGAGGCTTACGCGTCTTGGAAGTTTGACTATGAAGAAAAAAAAAGCTTAACAAACCTAGATTCATTGGTAATTAAAATTTCAAATTTAAAAAAAAAAAAATGAATATAAAATTATTTCAATCATAACTCAGAAAGGTGGATTGGGGAAAACAACAATTGCGATCAAAAATTTAAATTTTTAAAAAATGGATAAAAAAATTATATCAATTATAAACCAGAAAGGTGGAGTAGGGAAAACAACAACAGTGATTAATCTTGCTGCTGGGTTATCTATGAAAGGAAAAAAAATTTTAGTAATTGATCTAGATCCACAAGGAAATGCCACTACCGGTTTAGGAATGTCAAACACTGCAACTTCTGAAGCTACAATTTATAATGTGCTTAATGGAAATAAGCAAATATCAGAAGTAATACAACATACAAGCTTTGAAAATTTAAATTTAATAACTTCTAATGTGGATTTGTCTGGTCTAGAGGTAGAAACTGCTGGAGACAGTCGTAGGGCTTTTAAATTAAAGGACGAATTAACCTCTATTTTAAATGATTCTAGAGCTACATATGATTATATCTTAATAGATTGTCCACCTTCGCTGAGCCTACTGACAATTATGGCCTTGGTAGCTTCAGATGCTCTAGTGGTGCCATTGCAAACAGAATTTTTTGCCTTAGAGGGACTCACTCAACTAATGAAGACAATTGAAAGGATAAAAAATAATCTTAATCCAGAATTATCAATCAGAGGGATCCTTTTAACAATGTATGATAGAAGAAACAGGCTTTCAGGGGAGGTAGAAAGAGAAGCAAGAAATTATTTTAAAGAAAAAGTTTACCAATCAGTGGTTCCTAGAAACGTTAGACTGTCCGAAGCACCCTCTCATGGAGTTCCAGTATTAATTTATGATAAAGCTTGTCCTGGAAGCAAATCTTATTTTAGTTTTACAGAAGAATTTTTAAATCAAGACAAACCAGTGGAGAGTGCAGCATGATTAATCCTTTTAAAACAAAGAAAGGTTTAGGAAGAGGACTTTCGTCTCTCATAGGAGATAGTGAAGTTACAGAAAACAAAACTACAATTTCTATTAGTTCTATAATTAGAAACAAATATCAGCCAAGAAAAAAATTTGAAAAAGAAAGTTTAGAAGAATTAACTAGTTCTATTAAAGAAAGAGGAATCATACAGCCAATCATAGTAAGAAAATCGGATGATATAGTTGATAAGTTTGAAATAGTAGCTGGAGAAAGAAGGTGGCAAGCTGCACAAAAAGCAGGACTTCATAAAGTTCCAGTATTAGTTATCAAAGCAGATAATTTAAGATCACTAGAATTTGCAATAGTTGAAAATGTTCAAAGAAAAGATTTAAACCCAATAGAAGAAGCAGAGGGATATAAAAGACTAATAGATGAATTTAAATATGATCAAGAAAAAGTTGCAAAGTTTATAGGAAAAAGCAGAGCCCATGTTTCCAATTATTTAAGATTGCTCAAGTTGCCTGAAAAAATAATAGAACATATAATTGATGAAAAAATATCCCAGGGACATGCAAAAATTTTGGTAGGATTGGAAAATGCTCAATTATTAGCCGAAAAGATAATCTCTAAAAAATTATCTGTGAGGCAAACCGAAGCACTTATTAGAATTGTTAAAGGAAATAAATCGATGAATAAAAAGAGCAAAGATTCAAACACACTCGATATTGAAAATCAACTTATGGAAAAAATTGGAATGAGAGTTTATGTTAATAATAAAAAAAACAACTCAGGGACAATAGCTTTTGAATATAAAGGCCTAGACCAAATGGAAAGATTAATTCAAGTTATTAAAAATAACTATTAATAATTACTAACAAAATCAGAAACAAAATTTAATGAATTATTAGAATTTTTCTTAATCAGAATTTCAAGATCACTTAATTTTCTTATCATTTTTTTTACTTCATCGTCAGACCAAACTTGTATTTGTTTTTTTACAATATCTTTTTCTTTCCAAAATATCGGCGGTTTATAAGAAGATAATGTCAAATCAATATTTCCTGTTTGGCTCTGACTTTCTTTAAGTTTAAGCAATCTTTTCGATCTATTTAATATTGTTCTTAATATTAATATACATTCTTCATTAACAAAATTATTTTCATTTAATATTTTTGAAATTTGTTTTTTATTTTTAGCTAGATAATTTTCAGCAAGTTCAAAAACACTATAATTTTCAGATAAATTTGTTAATTTTAATATATCCTCTATTTTAATATTTTTTTTTGTTATTGATAAGATTTCTATTTTATTTAGCTCATTAATTAGGTTACCCCTATCACCTCTAGCTCTTCCAGCCAATAAATTTATAATCTCTTGTGAAACTTTAATATTTTTTTTTCTAAAAAAATTTTGGGTTATTATATTTAAACTTTTTTCATTATCTTCGTAAAAAGGAATACATATAAGTTCATTTTCTTTTTCAAATAAATTTCTTAATTTTGATTTTTTTTCTAAACTATCAGAATTAATAATAATTCTTACTTTATCAATTTTTCTTTCAATGATTTCGTTTACGAAATTAAGGATTTTCTCACTAGCCCTGGAAATTATTATTAATTTCTCATCATCAAAAAGAGATTTATTCATTAAATTTGAAATAAAATTTTCATAATTACTTAAAATTTCGTTTTCTTCGTATCTAGAAGTTTCACCCTCAAATATCTCATTAATTACCTGATTTTTATAACCTTGGTTTTTTCCATACAGGAGAATTAAATTATTTTTTTTTGATTTAATCTTTTCTGTCTCAAAAGATTTAATTATCATTTATTTATTTCTGAAATAGAACTTATAATACTATCTGATAAAACTTCTGATAAGTTTTCTATAATATTTTTCTCGTAATTTTCTAATTCAAATTTGTCAGTTATATTATTGTATGTAATTTTTCTTTTTATATCTTTCTTAATTATAGTTTTATCACTTTTTTTAACAATATAATTAATATTAATTAATAATTCAAAAGTTGCAGGATCACCTTTTGAATCTTTTGATATAATTTTTTTTTCTTTTTTTGTTATTAAACTTAATTCATATTCATTTTGATTTTTTTTCAGAAAGTTAATCCTATCTTTTATGATAGAATTGATTTGTTGATCACCATTTATTTCTGAAATATTGATTGAAAATTGATAATTTTTTTTATTTAAAACAGGTTCATAAGCACAACCAAATATAGTAAATAATAAAAATACCAATATATAATTTAAAATTTTATTCATTTATCAAAATGTTCAAAAGTCTATTTTTAACAAAAATAACTTTTTTAATGGATTTGTTAATTAAATATTTATCTAATAGTTTTTCATTTTTGGCAATATTTAAAATATTCTCTTCTTTTAAATCTTTTTCAGCTTTAACAATTGTTCTTTTTCTTCCATTAATTTGAATAACATAATCAATATTTTCATTTTGAATATAATTTTTATCCACACTTGGCCAATCTAATTTTTGTTTATAGCCTATATCTGACAAGCACTCACTAGCTAAATGTGGAACAATTGGTGAAATTGATATTAATATTTTAGTATAATTTTCTAACAAGTTTTTTGTATTAATGTTTTTTTCAACATGCTTTATTAAAAAATTGTAAGTTTCATAAATATTTGCAATGATAACATTGTAGCTGAAACTTTCTAAATTATCTGTAATTTTATTGATTAAATGATTAGTAAATTTATTTAAAACCGAATCTTCCTCAGTTAAACTGTTTTTGTTTAATAATTTAATTTTTATTTTTGAATGTAGAATCCATAGTTTTTGTATAAATTTAAATGAAGAAAGCATTCCTTGTTCAGACCATTGAACATCTTTTTCTGGAGGACTGTCAGATAGGATAAATAATCTAACAGAGTCAGCTCCATAATTATTAATTATATTTTCTGGATCAATTACATTTTTTTTTGATTTAGACATAGACTCTGATGGTCCTACAATGATTTGAGAATTTAGATCATTTTTTTTATAATATTTTTTATCTTTCATTTCTATTTCATCTGGGCTTATCCAATTATTATTTTGATCTTTATAAGTTTCATGACATACCATTCCTTGAGTAAACAAGCCTTTAAAAGGTTCATTTATATCAAAAGTACTATTTTTAAATCCTAATGCTTTCATGAAAAAACGTGAATAAAGTAAATGCAAAATTGCATGTTCTATGCCTCCAATATATTGATCTACAGGCATCCAATAATCGATTTCTTCTTGATTGAAACCATATTTAGTTTCAGTAGGAGAACAAAAACGCAAGTAGTACCACGAAGAACAAACAAATGTATCTAAAGTATCTGTTTCTCTAGTTAATTCTTTTCCATTAATTTTAATACTTTTCCAATCAACATTGGAATTTAATGGATTTCCTTTAGCATTAAGATCAACTTTTTCTGGAAGTTTAACTGGCAAATCAGTTTTAGGCACAGGAATTGCATTTCCTTCAACATCGTAAGCTATTGGAATTGGACATCCCCAATATCTTTGTCTTGAAACACCCCAATCTTTCAATCTAAAATTAATTTGTTTTTTTCCTATCTTCTTTTCTTCTAAAATATCTATTGTTTTAGCAATAGATTCTTCTGGTACTTTTAGTCCATCTAAAAAATCTGAGTTAATTATAACCCCATCACTTGTATAAGCTTTATCAATTACCTTAAAAGTATTTAGTTCATCTTTTGGCTTAACAACAGTTTTAATCTCTAAATTATATTTTTTTGCAAAATCAAAATCCCTTTGATCGTGGGCAGGACAACCAAAAACAGCGCCAAAACCATAGTCCATCAATACAAAATTAGCAAAATAAACCGGTACTTTTTGGCTTGAATTTAAAGGGTTTTTTGCCACTAAATTTGTTTTAAAGCCAATTTTTTCACCCATAGCAATTGCTTCTTCAGTTGTTCCGGTCTTTGAACACTCATTTTTAAATTCTTTAAATTCATTATTTTCTGCAAAGAACTTTGAAATTTCGTGGTCTACAGATAAAGCCAAAAAAGAAAAACCAAATAATGTATCTGGTCTTGTAGTAAAACATTTAATTTCTTTTACGGGAATATGTCCCTCAACCTCAAAATTAATTTCGCAACCAAATGATTTACCAATCCAGTTTTTTTGCATTACTTTAACTTTATTTGGCCATTCATCTAAATCCTCTAAATCATCTAAAAGTTTTTGTGAGAATTTTGAAATATTAAAAAACCATTGACTTAATTTTTTTCTTTCTACGGTTGCTCCTGATCTCCAGCCCTTTCCATCAATTACTTGCTCGTTTGCAAGAACTGTCTCATCTATAGGATCCCAATTAACATAGTTTTCTTTTCGATAAACTAATCCTTTTTCATATAACTCTAAAAAAAATAATTGTTGATGTTTATAATATTCTTCTGAGCATGTAGAAATTTCACGATCCCAATCTATTGAAAGTCCCAGTTTTTTTAGCTGATTTTTCATTGTCGAAATATTTTTATTGGTCCAATCTTTTGGATCTAGATTATTTTCTCTTGCAGCATTTTCTGCTGGCATACCAAAAGCATCCCAACCCATTGGATGCAAAACATTAAATCCCTTTAGCATTTTATATCTAGATAATACGTCTCCAATAGTATAATTTCTTACATGTCCCATATGAATTTTTCCTGATGGATAAGGGAACATTTCTAAACAGTAAAATTTTTTTTTATTTTTATCAATTTTTGAAGAAAAAATTTTTTCTTCTTCCCAGGTTTTTTGCCACCTGTTCTCTACTTCTTTAAAATTATATCTACTTTGGATATTGGTAGTCACTTATTTTAGGTTTAATCTTTTTGCTTGTTTCCCTGTCTATAGGGTTTAAAACTTTTAGTTTCTTGATCTTTTTGATAAACAGCGGCCTTTTGTAAAATTTTTTTATTTAATTCTGCAACTAATTGTCCAGATCTTTCAGATATAGCACAACTTTCAACTAATGCGCATTTTTTATGAAAAACTTTTATATCTAAAGCATCTGATCTAACTTCATTTGTTAGAAAACGAATAGAAATTTTTATTGATTCCTTTAAATTATTTTCACTTGAATACCAATCGGTAATTATTATTCCTCCACTGTAATTTGCAGACGCAAGTGGCATAAATTCAATTGTATCTAAAGAAGCTTTCCATAATGAATTAGAACTTGCAAATTCAAAATCTCCACCACCTTTTTTTTTATCTCCCCCCATTAATCTAAAACCTCTTCCTTCTTCTAAATTTTTTTGAACTCTTTTGTGAGGTTCGGGAGGATACTGTCTTGCATCTGCACCCATCCCACACTGGTTAAGTGTAGGAAACAAAAAAAACAGTATCAGTAATTTAGTTAATTTAAAATTTAGTATCTTTTTCATTTGAAACACGTCACTTTAGTACGATATTATATATACTATAGTTTTTTTATTATAATTGTTAAAAAACACAATAAATATGCGGTTAAATAGTGATGCATAAATGCAACACCTATCAATAAAATTAATATTTTATTTAATAAAATCAAGGAAAATCAACAGATTTTGATAAATATGCTGTGTTTAATATTAATATTAACAATTAAATAAAGGAGTAATTAATATGGACAAACTAAAAAAAGTTGGTTTGACAGCATTAGGAACAGCTCTAGTATCATCTTCAGCGGTAGCTGCAGATATGTCTGTAACTGGTTCTGCAAAACTAACATTAGTTGGTGGAGACAAGCAAAATACTGGTAACGGTTGGTCAATGCTAGACTCTATCAATTTTTCTGGATCTGCTGATTTAGACAATGGATGGACAGTTTCTACTAGCCAAAACACATCTGCAGGAACACACAACAACACAAACATGTCAATTAACATGGGCGATATGGGTTCTTTAACATTTTGGAAACAAGGTGGAACTTCAGTACCTGGCTCTTGGGATGATATGATGCCAGCTGCTAACGAAGAATCATGGCATGGTTTAACTGGATCTGTTGCAGGTGGTAACGGCGCTATAATGGCTGCTGGATCAAATGCTGATATGTTCAGATATACAGTTAATGTAATGGACGGAGTAGATCTTTTTGCATCTTACTCTCCTTCAGATGCTGCTGTAGCTGTTGAGAGCTCACAGTCTTGGGGTGTTCAGTACACTGGAATTGAAGGCTTAACAGTTGGTTATGCTTCAGGTGATAACAACGAGCAAGTTGCAGTTACAAACGGTAATGCAACAGATTCTGCTGCAGGTAAAGACATCGAAAATACTGCGATGTTTCTTAAATATGCATTTGACTCGTTTACTGTTGGATATCAAGCAAACGAATCTGATTCTGGAACAGCAAGTGCTGACCAAGAATACAGAGGATTTGGTATTTCTTATGCAGTAACTGAAGATTTATCAGTTTCTTATGGTCAAGGTGAAGTTGACTACGAAGAAGCAACTGATGAAGATCAAGAAACTAGTGCAATAGGTGTATCTTTTACAAGTGGTGGAATAACTGTCTCTGCTTCTCATCATAATGGTGATAACTTAGGTGGTACAGCTGCTTCTGATAAACAAGCTTACGAGCTTAATATTGCATTCGCATTCTAATTTAATTTAGAAAACGAAAATTATTAAAGGCCCCTTTTTTTAAAGGGGCCTTTTTTTATTTAAAATAAGAAATTCCTGCAAATCCAATACAATTTAATATTTTTAATTTTTTAATATTATTTTTATTAATTCCACCAAGAGCAATAACTTTTTTAATAGTTATTTTTGATATGGCTTGAAACTTATACGTTCCAAGATAATTTTTATTTTTTTTAAATATAGAAGATATGAAAATCAAATCAGTTTTTTGTAATTCCTTCACTCTAATTTCTTTAATATTATGTGCAGATCCAATAATAATAAAATTACTTTTTTTTTGGTAGCTTAGATGTTTAAAATTAATATTAAACGATGGTATATAAACACCATCTAAGTTTAATTGGTATGCAAGTTTTATACTATTTGAAATATAAAATTTTAATTTTTTTTTTTTACAATAGTTTTTAATTTCTAATATTAATTTTTTATCTAGTTTTTTTGAGTAATTTCTATAAATAATACCTGTATTTTTTTCTATTTTATCAATATTTTTTTTATTAAATTTATCTATAAAGTAGTATTGTTTAGGTAGGTTATTATGCATGAAAGTGTACAAAATTTAATTAATATAAAAAATTTAATAAATTCTAATTTATCAGATTTAAATTTTTTGGATAGATCACCTAAAATTATTGCTGTTTCAAAAACGTTTAAATTAGATCATATTTTGCCTCTTATTGAATATGGCCACGATCATTTTGGAGAAAATAAAGTACAAGAAGCCATCGATAAGTGGTCTGATATTAAAAAAAATAAAAATAATCTTAAAATTCATTTAATAGGAAAATTGCAAACAAATAAAGTTAAGCATGCGATCAAGCTTTTTGACTTTATTCATTCATTGGATAGTGAAAAATTAGCAAATAAAATTTCAGTAGAGCAAAAGAAGTTACAAACTAAGCCTAAAATATTTATTCAGATAAACATTGGAAATGAGTCTCAAAAAAGTGGAATTAGAATTAATGAACTAGAAGAATTTTATAAATATTGTTTAAAACTTGATTTAGATATAATTGGAACAATGTGTCTTCCTCCAATAAACGAAGATCCAGAAAGATATTTTATGAGAATGAGCTACTTAAATAAAAAATTAAATTTAAATGATATTAGTATGGGTATGTCCTCTGATTATTTAGAAGCAATAAAGTATAATTCAACATATTTACGATTAGGAACAAAAATCTTTGGGAAAAGAACTCTTTAAAATAAAAATTTATTTATATATAAAAAAATATAACTAAAAAATTTAATGAATTTTAAAAAAAGTGATCTGCAAAAAAACTTAAATTTAGCGGTATCATATCTTGAAAAAAATAATTTTGAAAAAGCATCAGATATTTATAAGAAAATTATTAAAAAATATCCTAATAACTTCGATGCAAATTTCAATTTGGGCACAATATATGCTAAAAATAATAATTTAGAAAAATCAGTAGAGTTACTCGAAATGGCTGCATCAATTAATCCTAATAATGAAAATACTTTTAACAACTTAGGATTAATTTATTTGAATTTAAGAAATAATGAAAAAGCTTTAGAAGTTAGTAAAAAGGCTATTTCTATAAATCCAAATTCTTCAATAGCTTATAGTCAGCTTGGTATAATTTATTCAAATTTAGGCAATATAAATGAAGCTACAAAAAGTTATTTGAAATCAATTAGTCTAAACCCAAAGAATATTTTTGCTAATTATAATATCGGAAATTTATATAAAAGAACAAATGATATTAAAAATTCTGAAAAATATTTAAATATTACTTTAGAGCTAGATCCCAACCATCTACCAGCATATAACAATCTTCTAGAGTTGTATGACATATCAAATCAAAATGAAAGTTTCGAAGCACTTTTAAAAAAAGGCGAGAAAAACTTTGAAAAAAATCCAACAATAAGTTTATTTAAGGCAAAACTATTTTATAAATTAAAAAAGTTTAATGATGTTGTTAAAATATTAAAAAGTATAAAGTTTAGCCCTAAGGAAAATTTCAAAGAAGACTCAAGATTAGAATTAATTGCAAAAAGTTATGATCAAATAGGTAATTACAAAGAAGCTTACCATTTTTTTGAGCAGACCAATAAACAAAAAATTATAAACGATAAAAATAATGCAAATAAAGAAATATTTTTAGATATAATTAAGAAAAGAATAAACTATTTTAGCAAATTAAATATTCAAGAATGGAATGCAGAAAAAAATGAAGATAATTTTGAAGATCCTGTTTTTTTAATAGGATTTCCTCGTTCTGGTACTACTTTATTAGATACAATTTTAAGAAGTCATCCTTCAGTTGATGTCATAGAGGAGAAACCAATTATAGATAAATTTGTTGAGGAATTAGAAAAAAAAATAGACTCAAAATTTGATAATTTAAAAATTCCAAAATCTTCTCTGAGAAAAGAAATGAGAGATTTTTATTTTAATCAAAGGGATAAATATTTAAATAAGAATAAAAAAAGTATTATTATCGATAAAATGCCACTCAATATTATTTACGCTGCGGAAATTTTTCGTATTTTCCCTAATGCTAAATTTATTTTTGCTTTAAGGCATCCCTGTGATTGTGTATTGAGTTGCTTTATGCAAAATTTTTTAGTTAATCATGCGATGGCAAACTTTCTTAACCTAAATGATACAGCAAAAATGTATGATTTAGTTATGAAACTCTGGCAACTATATACAAATAATTTTTCCATAAATTATTATAGTATAAAATATGAGGATTTAGTCACAAATTTTAAAAAATCTGTTTCAGACTTGTTATCATTTTTAAATTTAAAATGGTCAGATCAAGTCACAGAATTTTATAAAACATCTCAAAAAAGAGGAATGATATCAACACCTAGTTACAATCAAGTAAGCCAACCAATATATTCAAAATCAATTGGAAGATGGAAAAATTATGAAGATGAATTGTTAGAGGGAAAAATGCATTTAGAAAGTTGGATAAAAAAATATGGTTACTAATTTTATATCTTTATTCTAGTTTTTTTACTTAGCAACTTTAGTAGAATTAACATATCTCTTTTTTTAATTCCAATACATCCAGCCGTAGGAATGTAGTTTTTTGTCAGATGAATAAATATTGCGCTCCCTTTACCAATCTTTGTGTTTTTAGAATTATAATTAACAGGAATTAAATAATCATATTTATAATCTTCTCTAAATAATTTTTCATGTTTAATTTTTTTATTTACTTTAATTAGTTTATTATATTTTTTGCTTTTTATATCATTACACCAACCCATGTTTTTTTTTATAGAAATAGTATTTAATTTTGTAATTGGTTTAAAATTTCTATCTTTTCTAAAAAAAACATTTCCCAGAAAAAACAATCCTCTAGGTGTTTTCTTATCGCCTTCAACTTTATTATTAGTTATCCCATTTTTTCCAACACAACATTTAAAAATAAACTCATCAAAAATAAGAGTTTCTTTATTTTTTATTATAATTGTCATATCTTGATTATATATGAATAAACAACATTTGATAATTTATGATTTTGCTGAATTATTCTTTATATTAAACGAAATAAAAAGTAATTTAAATTTTCAATTGTTGAATGTTTCGAAACAAGAGTTTATTGATTTAAAAATTAAATATTCAAATAGCCACTTAATAATTGCTAAGAAAAAAATACCAAATCTAACAAATCAAATTGTACTAGATAATTTACCATTAAAAATATCAAAAATAATTGAAACTATTAATATTAATTTTTTAAAGAATAAATTTAATCAACAATCTGAAATAGATCTTGGACTTTATAAATTAAATTTAAATACAAGAAAAATGTTTAATAATAAAATAGATTTAAATTTAACAGAAAAAGAGGCAGAAATTATTATTTTTTTAAAAAAATCTGAAAAATCAGTATCAATAGATAAATTACAAACCGAAGTTTGGGGACACAGCTCAAAGTTAGAAACACATACAGTTGAAACTCATATTTATAGATTAAGAAAAAAAATAAATGATAAATTTAATAATAATGATTTTATTAAGAGTACTAAATCAGGTTACAAAATAAAGTGAAAAAACGAAATATTATTGCCAAAGATCTTTTGACAAAAAAATATAAACCAAGAATAGTCAGTCCCAAAAAGGGTAAGGGTAGCTTCAAAAGAAAGAAAAAATAATCTTTTATAGTCTAGCCCCAATTTGTTGGATAACTTTAGAAGACATTTCAGTTCCTTTATCCAAACTTTCTTTCAGTGTCATGTTATTTACATGTCCATGCAAAAAGCCTGCTGCAAAAAGATCTCCGGCTCCAGTTAAATCAACAATTTTAAGACCTTGTTTTATTCCACATTCAACAACCACATCTCCATTGATAGCAACAGCACCTTTTTCACCTCGTGTTAAAACAATTATTTTGCCCAATGATTTTGAAAAATCTATTACCTCATCAAAAGATTTTGCATCTATTAATGACATTATCTCTTGTTCATTTGCAAATGTGATATCTAATTTATTTTTCACTAAGTCTAAAAAATGAGGTTTATGTCGATCAACACAAAACTGATCCGATAATGACATTGCTACTTTGTTTGCATTTTGAATTGCTTTTTCAAATGCTTTTTTTGGATCTCCCTCATCCCAAAGATAACCTTCTAGAAATATTGTTTCACTTTGTTTAATAGCATCAGAACTAACATCATTTTCATTTATTTTTCCTGCAATTCCTAAAAAAGTGCACATTGTTCTTTCTGAGTCAGGTGTAACTAATATTAGACAAGTTCCTGTAGGCAATTCTTCTTTTTTTTTTGAGTAAATATATTTTACATTCTCTTGTTTAAGACCATCTTCATATTTGCTTCCTAGTTCATCATCATTTACTTTACCTATAAATCCAACTTCATTCCCCAGCTGAGATAATCCTACAATTGAATTAGCAACTGATCCTCCAGAAACTGTTTTTTCAATTTTAAGATTAGACAACAAACTTTTAAATTCACTTTCGTCAAATATTAATTTCATCGTACTTTTTGTCAATTTATTTTCTGCTAAAAAACTATCTTCTACTTTGCAAATCACGTCTACAATTGCATTGCCAATTCCTAAAATTTTCATATTAAGCTTTCTTTGTTTTGAGTGGTTTTTTTCTACTAGGATAACAAGTAGTACATATTTTACAAGTTAAACCATAACATTCTCTTGCCTTGCAATATTCTCTTCCATAATAAATTATTTGAAGATGAAGTTTGTTCCATGATTTTTTAGGAAATAATCTTTTTAAATCTTTCTCTGTTTGTATAACATTTTTACCATTACTAAGACCCCATCTTTGTGCCAAACGATGAATATGAGTGTCCACTGGAAACGCTGAATGACCAAAGCCTTGCGACATAACTACACTGGCTGTTTTGTGACCTACTCCCGGTAGCCTTTCTAACTCTTCAAAGCTTTCTGGAACTTTTCCTCCATGTTGATTTATTAGTTGTTTTGATAAAAAATAAACACTTTTAGCTTTAACTCTAAATATACCTATACTTTTAATTAAATTTTCAATTTTTTTTCTACCCAATTTTACAAAATGTTCTGGCTTATTATATTTTGGATAAATATTTTTAGTTACATTATTAACATTAATGTCTGTAGTTTGAGCAGATAACAAAACAGAAACTAATAGAGTAAATTTATTTTTATACTTTAAAGGAATTGGTGTACTTGGATAAAGTTTATTAAGAATTTTTAAAATTATTTTAGATCTTTTTATCTCATCCATTCAATTTCAAAACATCTCTCATAGAATAAAGTCCAGGTTTTTTATTCATTAACCATTTAGCAGCTGTAAATGCACCTTCTGAGTAAAGAGCTCTATCAAATGCTTCATGATTTAATGTAATTATCTCTTTACCACTTGAAAAAGTTACTTTATGTTCCCCAATAATTTCTCCTTTTCTGATAGAATTAAAATTAATTTTTTTTCCGTAAGGAAAAAATTTTTTATTTAGATATTTTTTTCCTAATAATTTATAAAAATCTTTATTTTTCCCATCTGCTATACCTTTACCAAGCATTAAAGCAGTACCCGAAGGATAATCTTTTTTATATTTGTGATGAATTTCAAAAACTTTACTCAAAAAATTATTTCCAAGAGATTTAGAAGAAATTTCAGTTAAATACATAAGCAAATTTATTCCCAAACTCATATTTCCAGCTTTAAGTATAGGTATTTTTTTTGAATATCTTTTGATTAAATTTTCTTCTTTTTTAGAAAAGCCTGTTGTTCCTATAATTATTTTTTTTTTTAGTTTTGATGCTATTTTTAGAACCTCAAATGTGCATTTAGGAACTGTAAAATCTATTATCACATTTGTATTTTTAAATGCATTTTCAGTATTTAGACTTGGTTTAATTCCACTAATTTTTTTATTAATAATCCTATTTTCAGTAAGTGCTACTAATCTAAAATTTTTATCTGATCTTGCAGATTTAATAAACTGCTGCCCCATTCTTCCCAAACAGCCAGTTATTGCTAAATTAATTCTTTTCATTATTTACAAATATCCTAATTCTTCCATTTCATTTTTAAACTTAAAATTAATTTCTTCAACAATTTCATTATTCAAATATAATTTCCAATCATTTTTTGGTCCTAAATTAAAAAATTTTATTTTATCACTATTACTTCCTGTAACATATTCTTTAAAAAGACCTTTTTTTTCTAAATCTTGCATGTTATTGAAAGAAGACGTTTTTATAGCATTAAAAATTTTATTTTCATCAAACTCAACATTCATTATTTTTTCTAGATATTTAGAAATTCTAAAAAATTCTTTATTTGGATCTTCAATTAAATCTTCGTATTTTACTAATAAATAATTTTTTACCTTATTTTTCCATGATAAATAATTTATTTTCCATGAACTAATTAAGGTAGGTATTTTATTATCTGTTATAAAATCATTTTTATTTTTAATGATTCCAACCCAATTTTTATCTTTAAGAATAAATTCTTTAGCTTCATTGAAATCTTTGAGCGAAAAGTGATTTTTTATTGAAATTAATACATTCCTTGGATCTCTTACAATATGAATAGCTCCTAAAGAATTTGATTCATCATAAAATTTATAATTTTTAATTGTACAATTTACATGATGAGTCTTTAAAAATTTTATTTTATTATCAAGGTTGATACTATTTTGTACATTTAACCAATTTTTATATACTTCCTCAACATTTTGAAAATCATTAATATGATTTTTAAATTGAGATCGCCCAGGAAATTGTTTTATTTTTTCTAAATTTGAAAAGTCATTTTTTCCATCAATACTATATAATAGTGATGCCAAAAAGGATCTGATCCAAGTATTTCCACTTTTGGGGTAAGAAGCAATCCAAATAATCATTGAAAGATAAGATTCAAAAATATCATAACAATTACAATAATTATAGTCCAAATAGATAAATTTTTTAAAAACTGCTTTAATTTCGAATTAGTTCTTAAAAAGTTAGGAAGAACTAATATTAGAACAGCAATTAAAGAAATTGCTGGAATGATTTGATCCCAGTTCATTTTCATTTAATAAATTTTTAATTATTTAATTATTCCAGAAGCTTTTGGCTTTTTGGAAGAATTTTTTAATACTTGGGTTAGATTTTTCATTTTCGATTTCTCTAAATTTTTCAAGTATTTCTTTTTGTTCTTTATTTAGAGATACAGGAACTTCAGTATTTACTTGAACATATAGATCGCCATTTCCACTTCCTCTCATATAAGGCATTCCTTTACCTTTTAATCTAAATTGTTTTCCATTTTGTGTTCCAGCGGGAATTTTTATTATTGCTTTACCACCATCTATAGTTGGAATTTCCATAGATGATCCTAAAGCAGCATCTGCAATAGATATTGGGCATTCAAAGAAGAGATTTTCCTCTGATCTTTTAAAAAGATCATGGGAATAGACATTTATAAATAAGTATAAATCTCCATTACTAGCACCTTTAGATCCTGCCTCCCCTTTTCCTGCTAATCTTATTCTTGTACCGTCATCCACACCTTTAGGAATTGTTACCGAAAGTCTTTTTGATGCTTGCTTTTTTCCTTGTCCACCGCAACTTCCGCAAGGGTTAGTAATCATTTCACCTGATCCTGAACATTGAGGGCATGTTTGTTGGACAGTAAAAAAACCTTGGCTTGATCGAACTTGACCTTGCCCACCACACATGGAGCATGAATCTGCATCGTGGCCAGCTTTAGAACCTGAACCACTACAAGTATCACATTTATCTGATGTAGAGAATTTTATATCCTGTTTTTTTCCAGTATAAGCTTCTTCCAAACTTATTGATAAATCATACCTTAAATCAGATCCTCTACTATTTGATCTTCTAGATCTTCTTCCTCCTCCAAAACCTTCACCAAAAAAATCTTCAAAAATATCTGAAAAATGATTTGAAAAATCAAAGTTACCAAATCCTCCTCTGCCACCACCACCATTTTCAAACGCAGCATGACCAAAATTATCATAATTTTGTTTTCTATCTGAATCAGATAGTACGTGGTATGCTTCAGATGCTTCTTTAAATTTTTCCTCAGCAGCTTTATCACCTTTATTTTTATCAGGATGATATTTAACCGCTTGTTTTCTATAAGCTGATTTTATTTGATCGGCCGAAGCACCTTTGTTTACACCTAATACCTCATAATAATCTCTTTTTGCCATAACTAATTATAGACAAATAGTTGTTAGGTTAGGCGCTTTTTTCTTTATTATCGTCTTTTACTTCTTCAAAGTCCGCATCAACAACGTTATCGTCTTTTTTTCCCTCTTCTTTTTTAGCATCTTTTGGTGCATCACCAGGTTTAGCACTTTGTTGTGATTTATAAATTGCTTCACCTAATTTCATTGAAGCTTGGACTAAATCTTGTGTTTTTTTCTTTATTTCTTCTATGTCTGTTCCTTTAGTTGCATTTCTGAGATTCGCTGATGCGTCTTCAATTGCTTTTTTGTCTATATCAGAAACTTTACTTCCATGTTCTTTTAAATTTTTCTCAGTAGAGTGTAATAGAGTATCAGCTTGGTTTCTTGCATCAACAGATTCTCTTTTTTTCTTATCTGCTTCCTTGTTAGACTCTGCATCTTTAACCATTTGGCTAATTTCTTCATCACTTAGTCCTCCTGATGCTTGAATTTGAATTTTTTGTTCTTTACCCGTTCCTTTATCTTTAGCAGAAACGTTAACAATACCATTGGCATCAATATCAAAAGTAACTTCAATTTGAGGAACTCCTCTTGGAGCAGGAGCTATTCCAACTAGTTCAAAATTACCCAATATCTTGTTATCAGATGCCATCTCCCTTTCTCCTTGAAGAACTCTAATTGATACAGCAGGTTGATTGTCTTCTGCTGTTGAGAAAACCTGACTTTTCTTTGTTGGTATTGTTGTATTTTTATCTATTAATTTTGTAGAAACACCACCCAGCGTTTCAATACCCAAAGATAGAGGCGTAACATCTAACAACAGAACATCTTTAACATCACCCTGTAATACACCAGCCTGTATAGCTGCCCCCATTGCCACAACCTCATCAGGGTTTACAGATTTATTTGGTTCTTTCCCAAAAAAGTTTTTTACTTCTTCAATAACTTTAGGCATTCTTGTCATACCACCTACAAGAACTATTTCATCTATTTCACTTGCAGATAAACCAGCGTCTTTAAGAGCTGTCTTGCACGGGGGTATTGTTCTAGTTATTAAATCTTCAACTAAAGCCTCAAGTTTAGCTCTAGTCATTTTTAAATTAATATGCTTTGGTCCAGTTTTATCAGCTGTTATAAATGGTAGGTTTATTTCTGTTTGAGTAGCTGAAGAAAGTTCAATTTTTGCCTTTTCTGCAGCTTCCTTTAATCTTTGTAAGGCTAGTTTGTCAGATTTTAAATCTATTCCATTTTCTTTTTTAAATTCTGTTAAAAGGTAATCAACAATTGTATTATCAAAATCTTCACCACCTAAAAAGGTGTCGCCATTAGTTGATTTAACTTCAAAAACTCCATCACCTAATTCTAAAATTGATACATCAAATGTTCCTCCTCCTAAATCATAAACTGCAATTTTTTTATTTGCTTTTTTATCTAGTCCATAAGCCAATGATGCAGCCGTTGGTTCATTTATAATTCTTAAAACTTCTAGTCCAGCTATTTTTCCAGCATCTTTAGTTGCTTGTCTTTGAGCATCATTAAAATATGCAGGTACAGTAATTACTGCTTGCTTGACCTCAGAACCTAAATATTTTTCAGCTGTTTCTTTCATTTTTTGTAAAACAAAAGCTGAAATCTGAGATGGTGAATATTTATTTCCTCTAGCCTCTATCCATGCATCACCTTTATCTGAATTAATTATTTTAAAAGGGGCTGTTTCGATATCTTTTTTAACAGACGGATCTTCAAAGTTTCTTCCAACCAATCTCTTTACTGCAAAAATAGTATTTTCTGGGTTAGTCACAGCTTGTCTTTTCGCTGGTTGTCCAATTAATTTTTCTTCGCTATCCGTAAATGCTACAACTGATGGAGTAGTTCTTGCTCCTTCAGCATTTTCTAAAACTTTTGCTTGTGAACCTTCCATAACTGCTACACAAGAGTTGGTTGTTCCTAAATCTATACCTATTACTTTGCTCATTTTAATTTACCTCTCGTTCATATAAGTGTTAATTTTACAACTACAACCATATGATATAATTATTTTTCTTCTTTTTTTTCCTTATTTTCCTCACTTTTTTTACCATCATTGGTGCTTTCTTCTAATTTATTTTTTGAAACTCCAACTAAGGATGGTCTCAACAATCTATCTTTCATCATAAATCCTTTTTGTACTTCCTGAATAATTGTTCCAGGTTCTTTTGTGTCATCTTCTATTTCCATCATTGCTTGATGAAGATTTGGGTCAAGTTTTTCGTTAATTGACTTTATTGGTTCTATATTATTTTTTTTAAAAATAGATAAAATATCTTTGTTAACAACATTAAGGTGTTCTATAACTTTTTTTAAAGTTTCAGTATTTTTTAAATTTTCATCATTCTCTAAAGATAATTTTGATCTTTCTAGATTATCTAATAAATTTAATGACTCTCTTGCAAAAGTGAAACCTCCATATTCAAAAGCATCCTCTTTCTCTTTTTCAAATCTTCTTCGTTGATTTTCCATTTCTGCAAATGTTCTTGTCAACTTATCTTTAAGATCTTCAATTTCTTCTTTTGGTGAAAGTTCTTTATCTTGTTCTTTATCTTCTAATTTCTTGCTAATATTTATAGAATTATTATCATGAGTATCTAAATCTTTTTCATCAGATTCATTTTGAATTTCATCTTTCTCTTTTAAATTTTCTTTTTCCATTAATATCTATATGGTAAGTAATTGTTATATTTCTAGATGCTTAAAAAAAAAAATAGAGAGATAATTATTGGTTCTAATAATACAGGAAAAATAAGGGAAATAAGAGATTTATTACCCAAATTTTATAAGATATTTACGCCAGACGATTTTAATTTAAAAAGTCCAAAAGAGAATGGAAAATCATTTATTGAAAATTCTTTGATCAAAGCAAAATACTATTCAAAAAAATCTGGAAAAATTTGTATAGCTGATGATTCTGGATTAGAAATAGACTTATTAAATAGAGCTCCAGGAATTTTTTCTGCTAGATGGGGAGGAAAAAAAGGTAATTTTAATATTGCTATCAATAAAGTTTTCAGAGAATTAATTAAAAAAGATAAAGAATGGAGAAATAAAAAAATTGTAGCAAGATTTATTTGTGCTTTAACAATTTATGGTCTTAAAAAAAAACCAATACACTCTTTAGGAGTAGTCAATGGGTTTATATCAAATAAAAAAAAAGGAAGAAACGGATTTGGTTATGATCCAATTTTTATACCACATGGTAGAACCTTAACTTTTGCACAAATTAAACCAAGTATAAAGTATAAAATAGATCATAGATATATTGCATTTAAAAAGATTAAAAAATTTTTTTGAACTGATTATTTTCAATGCTATAAAAATTTAATTGATGAGTTATTAAATTTTTATTTATTTCAAATATACCAATTTTTCCCTTAAATTTATTTTTTTTATAAAAGATTTTTTTCGAAATTTCAAAATCATTTTCGTAAATTAAAAAATATATTAGTCCAATTAAATCATAACTTAAAAATGATAGTTGATTGGGATCTGTTCTATATTTACTATTATATTCATTAATAAATAAATTATAATTTTCTTTATTTATTGATGGAAAATAAATTGGTTGAAGCGATGTTTCTTTTAAAAGCGACTTATCAAACCATTGATTTAAAGCTAAGTAGGAAATTCTTTTTGAAGATACATCGGTATAAAGTAATGATGTAATTACACTTTTTAAACTTTCGTCAAAATCTGCTATAATTACAGAGTCAAAATTAATTCCACCTAAAGTATCTTTTTTTTTTAAGTTTTCTATTTTTTTTTCTTTATTGCTTTCCAAAGAGTTTTCTAATCTTTTTATTTCATCTTCAAGATTTTGTTTTCTTTGAGAGTATCTAGTTATTTTTGCAATTTGATCAGTTAATATAGTTGGATCAGTATCATAATAAAACTTATCTTTGAGTTTAATATTGGTTTTATGAATTGCAAAATCAATTTCTTTTTTATAATCAGTTTTAGGAATTAAAAAGATACTTCTTTCTAAATTATTATTTTCTTTAAATTTTATTATTGTATTTATTTGGGAAATAGCGTTAACACCAGCACTAATTACATTAGAGGGGTTTCCATAAACCTTGTTTGTTAAAGAAATAAATGTCATATCTTTTAATTCATCAAGATATCTTATGCTTTCATTAAATACTGGCCCGATTACAATTCTTACTCCTTGATCATAAAGTTCTTTAGAAACTTTCAAAGAACTTATTGGATTTGATTTAGTATCTTTGGGAATTATCTCAATTCTACCATCATTAATTTTATTAATTGCCATTCTAACAGATTTAATAATTGAATTACCAAGTTGCGAATCTTTTCCACTCGTTGGAACTATTAGGCCTATTTTAATTTTTTCACTTGAAAAACCAATCTGAAAAAAAGTAATTAAACTTAAAGTTGATATAATTAAAAGTTTAATAAAAGTTTTCATTTTAGATTTAATAATATAATTTCAAAGTAAATGCACGTTGATGAAAAACTAAATAACTTAAAACCTGGGCTATATTGTGTTTCTACTCCAATTGGAAATTTAGGAGATATAACAATTAGAGCCTTAGAAGTCTTTAAAAACTCTGATTTAATTTTATGTGAAGACACTAGAGTTTCTAAAAAACTATTAAATAAATTTAATATCAGTAAAAAATTAGTTTCCCATCATAAGTTTAATGAAAATAAAAATTTAAATTTTGTCTTAGAACTTTTAGAAGATAATAAAATTATATCAATTATATCTGATGCTGGTACCCCTGCAATTTCTGATCCAGGTAGAGTTTTAATTAATAAATGTATTGAAAGAAAAATTAATATTTATTCTGTTCCTGGTCCTTCAGCAGTTAGTGCTGCAATTTCTATAAGTGGATTTTCAGATAAGTATTTATTTTTTGGATTTTTACCTGAAAAAAAAACTGAACTAAATAGGTTATTTAACTCAGTTTCAAACATTAATAATTCAATTGTTTTTTTTATTTCACCAAAAAAAATTAAAAAAATTATCGATCCCATAAAAAAATATTTTTTTAATAGAAAAATTTTAATTTGTAGAGAAATAACTAAAATTCATGAAGAATATATAAGAAGTAGTGTAAAAAATTTATCTGAACTAAATATTTCAAATAAAGGGGAAATTACAGTTGTTATTTCTGAGGATAATAATTTAAAAAAAACTTACAATAAATTAGAAGAATCTGATAAAAAAAAAATTAAAAAATTAATAAAAAAAATGACTATAAAAAATATTATAAAAGAAATTAATGAAGATAAGAAGTTTTCTAATAAAATAATTTATCAATATTGTTTAAAATTAAAAAATGAAAGCTAGTAAAATTTTAATAATATTTTTTCTGTTTATTACGACAAGTTGTGTTGGAACTTCTTCCACAGGAGTCCTAGGCACTGGAGTAACTATTGCACTTGATCCAAGGACAATCGGAACTCAGATTGATGATTCAATAATGCAAAAGAATTTATCTGCAAAATTAATTAATATGAATACCAATTATATTTTATCAGTTAAAACTAAAGTATTAGATGGAAGAATTTTTATTACTGGTAAAGTAGATACAGTAGAAGAAAAATTGAAAATTACAAAATTAGGATGGGAAATAAAAGGTGCAAGATCAGTTAAAAATGATCTTAGAATAAAAGAAAAATTTAATATTCAACAAGCAGCAAAAGATTTTTTGATAACTTCACAGCTTAGAACTGCAATGATTACCAGTAAAAAAATTAAGGCAGTAAATTATAATATAGATACATATAAAAAGAAAATTTATGTATATGGAATAGCTCGAGATGAGGGAGAAAGATCTGAAGTTATTAATGAAGCAAAACAAATTCTTGATGTTGAAGGTGTAGTTTCAAGTATTTTATTAATTGAAGATTTAAGAGTAGTTAAAAATTAATTTTGTTTTTATAATTTATAACACCCGCAGAGTAAGCTGCAATTGATGCTAAATTTAATATATCAGAAGTAGAAGATCTTAACGGCGCAATTTCTATTGCCTGACCTAAACCTATTAACAAAGGTCCTATAACTTTTGCTCCACCCAGTGTCTTCATTATTTTGTATGAAATTGCTGCACTATGCTGTCCTGGCATTATTAATATATTTGCATTACCAACTATTTTTGATGATGGATATAAATCTGAATATTCTTCACTCAAGGCAACATCTGGCTGCATATCTCCATCAAATTTAAAATTAACTTTTCTTTTCTTAAGTATATTAACTGCGTCCCTTATATGTTTTGTTCTACTTGTTAAAGGCTGTCCAAATGTTGAATGAGATAAGAAAGCTACTTTTGGATCAAAACCAAATAATCTTACAACTCTAGCTGAAGATATAGCTATCTCAGCTAATTGTTCTGACGTAGGATATTCATGAACACTAGTATCTCCTATAAATACTGTTTTACCTTTATTTACGACCATATTTAATCCAAACATTATCTCACCTGCTCTAGGTTCTACTACTTTTTTTATTTTTTCTAAAGATTGAGCATATCTTCTATTGTTTCCAGTTACCATTGCATCAGCATCACCGCATGATACCATACAAGATCCCCAAATAACCTTGTCATGTTTAACCATTCTATTACAATCTCTTAAATATAGTTCGTACATATCTGGCTCAAGATTACCTTTGTTTCCGTGTAATTTTTTAAAAATATATTTTACATATTTTTCCTTCTCATCTTTGTTCAAAGAGTTTATGATTTGAATATCAAAATTTTCACTGTAACCAATTTCTTTTAACCTTTGTTTAACAATTTTTTCTTTTGCAACAATTATAGGAATTCCGAGCCCAGCATTTTTAAATGCAATTGCAGCTTTTAAAGTATTTTCGTCTTCTCCATCTGTAAATACAACTTTTTTTTGATTTTTTTTGATTTGGGAATTTATACCTTGCATTATAGTTACAGAAGGGTCTAACCTTTGTCTTAATTTTTCAGAATAGATTTCGAAATTTTTAATTTTTTTTCTTGCAACTTTAGTTTTTAGTGCTGCTTTGGCAACAGCAACTGGTATGACACTTATTAGTCTAGGATCAAATGTTGATGGAATGATATAATCTTTTCCATATTTAGGTCTTTCACCTCCCATAGCAGCTACAACTTCATCTGGAACTCTTTTTTTAGCCAAAGATGCAATTGCATTTGCCGCTGCAATTTTCATTTCTTCATTAATAGTTTTTGCTCTTACATCTAGTGCTCCTCTAAAAATGTATGGAAAACCTATTAAATTATTTACTTGATTTGGATAATCTGACCTTCCAGTTGCAATTATTGCATCTTTTCTAACTTCTTCAACTTCTTCAGGTGTTATTTCTGGATCAGGATTAGCACACGCAAATATAATTGGATTTTTTGCCATTTTTTTTATCATATCTTTTTTCAAAACACCTGCAGAAGATAAACCTAAAAAAACATCTGCACCTTTAATTGCATCATTTAAAGTTCTATTTTTAGTTTTTATTGCATGAATTAATTTCCATCTATTCAGACCTTTTCTTTCTTTACTGATGACTCCTTTTCGGTCAATCATAGTTAAATTTTTTTGAAGGACTCCAGTTTTTTTAAATAGATTAGCACAGGCCATAGCTGATGCTCCCGCTCCATTAACTACTACTTTTATTTTTTTAATATCTTTTTTAGTAATATCAACTGCATTAATAAGTGCTGCACAGGTAATTATTGCAGTCCCATGCTGATCATCATGAAATACTGGAATATCTAAAATTTTTTTTAATTTTTCTTCAATTACAAAACAATCTGGAGCCGCTATATCTTCTAAATTTATTCCACCAAAACTTTTAGAAAAATTTTTTATACTATTAATGATTTCTTTTGGATTATTTGATTCAATCTCTAAATCAATGGCATCAATATCTGCGAATCTTTTAAATAATACTGCTTTACCTTCCATCACAGGCTTAGATGCTAAAGCTCCAAGATTTCCCATACCCAATATAGCAGATCCGTTACTTATAACTGCAACCAAATTTCCTTTTGTAGTATATTCATATGCCAACTCAGGATTTTTTGAAATCGCTCTTACTGGAGCTGCAACTCCTGGAGAATAAGCCAATGCCAAATCTCTTTTTGTCGTCATCGGTTTTGATGAGATAATCTCAATCTTGCCAGATTTATTACTATTATGAAATTCTAAAGCTTCTTTATCAGAATAATGTTCATTTTTATTTTTCTTCATTTTATGTAAATAGGTATACAAATAGAGCAAATTTAAGACTAATATGATTTATGAACCTGATTAAGTCAACAAGCACATTTAGTTTCTTTACTTTAATTAGCAGAATACTTGGATATTTAAGAGATCTATTGATTGCAATTTATCTTGGTTCGGGACCAATCGCAGATGCATTTTTTGTTGCTTTTAGAATACCAAATACATTTAGAAGATTATTTTCCGAAGGAACATTTAATGCTGCATTTGTTCCAAGCTACTCATCTGAAATGGCCATAGGAAAAAATAGATCTAAAAAATTTGCAAACAAAATATTTAATTTACTTTTAATTGGTTTGTTATTGATCGTATTAATTATTGAAATATTTATGCCATCATTTGTTTTTATTATCGCTCCAGGTTTTTCAGAAAATTCTGACAAACTAGATTTGACTATTAAACTTACAAGAATTACTTTCCCTTTTTTATTATTTGTTAGTTTATCTTCTTTTTTTTCAGCGATATTAAACTCACACAATAAATTTGCAGTTTCTTCAGCTGCGCCAATTATTTTAAATATTTTTTTAATCTTAATTTTAATTTTTCAAAGTTACTTAAATGACCAGCTAGTAATTTATCTTTCTTATGCAGTAACACTTGCAGGTATTGTACAGTTAATTTTCTTATTATTTTTTATAAAAAAATTTTATATTCCAAATATTACTTTAAATTTTAAAATTGATTACAAAGTTAAGTTGTTTTTCAATAAGCTTTTGCCAAGCATATTTTCATCAGGTGTAACACAAATAAATATTTTAGTGGGAACAATAATAGCATCTTTTCAAGCAAGTGCAGTTTCATATCTTTATTATGCAGATAGAATATATCAAATTAATTTAGCGATAGCTGGTATCGCAATTGGAACTGTAATTTTGCCAAATTTAAGCAAATATATTCAATCAAGAAATATAAAAAAAATAGACTTTATCCAGAATAAAGCATTAGAATTAAGTTTGTTTTTAAGTTTACCAGCAACTATGGCATTACTCATAGCATCTGAACAGATAACTTCTTCACTTTTTGGGTATGGTTCTTTTGACATTCTAAGTATAAAAAATTCTTCACATGCTTTATTTTATTTTGCATTAGGATTGCCAGCATTTTCTTTAATAAAAATATTTTCAAGTTTTTTATTTGCTAGACATAATACAAAGATACCATTTTACTTTTCAGTTTTTTCAGTAATAGTAAATATTATTATTAGTGTTTATTTTTTTAATAAAATCGGTTTTATAATTATACCAATAGCAACAACTATATCCTCCTGGTTAAATAGTTTGCTTCTGTTTATTTATTTATATAAAAAAAAATATTTCTTGTTAAAATTTTACCTTATTAAATCATTTTTAAAAATTTGTTTTTGTTCAATTTCAACATCTTATATTTTTTATAATTTATTAAATTATTTTGAAAAAGGTTTAGCTTATAATAGTGAATTTAAACTTTTAACAATGATTTTATTAGTTATTATTACTTTTTTTATTTATATTTTAATCTCTATACTTACAAAAGCTTTTAAAATTTCAGATATTAAATTAAAGTATTAATATAATGAAAAAAAAAATTTTTTCAGGAGTTCAGCCTACAGGCAATCTTCATTTGGGAAATTATATTGGAGCTATAAAAAATTTTGTTGATCTTCAAAATCAAGAAGGAAATGAGTGTGTTTATTGCGTTGTTGATTTACATGCAATAACTACCAAACAAGATCCAAAAATACTGAAAAGCAACATAAGAGAAACTACAGCTGCCTTCTTAGCAAGTGGAATAGATCCTAATAAAAGTATTATTTTTAATCAATCATTGGTTCCCGCACATTCCGAAGGATCTTGGATTTTAGGATGTATAGCACGAATGGGATGGTTAAATAGAATGACGCAATTCAAAGAAAAAGCAGGAAAAGATAAAGAAAAAGCAAGTGTGGGTTTATATATATATCCAGTCTTAATGACTGCAGATATTCTATTATATGATGCAACACATGTTCCTGTTGGAGAAGATCAAAAGCAACATTTAGAATTGTCCAGAGATATTGCACAAAAGTTCAATTTAGATTTTAATGTTCCAAATTTTCTTAGAGCTCCAGAGCCTTTAATACAAAAGAGTTTTTCAAGAATTATGAGCTTAAAAGATGGAAACAATAAAATGAGTAAATCTGATCCGTCAGATTTAAGTAGAATAAATTTGACAGATAATGAAGATCAAATTGTAAATAAAATAAAAAAAGCAAAAACTGATAATGATCCATTACCAGATGATGATAAAAATTTAAATCAAAGACCAGAAGTTGAAAATCTTTTAGGTATATATTCTAGCTTAAGTAATCAAAGTTTAAAAAATTCTATAATTGAATTTAGTGGAAAAAATTTTTCTGTTTTTAAAGAAAAATTAGCAGAACTTGTGGTAGATAAAATTATGCCAATATCTAGCGAAATCAATAAACTTCAAAAGGATACTAATTATATTGATACAATTCTTAAAGAAGGCGGTAAAAGAGCCAACTTTATTGCATCTAAAAAAGTTGAAGAAATCAAGAAAATAATTGGTTTTTAAACATATTTTAATTTAAAATAAAATAAATATAATAAATTTATGTTTGTACAAACTCAAAAAACACCAAATCCAAACTCTTTAAAATTTTTACCAGGAAAAAAAGTCTCAGATGATGGACCATATGAGATTTTAAAAAAAGATGAAACAAATAATTATTTAATTAGGAATATTCTTTCAATAAATGGTGTAACTGGAATTTTTTTGAGTGAGGATTTTTTATCTGTTAATAAAAAAGAAGACTTTGATTGGGAAGATATTAAACACATTGTTATTTCAAATATCAATGAATATTATGCTGAAGGCAACGAATTTGTAATAAGTAAAAAAAAAAACATTAACGATATTAACGATTATGATGAAATTGAAAAAAAAATTATTCATATATTAGAAACAAAGGTAAGACCTGCCGTTGGTAAAGATGGAGGAGATATCAAATTTAAAGAATTTAAAGATGGTAAGGTAAAAGTAGAATTGCAAGGTAGTTGTTCAGGGTGCCCATCTTCAACTTTAACGTTAAAACAAGGTGTTCAAAATTTACTTTGTCATTATATTCCTGAAGTTAAGGAAGTTTTAGCAGTATAAAAAAACCAAAAAATAATTATAAACAAACTATTCAATCATGGTGAAAAAAAATAGAAACGATGCAATTTTTAAGAAACCCGAAGGAGAAAAAAATAAAATTTTAAAAAGAGTTTTAAAAATACCCAACCAAAATAATAGAAAAGAATATGAAATTTTTTATAAATTTTCATTAGCAAGTGTTATTTTAATTTTTTCTTTCTTCTCATTGCCAGTAATATTTAAATATTTCGATGACAACTTTGCTTTGAATAAAACTACTATAAATATTTCAAAAAAAGAATTTGAATTAACTCTTAATAAAAAAAATAATAAAATTGATGAAAGTACTAATTTAGAAAATGTATATGATGATATTGACGTGTTTTCATCAGATGAAGAAAACACTAATACTTCAAGATTGAGTGCCTCAACTATTGAACAGTTATTTCAGGATACAAACTATAGTCTTAAAGAAGTTAAAAAAACAAAATTAGTTAATATTGGAAATGCTCTAGATCATCTTCCAAAAGAAATGAAAACTATTGAAAATGTAAAGAAAAGAAAAAATTTATTTATTCAAATAGTATTACCATTAATTATTGAAGAAAATACTAAAATTAAATTAGATAGAAAAAAACTTTTTATAATATTGAATAAAAATAATAATTCTAAAACTGATATTGAATGGTTAAAAAAGAAATTCAAACAATATGGTGTGGCAAATAATGATTTGTCTACGTTAAAGGTTAGGATGGATGAAATTCCAGTTTCACTAGTTGTAGCTCAAGCGGCAAAAGAAACTGGATGGGGAACATCAAGATTTGCTCAAAAAGGAAATGCATTATTCGGTCAGTGGACTTGGTCTGGAGATGGTATTAAACCAGCAGCAGCAGACAGTGACTCAACCCACAAAGTTGCAAGTTTTAAAGTCTTAAAAGCTTCAGTTAAAGCATATCAAAGAAATATAAATACTCATTCTAGTTATAGAAAATTTAGAAAGGAAAGAGCTATCCAAAGAGACAATGAAGGAAAACTAAATAGTTTAGAATTAGTAAAATACCTTGATAAGTATGCTGAAACGGGAATTGAATACACTAAAATTTTAATAAAAATTATCAAACAAAATTCTTTAACAGAATTTGATGATGTAAAAATTCTTCCTACAAGTAAAAAACTTAAAAATTTGATTTAATTTATTATAAATTGAAAACCAAGCCATCTCCAACCCTCAATATCTTGCATGGAGCAATTAATTCTACCTCTTCTTTCTTTAAATTTTTCACTAAAAATAATATCTAATTTATTATTTTCCAACTTTATATTTGTTTTATTCCATTTGTCACCTTCATTTGAATAACAAGATATTTTATTTAAATTTTTTTGATCATTAAAAAATTCTATATTCATTTTTGGAGGATTATTTAAAGAGTCTAAAAATTTTTCTTTTGGAGTAATATATTTATATTGTAAAGGTAAAAAATTAATTAATTTTTTAAATCTATCTAAATCTCCATATTTTTCATTTATTGGAAATCTTGGTAATTCATATCTATCTTTGTTTAAATCAATGACTCCAGAGTGTTGACCAAATGCAAATTTAAATTTTTTTGAAATGTATTTTTTTTGCTTTAAAGAATATTCACCAAAGGGGTAAGAAAAAAAAGTAGGATTATAACCAATATTTTCTTTAAATTTATTTATAGATGTATCTATGTCTTTTTTAAAATCACTATAGCTATAGTTAATAAGATATTCATGCGAATGAGAATGATTTCCTAAAAATGCGAAATTCTCATTTTCAACCTCTTTTAATTGATCCCAAGTCATGTAACCATATTTTCCTACAGACTCTGTAGAAATAAATAATATAAAAGGTATTTCCATACTTCGAAGATATGGCCATGCATTTTCATAAAAAGATACAAATCCATCATCAATTGTAAGTAAAATTTTTTTTTTTGATTTTGGTATACTAAACTCTTGTTCAAATTTTTTAGGATTATAGAATTCAATATTATTATTGTTAATTATGTCAATTTGACTTTTAAAAACATTCATTTGAATATTTGTTGAAGGGTATTTATTTTCATTAAATCTGTGATACATTAATGACAATATTCCCTTTTCATTATGATAATATTTTTTATTTACACTTTCACCATAAGCATTTAAAAAAAATAAATAAAATATGAAAAATTTAATAATTGATGCAACTAAAGAAAAAGTTTTTTTTTCAGTCATTAGTGAATCACAATCATATACTACAGCCTATATAAACAGTAGGGATAATTTTGATAAATTCATAGACTTTCTTTTAATTTTTTTAAAGAAACATAAAATAGAGTTTAAAGATATTGAAAACATATTTGTTAATCAAGGACCAGGAAAATTTTCAAGTATAAGGACATCTATATCTGTAGCTAAAGCAATAGCTTTATCTAGGAATATCAACTTATTTGGTTTTTATTCAAAAGATTTTGATGGAAAAGATTACAAAAAAATATTGAATTTAAAGAAAAAAAATATTCAAAAT
The DNA here is from genome assembly GCA_045567255.1 of Candidatus Pelagibacter sp. Taxonomy (GTDB): domain Bacteria; phylum Pseudomonadota; class Alphaproteobacteria; order Pelagibacterales; family Pelagibacteraceae; genus Pelagibacter. Next base: position 36,337 of record JBJLDH010000014.1, on the reverse strand, counting down.
AAAGATTTGATTAAGCCCCTTTATTAGAGTTAAAATACCTTATGTCTGAAACTATAGAAGAAAAATGTATAATAAAAGGTGTAAAGCTAACTGATCAAAGAAGAATTATTGCAAAAATTATGAGTGATTCTCAAGATCATCCAGATGTTGATGAGTTGTATAAAAGAGTATCAAAAATAGACTCAAAAATTAGTATTGCAACAGTTTACAGAACAGTAAAACTATTTGAAGAAGCAGGAATAGTTGCCAAGCATGAGTTTAAAGGAGGCAAAGCAAGATATGAAGAATTAAATGAAGGTCATCATGATCATTTAATTGATATCAAAACTGGAGAAATAATTGAATTTGTTGATGAAGAAATTGAAATGTTACAAAAAAAAGTAGCAGATAAATATGGATACAGATTAGTAGACCATAAACTAGAATTATATGGAATAAAAAAAAAATAAAAATTTTTATGGAAATTTTAAAACCTTTTGGCCCATCAATAGTAAAAACTTCAATACCAAGTGATATGGTAGATAAAATGAATGGATATGTTGAGAAAATTATAGAGGACAATAAAAAACAAGAAAAGTTAGATTATGGACATAAATTAGCTGGAAATGTAAAACAAGAGTTCCTTTTGGAAAATGATTTTATGCAAAAAATTAAATGGGCAGAATTTTTAGCATTAAATGTAAAAGAGTGGTTAAAAACTGAGGCAGAAAAAGATTTAAAACATTTACATATAAAATCATCTTGGATTGTTAGACAATTTAAAGATGAATATAATCCAATACACTACCATGGAGGACATATATCTGGAGTTGGATACTTAAAAGTACCTAGTTATCTAGGCGAAACACGGCAAGAAAAAAAAAAAGTTAATAATAATGGTAAACTTGTATTAATTCATGGATCAAAAAATTTATTATGTACCGCAACATATCCAGTAACACCCAAAGTTGGTGATTTTTATTTTTTTCCAAATTATTTATTGCATGCTGTATGGCCTTTCAATGGTACTGATGAAGAAAGAAGATCTGTTTCGTTTAATGCCTCATTAGATGAAGAGGCTTCAATATATTAATTGATGGATAAAACAAATAAAAAAAAAGTTTTTATTAAAACATTTGGGTGTCAAATGAATGAATATGATTCAAAACGTATTTATGACTCAATTAGTAAAATTGGTTACCATAAAAGCGAAGATCAAAATAATGTTGATTGTTATATATTAAATACTTGTCATATTAGAGATAAGGCAAAAGAAAAAGTATTTCATGAAATTGGAAGAGTAAAAAAAATTTATAGAGGAAAAAATAAACCAATAATGATAGTGGCTGGTTGTGTTGCTCAGGCTGAAAACAAAGAAGTACTTAATCGAGATTCTTTTATTGATATTGTTATAGGTCCACAAGCATATCATAAAATAAATGATATTCTAAAAAACTATATTTATAAAAAAAAAATTGAAGAAACAGAATTCGACTCCGTTTCAAAGTTTAGATATTTTGATGGAGTAGAAAATTCAAATAATAGTATATCTGCTTATTTAACAATACAAGAAGGTTGTGATAAATTTTGTCATTTTTGTGTTGTTCCTTATACAAGAGGGCCAGAATATTCTAGACCATTTAATCAAATTATATATGAAGCAGAACAATTAGTTAAAAATGGAGTAAAAGAGATTACTTTGCTAGGTCAGAATGTTAATGCATATTATTTTAAAGAAAATTCAAAAGAATATAGAATTTCAGATTTAATAACTCATATAGATAAGATAAGTGAAATTAAAAGAATAAGATATACGACTTCCCATCCCAAAGATATGACGGACGACTTAATTGAATGTTACAAAAATAGTAAAAAATTGATGCCTTTTGTTCATTTACCAATACAAAGTGGTTCAGATAGAATGTTAAAATTAATGAATCGAAAACATAAAGTTGAAGATTATTTAGATGTTTATTTTAAAATTAAAAAATTAAATCCAAATGTAGAGTTTTCAAGTGATTTTATAATAGGCTATCCTGGAGAAAGTGAAAAAGATTTTTCCGATACCATGGAATTATTAAAAAAAATTAGATTCATTAATTCTTTTTCATTTATATTTAGTCCCAGACCGGGAACCACTGCAGCTAATTTAAAAACGGTTAATAGTGAAGTAGCAAAAAAAAGATTAATTTTAATTCAAGAAAAATTATTTAAAAATCAAATAGAATTAAACAAATCTTTAGAAGGCAAAAAAATTGAAGTATTGGTAGAGAATAAAATGTCAAATCAAAATAAATTATTTGGTAGAAATAAATATTTATCATCTGTAATATTTGAAGGAAGTGAAAATAATATTGGAAAATTGATAGATGTAAAAATAATTAAAAGTAATCAGAATACTTTATTTGGTGAAATTGAAAAAAATATGAAAGCAGCATAATTTGGGAGATATAGCCTTTAAAAATTCAAATTCAGAACTAAAATTTGTATATTCAGAAAATAATGCGCTTAGTATTATTTTTCAAAATAATAATATTTTAATCGGGATTCTTGGAGAATTTGATAAAAATTTAAAAGAATTAGAGAGGATTACTAAAACAAAGATCTATTCAAGAGGAAATTCAATTCTTGTAAAAAGTGATCCTGAAAAAAATAGTTTAGTGAAAAATGCTATTGAATTTCTAACTAACCAGTTTTTAAGTAATGGAACTATTGAAAAAAAAGATATAATTTCTTCAGTAAATAAATTTATGATAGACGAAAAATTAAAAAAATCGGATAAAAATATTGAATATATTATTAAGACACCAAAAAAATCAGTTATACCAAGATCTGAAAAGCAAAAAAATTATGTAAGAGCTCTTAGGGAAAGTGAAATAATAATTTCAGCTGGACCCGCAGGAACAGGAAAAACATTCTTAGCAGTTGCTGTTGCACTTACAATGCTGCTAGATAAAAAAATAGAAAGAATTATCTTATCAAGACCAGCAGTTGAAGCAGGTGAAAGACTAGGATTTTTACCTGGAGATATGAGGGATAAAGTAGACCCTTATCTTCGACCGTTATATGATTCTCTTTATGATTTATTAGATTTTGAAAAAATTCAAAAGAAAATTGAAATTGGAGATATAGAAATAGCACCTTTAGCATTTATGAGAGGAAGAACTTTAAAAAATTCTTTTGCAATTCTTGATGAAGCTCAAAATGCAACAGATACACAAATCAAAATGTTTTTAACTAGAATTGGGGAAAATTCTAAAATTGTAATAAATGGAGACCCATCACAAATTGATTTACAAAATAAATCTTTATCAGGCCTCAATCATTCAAAAACATTGCTTGGCCATTTAAAAGAAATTTCTGTTATTGATTTTGATCATACTGATGTTGTTAGGCATCCTTTAGTCTCAAAGATTGTTAAAGCTTATTCAGATAAAAATAAAGATTAATGATTAAAGCCAATGTAATTTTGGATCATTATAAATGGAAGAACAAAATAAAAAATCCTAATAATTATTTTAAAAAAAAAGTAAATAAATTAAATAAAATTGATTCTTTTCAAAAAACAAAACATGAATTTTCTATTTTTTTGACAAATAATAAAAAAATGAAAGGTTTAAATTTTAAATTTAGAAAAAAAAATAAATCTACAGATGTATTATCTTTTCCATTTCATCCTATAGAAAAAAAAAATCCATATATTGGTGATATAGCTATCTCATTTGAAATAGTTAATAAAAGATCAAAAAAATCTAATTTTTTTTTAGAATTAGATAAAATGTGGATACATGGATATTTTCATTTAATTGGATATGATCATAAAAAATTAAAAGATTTTAAAAAAATGAACAATAAAGAAAATTTTGTATTAAATTGTTTTCATAAAGAAATTTGACTTCATTAATAGAAAATAAAATATTAATTTATATTATACCATTTATAATAGGCTTAATCACATCCTTCAGCCTTCCACCTTACAGTTTTTTATTCATTAATTTTATTTCATTTCCTATATTATTTTTTTATTTATCATCAAATCGCCATAAAGGAAAATGGATATCTTTTAAGATTGGGTGGATATTTGGTTTTGGATATTTTATTTCTAATTTATATTGGATATCTAATTCACTTACTTTTGAGGAAACTTTTAAACCTTTAATACCTTTTTCATTAATTTTTATACCTTTATTTTTAGGTTTATTTTATGGTTTAATTACTTTTCTTTGTGCTTTTTTTAAATTAGAAAAAAAATTCTCTTCAATATTAGTTTTTTCATTTTTCTTTTCAATAGTTGAGTATTTAAGAAGTTTTATCTTTGGAGGATTTCCTTGGAATTTAATAGCATATAGCTTCACAGATTACCTAAATTTAATTCAAATACTTTCATTTGTTGGAACATATGCATTTAATCTTATATGTATTACTTTATTTTTGTTACCAGTTTTATTTTTTTTTAATTATAGCAAAAAAAAAAAAATAATTTTATTATTTTTTTCAATTTTAATTCTTTCTGCTAATTTTTTTTATGGTTCTTACATTATCAAAAAAAATGAACAGACAGATAAAATTAGTTTAGATTCTGTAATAAAAATTATTTCTCCTAAAATAAACATAAATAGGTTTTTTATAAATGAAGAGCCAGAAAAAATAATTTTAGACTTAGTGGAATTAAGCAAACCAAATAGTTTAAAAAATACAGTATTCGTTTTTCCTGAAGGTGTACTTTCCAATATTTATTTACAGGATTTAAAAAATTATAGTTACTTATTTTCAAAAAGTTTTTCTGATAAACACAAAATTATTTTAGGAATAAATAGTTACGAAAATTCGAAGATATTTAATTCACTTGTAGTTTTGGACAAAGATGTAAATATTATAGCTAAATATAATAAAAATAAATTGGTCCCTTTTGGAGAATTTTTGCCATATGAAAATATATTAAGTCATTTTGGTTTAAAAAAAATAACTCAAGGATATCAATCTTTTTCTTCAGATATTATCAGAAAAGTGATAAATTTAGACGATATCAGCTTTATCCCTTTGATTTGCTATGAAATAATCTATTCAGGAAATATTAATAAAGACAATCAAGATTATGATTTTATAATAAATATTTCAGAAGATGGATGGTTTGGAAATTCTATTGGTCCATACCAACATTTTTCACACTCTATATTTAGATCAATTGAAGAAGGAAAAAATTTAATACGTTCAGCAAATAATGGAATTTCTGCACATATTGACGCAACCGGGAAAATAATTAGCAAGATAGAATCAACTGAAAGGGGATTTGTAGAGATCAGAGATATTGGAAAGTCTAAAAATACTTTATTTAACTCTTACGGTAACAAGATCTTCTTTTATTTTTTAATTTTTTATATTAGTTTGATTTTTTTTTTAAAAAAAAAGGAGAACAAATGAAAAAAAATTTTTTATTTACAAGTGAATCAGTTTCAGAGGGGCATCCAGATAAAGTTTGTGACAGAATTTCAGACATGGTAGTAGATACTTATTTAGGGGCAGAGCCTCAATCTAGAGTGGCGTGTGAGACTTTAACTACAACAAATAAAGTGGTGTTAGCTGGAGAAGTAAGAGGGCCAGAAATTAAAAAAGAAGATTTAATTCAAAAAGTTAGAGATTGTATAAAGGATATTGGATATGACCAAGAAGGATTTACATGGAAAGAAGCTACCAAAATAGAAAGCCATCTTCATTCTCAATCTGCAGATATTGCTATGGGAGTAGACTCATCAGGAAATAAAGATGAGGGAGCTGGAGACCAGGGAATAATGTTTGGTTACGCGTGCAACGAAACTGATGTTTTAATGCCAGCACCAATTCATTACTCTCATAAAATTCTAAGATTAATGGCTGAAGATAGAAAATCTGGAAATCTAAATGGAATAGAGCCAGATTCAAAAAGTCAAATTACTATTGAATATAAAGATGGTATCCCTACCGCAGCAAAATCAGTAGTTATCTCTACACAACATTCTAAAGATGTTAACTTAGCACAAGTTAAAGAGCTTTGCATGCCATATATTGAAAGATCTATTCCAAAAAATTTATTAGGGAATCTTGATGAAAATGAGATTTATATAAATCCTACGGGCAACTTTGTAATTGGAGGTCCAGATGGAGACAGTGGTTTAACTGGTAGAAAAATTATTGTGGATACATATGGTGGGGCTGCACCACATGGAGGAGGAGCTTTTTCTGGAAAAGATCCCACAAAAGTAGATAGATCAGCAGCATATGCATCAAGATATTTAGCAAAAAATGTTGTTGCATCTAAAATTGCAGACAAATGTTTAATTCAATTAGCTTACGCGATTGGTGTATCTAAACCTTTGTCAATTTATGTAGACTTATTTGATAATGATGAAGAAAAAAATATGCATGTAGAAAAACTTATTAAAGAAAATTTTGATCTAAGTCCAAGAGGAATTAGAGAAATGCTTGCTTTAAACAAACCAATTTATGAAAAAACTGCAGCATACGGACACTTTGGTAGAGAAACAGACTCCAACGGTTCATTTTCATGGGAAAAAACTGATAAATCAGACGTTTTTAAATAGTAAATAAAGTTGAATAATTAAAAAAAATACTTATATTCCATCTACATTGTTGAAATTTCAAAATGGGCCTCGGCCCATTTTTTTTTGGAGAAAATAAAATGTTAAATAGAAGAGCAGATAAATTAGAACTAATTAGAATTGCTGAAGCTGTTGCATTAGAAAAGTCCATTGATAAAGAGTTAATAATAGATTCTATGGAAAATGGAATTGCAAAAGCTGCCAAATCTAAGTTTGGATCTGAAAATGAAATTAAAGTTGAAATTAATAGAGATAGTGGAGATATAGGTATATTTAGAAAACTAGTAATTGTTGAAAATCCAGAAAATATAAATTTAGAAATAAGTTTAGAGGGAGCAATTGAACTTAATGAAAGTAACAAAGATAAAAAATTAGGTGATGAAATATTACAATCATTACCCTCTTTTGATTTTGGAAGAATAGCCGCTCAAACAGCTAAACAAGTTATAAGTTTTAATGTTAGAGAGGCCGAAAGAGAAAGACAATATGATGATTTTAAAGATAAAAAAGATACAATTTTAAGTGGTATTGTTAAAAGATTGGAATTTGGAAATGTAATAGTTGATCTTGGTCGAACTGAGTCAATAATACAAAAAAATGAGATGATACCAAGAGAAAATATAAAAGCTGGTGATAGAATTAAAGCTTACTGTTTGGATGTAAGAAGAGAGCCAAGAGGCCAACAAATATTTTTATCTAGAGCGCATCCAAAATTTATGGAAAAATTATTTATACAAGAAGTACCAGAAATATATGATGGTTTAATAGAAATTAAGTCTTCAGCAAGAGATCCAGGAAGTAGAGCAAAAATTTGTGTTAAAGCTATTGATACATCTTTAGATCCAGTTGGTGCCTGTGTTGGAATGAGAGGAAGTAGAGTTCAGGCAGTAGTGAATGAACTTCAAGGAGAAAAAATTGATATAGTTAATTGGTCAGAAGATCCTGCAATTATTGTAGCTAATGCTCTATCACCAGCTGAAGTTCAAAGAGTAAACATACATAACGAAGAAAAAAAATTAGATGTGATTTTGTCTGAAGAAAATTTAAGTAAGGCAATTGGAAGAAGAGGACAAAATGTTAGATTGGCTACAAAATTATTAAATTATGAAATAAATATCATGACAGACGAAGAAGATTCTGAAAAAAGACAATTAGAATTTAAGGAAAAAACAGACAATTTTGTAAAAAATTTAGAACTAGATGAAACCCTAGGACAATTGTTAGTAGCCGAAGGTTATTCTTCAATTGATGATATTAAGGATAGCACTCCTGAATTATTGAGTAAGATAGAAGGTATCGAAACTGATACAGCACAAGAATTAATTGAAAGATCAAAAGAATTTTATGAAAAAGATCAGGAAGAAATTTCAAATAAAATTAAAGATTTAGGTTTAGAAAATGATTTAATTAAACATAATGGACTAACCCCAGGAATGCTAGTTACTCTTGGGGAACAAAAAATATTAACTTTAAATGATTTTGCAGATCTAGCTTCAGATGAATTAACTGGATTTTATGATATAATTAAGGGTGAGAGAGTAAGAATTAAAGGATATCTAGAAGATTTTGCTTTATCAAAAAATGAAGCAGATGAATTAATCATGTCTGCAAGAGAAAAAGTTTATAAAGATTGAGAGATGAAAAATGGAAAAAAAAAAATTAAAACTATCAATTTCTGGAAGTCCTAATAAAACTATTAACAGTATAGAAGAAGCAAAAAAAAAATCAAAAAATACTGTAGTAATTGAAAAAAAAAATACAAGATTTTTAGGAAAGCCTAAGAATCTAAGACCGTTTTCAAATAGTGATAAATTAAATAAAAATAAGACATCATTTGTAAAAAAAACAAGTTTTTCAAAACCTTTTCAAAATGTTAGCTCTGATTTCGAAAAAAGAAAGTTAGCCGAACAGCGTGCTACGAAAAGAATTAAAGGAGAAGTTTCTTCAAAAGATAGTAAATCAAATAAAATTGGAGGCAAAAGAAGGGAGCTAAAATTAACTATATCAAGAGCTTTAAGTGATGAAGAAATAGGAACTAGATCTAGAAGTTTAGCATCATTAAAAAGAGCAAAACAAAAAGAAAATAGAATTTTAAACAAAGATGAAACTCAAGAAATATTAAAACCTGTTAAAAGAAATATCAATATTCCAGAGCTTATAACTATTAGAGAACTGGCAAATAGAATGGCAGAACAATCAAGTAATATTATCAAACATTTACTTGGAATGGGGGTTACTGTTACTATTAATCATACAATAGACTCTGATACAGCTGAATACTTAGTTAAAGAATTTGGTCATAATCCAATTAAAGAGAAAAAAGCAGAAGAAATAATTGAACAAATAAAAGAAGTTAAAACTCAAAACCTAAAAAGTAGGGCAGCAATAGTTACAGTAATGGGCCATGTGGACCATGGAAAAACTTCTTTATTGGATGTTTTAAGAGAATCAAATGTGGTTTCAGGTGAATTTGGTGGAATTACACAACACATAGGAGCTTATCAACTTAAACATAATTCAAATAAAATTACATTTATTGATACACCGGGCCATGCAGCATTCACTGAAATGAGAGCAAGAGGTTCTAGGTTAACTGATATAGTAATTTTGGTTGTAGCAGCTGACGATGGCGTTAAACCCCAAACAATTGAGTCAATAAAACACTCTAAAGCTGCAGGTGTTCCAATTGTAGTTGCTATAAATAAGTGTGATCTTCCAGATGCAGACCCTCAAAAAATTAAAAATCAATTATTAGAATATGAATTAATTGCTGAAGATCTTTCAGGTGATACTTTGATGGTTGAAATTTCAACTAAAACAAATCAGAATCTTGATAAACTTGTAGAGTCAGTTGTACTTCAGGCAGAATTATTAGATTTAAAAACAGATTTTGAAACTGATGCTAAAGGCATAGTTTTAGAGTCAAAAATTGATCTTGGAAGAGGACCAGTTGCAAACGTTATAATAACAGCAGGTACTTTAAAAAAAGGAGATTTTTTTGTTAGTGGATTAAAATGGGGAAAAGTTAGAGCAATTATAAACGATAAAGGAAAAAATATTGTTAATGCAGAACCAGCAACACCAGTAGAAATCATTGGAATTAATGGTGCATCAAAAGCTGGGGATGATTTTATAGTTTTACCAAACGAAAAAGAAGCAAAGAACTTATGTGATGCAAGAATTCAAGAAACTAAAGAAGGTAAAAATCCTTTAACATTTGCAACACAAGATTCAGCATTTAAAGACGCCTCATCTGAAGAGCTAAATATAATTATAAAATCGGATGTCCATGGATCTTCTGAAGCAATTAAGAGTACAATTAATCAAATTAAACATGACGAAGTTAAACCAAAAATACTTCTTGCTGATATTGGCATGATAACCGAAACTGATGTAACTCTTGCAAAAGCTTCAAATTCAATATTAATCGCATTTAATGTTAAACCAAGCAAAGAAGCAAAAAAAAGAGCAGAGCAAGAAAAGATCACAATATCATCGTTCAACATAATTTATGAAGTATTAGATTTTATTAAAAGAAAAATGTCTGGATTATTAACACCAGATGTTGATGAAAAAATTATTGGTACAGCTGAAATTCTTGAAATATTTAAAGTATCCAAAATTGGAAAAGTTGCTGGCTCAAAAGTTGTCGATGGAGAAATTACCCAAGATTCTAATGCAAGAATAATTAGAGATGGGTCAATAATATTTAATGGTAAAATAGGATCTATTTTTAGAGAAAAAAACCAAACAAAACAGGTTTCTGCAGGACTTGAATGTGGAATAACTTTAAAAGATTATGGAGACTTTCAAAAAAAAGATATTATTGAGGTATATAATTCAACTATAACGGAAAGAACAATTTAAATGTCTAGTTTAGGCAAACCAATTTCACAGAGACAATTAAGAGTTGGAGAAATGATAAAGCAAGCTTTAGGTATGCTTTTTATAAGGGATGAGGCTAAACTACCAAGTCTTTCAACAAAAGAAATTACAGTTACAGAAGTTAGAATGTCACCAGATTTAAAAACAGCAAAAATATTTGTTATGCCGTTAGGTGGAAAAAATGCAGAAGAAATAATTGAAAAATTGAAAGAATTTTCATTTGTAATCAGAAAAGTTTTATCGAAGAAAATAGTAATGAAATTTTTACCAAAACTTTTTTTTGTTAAAGATGACTCGTTTGATTATGCTGAAAAAATTGAAAACTTAATAAAACAAACTAATAAATAAGGATAATAAATGACAAAAAGAGCAAAAGAACTTGCAATACATGATAAAGACACTGGTTCTTCAGAATTTCAGGTAGCTCAATTAACAGATAAAATTGAAAACCTGTCAAAACATATTAAGCAGTTTAAAAAAGACAAACATTCATCCGTAGGTTTATTGAGAGCTGTTAATAGAAGAAAGAAATTGTTGGACTATTTAAAGAAAAATAAAATAGATTCTTACAAAAATGTACTGTCGAAATTGAATTTAAGAAAATAGAAATCAAGATAGATAGAACGAAACGAAACGAAACGAAACGAAATGGAAATGAAATGTTTAAAGTATATAAGAAAGAAATAGAAGTTGCAGGAAAGAAAATAAGTTTAGAAACAGGTAAAGTAGCAAGACAAGCAGATGGTGCAATCATCGCTTCATGTGGTGAAACAGTTATTTTAGCAACAGTGGTAGGAGCAAAGAAAGTAAATCCAGACATGGATTATTTTCCATTATCAGTCAACTACCAAGAAAAATATTACGCTGGTGGAAAAATACCAGGTGGTTATTTTAAAAGAGAAGCAAGACCAACTGAAAGTGAAACATTAATCTCAAGATTAATTGATAGACCAATCAGACCTTTGTTTCCTGAAGAATTTAAAAACGAAGTTCAGTTATTACCAACGGTAATTTCATATGACAAAGAAAACCAACCAGATATTTTGGCAATTATTGCTTCATCAGCAGCTTTAGCTATCTCAGGAATGCCGTTTATGGGCCCTGTAGGTGCATCTAGGGTAGGTTTTGTTGACAGTAAGTACATTCTTAATCCATCAAAAGCTCAATTAGAAAATTCAAGTTTAGATTTAGTTGTAGCAGGTACTAAAGATGCTGTACTGATGGTTGAGTCCGAAGCAAATGGTTTAACAGAGGAAGAAATGTTAAATGCAGTTAAATTTGGACATGAAGGTTTTGTTCCAATAATCGAAATGATCGAGGAACTTGCAAAAGAATGTAGAAAGCCTGAATGGACCGTTGAGAAGAAAGATTTATCTGTAGTTAAACAAAAACTTGAGGAAACTTTTACAGAAGACTTAAAGAAAGCTTTTGCTACAAGAGACAAGCAAGATAGATCAAATCAAATTTCAGAGATCACTGATAAAGCTAAAAAACTTTATGAGGAAAATGAAAACTACTCTGATCTAGATGTAAATACAGAACTTAAAAATCTTGAAAAATCTATAGTTAGAACAGACATTCTTAAAAATAAAAATAGAATTGATGGCAGAGGCTTATCAGATGTAAGACCAATTTCTTGTGAAGTTGGTGTTTTACCAAGAACTCATGGTTCTGCTTTGTTTACTAGAGGAGAAACTCAAGCAATTGTTGTTACTACTTTAGGCACATCTGATGATGAACAAAGACTAGAAAGTTTAGATGGACAACAAAGGGAAAGATTTATGCTTCACTATAATTTTCCTCCTTTTTCAGTAGGTGAGACTGGTAGAATTGGAACTGGAAGACGTGAAATTGGACATGGTAAACTAGCATGGAGAGCGATAAACTCTTCACTTCCTTCAAAAGAGGCGTTTCCATATACTTTTAGAATAGTATCAGAGATTACAGAATCTAATGGCTCTTCTTCAATGGCCACTGTTTGCGGAACATCTCTTGCGTTGATGGATGCTGGTGTTCCAATTAAAGAACCAGTTGCAGGTATTGCAATGGGTTTAATTAAAGAAGGTGATGATTTTAGTGTATTATCCGACATCTTGGGAGATGAAGATCACTTAGGTGATATGGACTTTAAAGTTGCTGGAACCAAAGATGGAATTACATCTCTTCAAATGGATATTAAAATTACAGGTATTACGTTTGAAATTATGGAACAGGCTTTAAACCAAGCTAAAGAAGGAAGAATTCATATCTTAGGAGAGATGAATAAGGCACTAGATAAATCTAGATCGGAAGTTGGAAAACATACTCCAAAAATGGAACAAATTACAGTTGACAAAAAAGACATAGCAGCAGTTATTGGTAAAGGTGGCGCAACAATTAGAGAGATTGTTGAAAAATCAGGAGCCAAAGTTGATGTTAATGATGAAGGTATAGTTACTGTTGCAGCCCCAGATGAAGAATCTAGAAATAAAGCAATGCAGATGATCAAAGACATAACTGCTAAAGCTGAATTGAATAAAATATATAATGGAAAAGTTATGAAAATTATGGAGTTTGGTGCATTTGTTAATTTTTTAGGAAAACAAGATGGCCTTGTTCATATTTCTGAACTTGCTGAAAAAAGAGTTGCCAAAGTAACAGATGTTGTCAAAGAAGGAGATGAAGTTAAAGTTAAAGTAATTGGCTTTGATAGAGGTAAAGTTAAATTATCTATAAAACAAGCTGCTGTTTAATTAATATTTATAATATTAATCTTCTAACTGAAACTTCTAATTTAGCGTTATGAAGTTTAATGAAGTATTAGATTCTATTAAAAAAGGTAATTTTCAAGAAGCTATAAAAATTCTAAAACATCCACAGAACTTAAATAATAATAACTTTCAAATATTTTATTTATTAGCTGTAGCATATAATGGAATAAAAGACATAGATCAAAGTATAGAAAATTTATATAAATGCATAAATTTAAAGCCTGATTTCATTCAAGGATTAGAATTTTTGGCAGAATTGAATTTGTTAAAAGGAAATTTAAAAGACGCAGAAAAAATATTTAGCAAAATATTAGAAATAGATAAAAATCATTTATCAACTCTTTATAAACTTTTAAATATAAATGATAAAGAAGTTAGCGAGTCAGTACAAGAAAATATAAAAAAATTAATAAATAATAAAAAAATTTCTGATGAAAATAAAGCTTTAGGTTTTTTTATATTAGCAGATTCTGAAAAAAAAAATAAAAATTATAAACTTGAAATGAATTATCTTAATAAAAGTCATGAATATTATTTTAATTATAAATTAAAATCTAACAAACAGTCTTTATTTTATTATTCAAAAATAATTTCAAGATTTTATAATGCTATATTATATTCGGGTGATAAAAAAAAAGTTTTAGATGAAATAAATCCTATTTTCATAATTGGTTTGCCTAGATCAGGTTCAACATTGATAGAGTCCATTTTGCAATCTAGTAAACAAAAAATTCCATCCATAGGAGAGTCCTCAGTAATTAATTTTTCAGTTGTAAATCAAATTAGAGATTTAATTTTTGAAAAAAATTTTCAAATTGAAGAGTTTAAGTTAAATTTAAATCTTAATTCTATAACAAAAAATATTTTTTCAAAACTTAATGAAATTAAAATTTTAAATAACAATAAAAAAACTTATTTTATTGATAAGTCTTTAGAAAATTTTTTTTATATTGAAATAATATTAAAAATTTTTCCAAATGCAAAAATTATAAATATGAATAGGGACCCAAGACATTCGGTGATTGCAATTTACCAAAAATTATTACCTTTAATTTCATGGTCGAATTCTATAAATGATATTTTAAATTATATAGATAATTATTTAAAAATAATAAAATTCTATAAAAAAAAATATCCTAAAAAAATTTATGATTTATCTTTAGAAGACTTATCTAGAGAACCTGAAATAATAACTAAAAAAGTTTTTAAATTTTGTGAAATCGAGTGGACAAGTGCTTGTCTTAAGTATTATGAAAACAAAGATTTAATATCTAGAACATCTAGCAACGTTCAAATAAGAAAAAAAATTTTTAGATATGATAATAAAAAGTTTAAAAACTACGATTTTCTATTGCGCAATTTTGTGAAAAAATACCCTTGGCTTAACAATTAGTTAATATTCTTAGGATCTGGCATCCCTACTTTATTATATCCAGCATCTACATAGTGAATCTCACCAGTAACACCACCTGCCATATCGCTTAAAAGGTATAATGCTGAGTTCCCAACATCTAAATTATCTACATTTCTTTTTAAAAATGAATGATCTGCATTCCACTTATATAGGAATTTAGCATCTCCTATAGCAGATGCAGCCAGAGTTTTAATAGGTCCAGCACTAATGGCATTTACTCTAATTCCTTTAGCTCCTAGATCTCTAGCCAAATATTTAACACTCGACTCAAGTGCGGCTTTGCATACACCCATAACATTATAATTTGGAATAGCTTTATTAGCCTCATAACTTAGTGTTATCATGCTACCACTTTCTTTCATTATTTTAGAAGCTTCTCTTGCAACTTCAGTAAATGAAAAGCATGAAATTAACATACTTCTTAAAAAATTTTCTCTAGATGTATTTAAATATTCTCCTGATAGTTCTGATTTGTCTGAAAATGCAATCGCATGCACAACAAAATCAATTTCACCCCAACTAGATTTAATATCTTCAAATAATTTTATAACATCATCTTTTTTTTCAACATCACAACTAAAAGTAACATTTGAATTCAATTTTTCTGCTAGAGGTACTACTCTTTTCTTTAATGCATCACCAAGATATGTAAATGCTAAATCAGCTCCAGCTTCAGAGAGTTTTTGTGCAATACCCCATGCAATTGATCTTTCATTGGCAACACCCATAATTAATCCTTTTTTACCTTTCATTAGAGTCATAAATTATACTTTCTCAAAAACTAAAGTTGCATTTGTTCCACCAAAGCCAAAACTATTAGACATTATAGAATTTAGATTTACGTCTGTTTCAGTTTTAATTACAATTGGAAATTTTTTAGCTTCATCGTCCATATCACTAATATTGGCAGAAGCAGTTATAAAATTATGTTTCATCATAATTAAACTGTAAATAGCTTCATGAACAGATGCTGCGCCTAGTGGGTGCCCTGAAAGTGATTTAGTAGAACTAATTTTAGGAACATTTTCTCCAAATGTCTCTCCAATTGCTTTTAATTCAGTAATATCACCTACTGGAGTTGAAGTTCCATGAGTATTTAAATAGTCAATTTTTTTATTTTTCATAGTAGCTAGAGCCATATTCATGCATCTAGTTGCACCTTCACCTGAAGGTGCTACCATATCATATCCGTCAGAGGTTGCTCCATAACCAGTTATTTCTGCGTATATTTTAGCTCCTCTTGCTTTTGCGTGTTCATATTCTTCAAGGACTAAAACTCCACCTCCGCCTGCAATAACAAATCCGTCTCTAGTTTTGTCATAAGCTCTTGAGGCTTTTTCAGGAGTTTCATTATATTTAGATGATAAAGCGGTCATTGCATCAAACATAGCCGTCATAGCCCAGTGTAATTCTTCACTTCCACCCGAAAACATTATATCCTGTTTACCAGACTGTATTAATTCCATTGAGTTTCCAATACAGTGTCCACTTGTGGCACAAGCAGAACTCATTGTGTAATTTATACCCTTAATCTTAAATGGAACTGCAAGAGTAGCAGAAGCTGTACTGGCCATGGTTCTAGGAACAATAAATGGTCCCATAAGTTTAGGAGTTTTTGCTCTAGTTTTATCTGCCGCAACAATAACATTCTCTATTGAAGGTCCGCCTGAACCCATTACTATTCCTGTTTTAAAATTACTAATTTCTTTTTCTTCCAATCCTGAATCTGTAACCGCTTCTTTCATTGCCACATAGTTATATGCAGAGCCAGATCCCATAAATCTTATAGTTTTTCTGTCAACATGATCTTCAAGTTTTATGTTTGGTTTACCATGAACATGGCTTTTTAAATTATGTTCCTTGTATTCTTCAGCAAAAGATATTCCAGATTTTGAATTTAAAAGAGAATCATAAACTTCATTTTGATTATTTCCTAAGCAGGAAACTATTCCAATACCTGTAATAACAACTCTTCTCATTATTTAAAAAGTCCCACTTTTAAACTTTCTGCTGAGTATATTTTTTTGCCATCTGCTAGCAAAATGCCATTAGCTAATCCAACAGTTGTTCCTTCTTTAATTAGTATTCTTTTCATTTCTATTTCATAAGTTGCCATTTTGACATTTTTAAGAACTTCTCCAGTGAATTTTACACTATTTACGCCTAGAGCCCGACCTCTTCCTGGATTTCCTAGCCAACCCAGATAAAAACCAACTAGTTGCCACATAGCATCTAAACCTAGACAACCTGGCATTACTGGATCTTCTTTAAAATGACAATCAAAAAACCAAAGATCATCTTTTATATCAAGTTCTGCTTTAATTATTCCTTTGTTAAAAAAACCTTTATTATCATCTATTTCTGTTATTCTATCGAACATTAACATTGGTGGAGAAGGTAATTTTGCATTTCCAGGGCCAAAAAGCTCACCATTTGCACAACTTATTAATTCGTCATAATTAAAAGAGTCTTTTTTCATAAATTTTTATCCTTATTACTTGAATTAATAGCATTATAATATAGAAATTGTTTAGAATAATAATAAAATGCAATGACTTCAAGCCCAGAATATACAGAAAAACTAAGAAAATCTGGCCTAAGACCCACCAAGCAAAGAATTAAAATTTGTGAAGTGTTGTTCAATACGACTAAGACTTTCCATTTTACAATTAATAATTTGGTTAAAATGATAGAAAATAATACTAATGAAAAAATTTCTTTAGCAACAGTTTATAATACTATTCATGCATTTCAAAAAAAAGGATATCTAAAAGAAATAGCAATTAATTCAAGCCAAACATATTTTGATACAAATACGTCCAATCACCACCATTTTTTTGATGAAAAGGAAAAAGAATTAATTGATCTAGAGGATGAAGATGTTGATCCAATTAATATAAAGAAAATAATACCTGGAAAAAAAATTAAATCTGTCGAAGTTCTTGTAAAAGTTGATTCAGATAAATAGTTTATTCATCAATTTATAATCATTCTAAACTATTGACATATACTTTAGAATGTTTATAAACTGTTAAATATATGAATATTCCAGAAGTAACATTTAAAACTAGAATAGGAGATAACCAGAATTTAGGAGGTGGCTGTTCTATTGGTGGTAACTGGAAAGATTCTTCAACTAAAGAATTATTTGATAATAAAAAAATTGTTTTATTTTCATTACCTGGCGCATATACACCAACTTGTTCTTCTCAACAATTACCTGGTTATGAGGAAAAATATGAAGATTTAAAAAAATATGTAGATGAAGTTTATTGTATATCAGTAAATGATGCATTTGTAATGAACGCATGGTTTAGAGATCAAAATATAAATAAAGTTAAACCTATAGGTGATGGAGAAGGCAAGTTTACAAAAGGAATGGGCATGTTGGTTGATAAACCAAAACAGGGATTTGGAATGAGATCTTGGAGATATTCTGCATTTGTTGACAACTGTAAAGTTTCAAAAATATTTGTTGAAGATGGAAAAAACAATCATAGTAAAGACGATGATCCATTTAAAGTAAGTGACGTTAATACAATGTTAGAATATTTAAAAAAATAAATTTAAATAATTTTAATATTTTAAAAAAAATTATTCAGCATTTCCCCAAACATCTATTATTTCTATCCAACCTGAAAATTGATCTGTTTTTACATTACACCAGTTTTTTTCACATTTTTGTATTAGTAAAAGTCTTCCAGTATCTAACTTAGCCAAAGGTTTAGAATATTTAGTTGGTTTTTTAAAAAGAATTTTTCTTGACGTCGTAATTAAGGATTTTGACTTTTTTAATTGAGATATATGTATCCATCCACTATTTTTTTTATGATCAATTATCCTTCTAAAATTTTCTTTTTTATCAATTAATCTAACTGGTAGTTGGATTTTTTTATAAATATATTTAATAGGATAATCAAAACTAGGTCCATATCTGACATTTACTTTATTATTTTTTAACATTAGAAAAGTTTTTTTTTCTTCTGAATAAGAATTAGAGATTATAAAAATAAAATAAAAAAAAAAAAATATGATTTTTAACATATACAATTTTTTCTTTTTTTAAATAAGACTTTTCTAAAGTTTAAGTTCAAAAAGTCTAAAATTAAAATATTTGATTTTAAATCTTTTCCAATATTCAATATTTTTTTTAATATTTCATTAACTTGTAATGCTCCCACAATATTAGCTGTAGATCCTAGAATTCCTTCAGTTTCACAATTTAATATGTCATCTGATGGTTCTGATTGATAAAAGCACTTTAAGCAAGGGCTTCTTTTTGAATTAAAGTCAAAAGTAAAGATATGGCCATCAAATTTACTTATCGCTCCAACAATTAATATTTTTTTTAATTTTAATGAAAATTTATTTATTAAAAATTTTGTTTTAAAATTATCACTTCCATCTACTATTATATTATATTTTTTAATAACATGATTTAAATTTTTTTCACTTGCTTTTTTATTGTAAGTATTAATTTTTATATCTTTATTAATTAAATTTAATCTTTTTTTGGCAACATTTACTTTGTATTTATTAATATCTTTAGCTGTGTAAAGAGTTTGTCTATGAATATTTGATAAACTCACTTTATCATAATCTATAATACCTATTTCTCCCACTCCTGATCTTGCTAATAAATCTGCTACTGGACATCCTAATCCTCCAGCACCAACTATTAATACTTTAGAATTGAGAATTTTCTTTTGTCCAAATGTTCCAATATTTTTTAATATAATTTGTCGAGAATATCTTATTAAAGAATTTTTATTCAAATTTTTTTTCATTTACCAGTTGATCCAAATCCTCCAGATCCCCTTATAGTCTTTGGCAAATCTTCTACTTCTTCGAATTCAGCTTTTATTACTGGCATTAATATCATTTGTGCAATTCTATCATCATTATTAATAACAAACTCTTCTTTACCATGATTGAATAAAATAATTTTTATTTCACCTCTGTAGTCACTATCTATTGTTCCAGGAGTATTTAAAACACTTATGCCAGATTTAGCTGCGAGGCCAGATCTTGGTCTAATTTGAACTTCTGTATCTTCGGGTATTGCAATAGATATTCCTGTAGGAATTAGAGCGGATTGTTGTGGTTTAATATTAATTGAGTTTTCTATAAATGCCATTAAATCCATTCCAGAAGATCCATCAGTTTTGTATTTTGGCAGCTGGACTTTTGAATTAAGTTTTTTAATTAAAACTTTAACCATTAAATTAGTTCAATTTTTCTATAACTCTATTAACAATTTCGGATGCAACTAATGATTTACTCATCTTTTTTAAATTTTCATTTTTTTTATCTTTATAAAAAATTGAAATTTGATTTTCATCCGAGTCAAATCCAATTGAATTATCTGAAACATCATTTGCTATAATCCAATCACAGTTTTTTTCTTTTAATTTCCTTAATGAATTATCAACTATATCGTTTGTTTCTGCTGCAAAACCAATCGTTAGCTTTGGTCTTAATGAATTGTGTTTAGAAATATTATTTAAAATATCAATATTTTTCTCTAAAGATATATTAAGACTTTCTTTCTTTTTTATTTTTTTATTTTTATAATTACTAACTTTGTAATCTGCTACTGCAGCAGTAAATATTGCAACATCTGCTGGTAAATTTTTTATTGTTTGATTGAACATATCTTCTGCTGTTTCAACTTTTATAAAATTTAATCCAGATATTGGATCTAAATTGGTTTGACCTGAAATAAGGGTTGTTTCAAAACCGTTATCTCTAAATGATTTTGCAATTTCATAACCTTGTTTTCCACTAGATTTATTGCTTATAAATCTAACAGGGTCTATATATTCTCTAGTTGGACCAGCCGTTACCAAGGCTTTGAATTTTTTATTATTTTTTTTATTTTTAAAATACAATTCAATTTGTTTTATAATTTCATTTGGTTCAGACATTTTTCCTTTACCAAATTCACCACATGCCATATCTCCTATATCTGGACCAATAATTTTATATCCATATTTTTTTAATTTATTTATATTTTCTTTCATTGATGGGTGTTCCCACATTCTTACATTCATTGCTGGGGCTATATATATTTCTTTATCTGATGCTAAAATTACTGTTGAAGCAAGATCATCGGACGCACCTGAGCTTAATTTTGAAATAGTGTTTGCTGTTATAGGTGCTACTAAAATTAGGTCAGCCCATCTTGATAAAGAAATATGATCCATTTCGGATTCATTTTCAACACTGAAAATATCGTCATAAACTTTTTCTTGGGAAAGAGATGTTATAGACAAAGGTGTTACAAATTCTTTAGCACTTTTTGTTAATATGGTTTTAACTTGTGCATTACTTTTTTTTAAACTTCTAATAACCTCTAAGCTTTTATAAGCTGATATGCCTCCACATATAACTAATAGAATTTTTTTGTTTAATAAATTAATCATCGTGCGAATTAAAATACTAATAAACTTAGAATTACAAGCGATAATAAACCAATAATTGTTTGATTTCTAAATGTAATCATTTCTAATTTTTTAAGATTTAGCTCATTAAAAGAGCTTGAATTTTGTGGAATTTGACCATTAGCTAAAAAAGTTAAAGCTTGATTAGCTTTATCCATTACTTCAGGCAAATTAGGAAGTTTTTTTATTACATCTACCGAGTCTTTAAATGTATCATTAATTGCATTTATAGGATCTTTAGTTTCTCTCAACCATTTTTCTAAAACAGGTTTTGAAGTTTCCCAAATATTCGTTTCAGGATTTAATTTTCTGGCAACCCCTTCTACAACAACCATAGTTTTTTGTAGCATGAGTAATTGAGGTTGAGTTTGCATATTAAATTTTTCGGTAACATCAAAAAGCTGTTTAAGTAGCTTACCTCCCGAAATGTCTTTAACTGATTGACCGAAAATTGGTTCTCCAATAGATCTTAGTGCTTGTGCTAAATCATTAATATGAACTTCTTTTGGAACCAAACCCGCTGAAAGATGTACTTCAGCTACTTTTTTATAGTCTCTTTGAATAAATCCAAATAATATTTCAGCTAAAAATCTTTGACTTAATTTATCCAACCTTCCCATAATCCCAAAATCTATTGGAACAATTTGACCACTATTATCAATAAAGATGTTACCTTGATGCATATCAGCATGGAAAAATCCATCTCTAATTGCATGTCTTAAAAAATGTTGAATTATATCTGAAGCTAATTTTTTTGTATTAATATTTCTTTTTATCAGTTCTTCAGTTTCTCTAATAGAAATTCCATCAATCCAATCGAGTACCATCACATTTTCACTTG
This sequence comes from Candidatus Pelagibacter sp., assembly GCA_045567255.1. Lineage (GTDB taxonomy): Bacteria > Pseudomonadota > Alphaproteobacteria > Pelagibacterales > Pelagibacteraceae > Pelagibacter. The sequence goes on along the minus strand of JBJLDH010000014.1, from coordinate 14,429 downwards.
TAAAATTCCAATAGATTTTAGGAACTTTAAATCCTGCATCATTTTTTGTATTATCAGAATATTCATTGGCTGCAGCTGCCTCAAATCTTAGATCCATTTCCAGATTTGTTATTTCTTTTAATAAAAAAACAACTTCAACCAATTTTAATCTTTTTGTTTTTTTTATTAATGATTCTACAATAAAAGCTAAAAGCATAAGTGCATCAATTTCTTCATTAAATTCTTTTTTAATATTTGGTCTTAATATTTTTATAGCTACATCTTTTATTATTCCATTATCATTAATTTGAGCTTTATGAACTTGAGCTATAGATGCGGCTGCAATTGGTTTGCTCAAATTAATAATTGAGTCATATAATTCATTTCCCAAATCTTTTTTGATCATCTCTTTTGCTTCTGATAATGGAAAAGGTGGCAGTTTATCCTGCAACATTTCTAATTGTTTAGATAAGTCTTCTCCAATAATGTCTGGTCTTGTTGCTAAAAATTGTCCAAGTTTGATGAAAGTTGTACCCATTGATTGTAAAGAATTAGAAAGTTTTTGTTCTTCACTTTCTGTTTGAACTAATTCATTTTTTTTTGAAAAAGAAAATCCAATTATTTTAAAAAGTATTTTAATGATTAGTGGAACTTCATTAAATTGTGCTGTTATTTTTAATGCATCAGACTTTGCCAGTTTTCTTCCTAATTTAAATAATACATATAATCTTTTAATCATTATATTTTCCAACCAGAATGAATAGCAACTATACCTCCAGATAAATTTCTGTAACTACAATTTTGAAAATTATTATTCTCCATTAAATAAATTAGTTCATCTTGATTTATAAATTCATCTATACTTTTTGTAAGATACTCATACGGTTCTTTTTCTCCAACTATGGCTTTTCCTATACTTGGAATTAATTTTGAATAATATTTATAAATAAATTCTAAATTTGAGTTTTGTATTTTAGAAAATTCTAAGCATAAATATCTACCACCTGGCCTTAAGACTCTATAAGCTTCTGATAAGGCTTTATTTAAACTTTTAGTATTTCTTAGTCCAAAACTAATAGTGTAATAATCACATGAGTTATTTTTTAAGGATAATTTTTCTGCAGAATTAATTAACCATTTAATATTCTTATATTTTTTAAGCTTTTTTTTACCTTTTTCGATCATTCCTTTATTTGGATCAATACAAAATATTTCATCATCTTTATTTGTAAAATCTAGATATAATTTACCAATATCTCCAGTACCACAAGCAACGTCCACAAGTGTTTTATTTGAAGAAGGATTCATCCAAGTTAAGAGATTTTTTTTCCAAATTCTATGAATGCCAAAAGACATAAAATCATTCATGAGATCATATTTATCATAGACTTTGTTGAATACATTTTCTACTAGCCCTTCTTCATTTTGGAGATATTGTTGCATAAAAATAATAATTTAAGATTAATATAGTATTAAATGCCAGAATTGCCAGAAGTAGAAATAGTTAAACAATCCTTAGAAAAAAAAGTCAAAAATAAGATTATTCAAAAAGTACTAGTAAAAAATAGAAATTTAAGGTTTATGATTCATCCAAACTTTAAAAAACATATTTTAAAAAAAAGAATTAAAAAAATTGATCGATTTTCAAAATATTTAATAATTACTTTTGAAAATGCAGAAGGTATTATAATACATCTAGGTATGTCAGGAACAATTCATTTAGTAGACATCAACAAAGAAAATTCTTTTACAAATACAAGTTTTTACAATTCACCAGTATTACCTAAAACACATAATCATGTTGAAATCCACTTTGATAAAATTAAATTTATTTATAATGATCCAAGAAGGTTCGGATATTTTTTAACTTTTAACAATAAAATTGAATTATCTGAAAAATTTAGTCATTTTGGGCCTGAGCCATTTTCCTCTTTATTTAATGTTGAATACATTTTTAATTATTTTAAAAGAAAAGAAAAAAATATAAAAAATTTTTTATTAGATCAAAAATTTATTTCAGGAATAGGCAATATATATGCAAGTGAAATTTTATTTAAGTCTAAAATCAATCCTTTAAGAAATGCAAAAAGTATAACAAAAAAAGAATGTGAAAAAATAATAATATATTCAAAATTAATTTTAAAAAAAGCAATAAAAAAAGGAGGATCAACTATACGAAATTTTCAAAATATAAATGGAAAAATGGGTAATTTTCAAAAAGATTTTAAAGTATATCAAAGAGAAAATTTAAATTGCTTAAAACCTAAGTGTAGAGGGATTATAAAAAAAATTATTATATCTAATAGATCAAGTTTCTTTTGTAATTATTGTCAAAAATAAAATATTATTCTATTGACCAGTATAAATTCTCAATATATATAATCGCGTCTATGGCAAATACAAAATCAGCAATTAAACGTGTTCGAAGGATTTCTAGACAAACTGATGTTAATAAATCAAGAAAAAGTAAATTTAGATTATCTTTAAAAAGAATGAATACTCTTATTGATAAAAATGATAAAAAAGAAGCTTTAGCATATTTACCAAAATTAAATTCTGAGTTGATGAAAATTGCAAAGACTGGTGTAATCAAGAAACAAAACGCCGCAAGAAATGTTTCACGAATAACTAGAAAAATTAATTCTCTTAAAACAACTTTAAGTAGTTAAAATATAATTTATTTTTTATAAATATTTTAATTTATTAATTACAACCCATAAGGTTATTAAAAATATATAACAACAATATCTAAATCTTTTTTTTTTTTTAACACAAGATGTAGAAAAATTATTTATTTAGTAAATAAAAATTTACTAAATTTTTTCTACTTTAGATTTAAAAAATTTCAATTAAAAATTTATACAATCATAAATTTTATTTTTTTTTATTTTTTCAAATAAACTTATTGCAATAAATATTTATAGGTCTTAAGTGAAATTCCTCATGAAAAATAATTTACAAAATTCTAACATTGAAATTGAAAAAAAAATTGATTGGAAAAAAATACAATCAAATATGAAGGAAAAACTTGGAAAGGATATTTTTGAAAGTTGGTTAAAAAAAATTGAATTAATTGAAGAATTTAACAATTATGTTTTAATATCTGTATCAACTAGATTTATAAGAGATTGGATAACATCTAGATATTTGGATCAAATATTACAAATTATTAAAGAATATAAAAAAAATATAATGAGAATAGAATTTGTAATTGAGGATCAAAATTTTAAAAAAAATGAAAATTTTGAAAAAGATTTAAAAATAAATAATGAAGATTTTATTAAAGACAATGTATCTTTTATTAAAAATTCTTTTCTTCAATACAATAGAATTGATCCAAATAAAAATTTTGATAATTTTATAACTGGATCTAGCAACAAACTTGCTTTTGAAGCTTCCAAAAAAGTTTCTCAAGATGTTTCACACTACAACCCTCTCTATATATATGGAGGTGTTGGAATGGGTAAGACTCATTTATTAAATTCTATAGGTTTAAGTTTAAAAGAAAAAAATAAGGTAATGTTTATTTCTGCAGAACGATTTATGTATCAATTTGTAAAGTCAATAAAATCAAATGAAATGGTTAAATTTAAAGAATATTTTAGAAATACTGATATTTTACTAATTGATGATATTCAATTTATGAATGGAAAAGAAGCCATGCAAGAAGAATTTTTTCATACATTTAATGCTTTAATTGAAAAAGGATCTCAAATAATAGTTTCTTCTGATAGACCTCCAAATAAATTATCTAGGATACAGGAAAGAATTAAATCCAGATTTTCTGGTGGTTTAGTTGTTGATATTCAAAATCCTGATTATGAATTAAGATATAAAATTATTAAGTCTAAAACCGAGGAACTTGCTTTATTCTATTCAAGTCAACTAATAATTACTAAAGAAATACAGGAATTTATTAGTAGAGAAATTAGAACAAGTATTAGAGAACTAGTTGGAGCATTAAATAGAATTGTTTCATTCTCAAGAATTTACAACAAAGTTCCAAATTTGTCTGAAGTAAGGGTTATACTAAAAGATCTACTTAATTTATCAGAAAATAAAGTGACAATTGACTTTATACAGACAACTGTATGTAAATATTTTAAGATTAGTAAGAATGAAATGCTTTCACCAAGACGTTCAAGATATCTTGTCAGACCAAGACAAACTGCAATTTATTTGTCAAAAATGTTAACTTCTAAATCTTTACCAGAAATAGGTAGAGCTTTTTCAAATAGAGATCATACCACTGTAATTCATTCTGTTAAGACAATTGATAAACTAAGGAAAGAGGATAACGAATTAAATATAAATATTGATAGTTTAAAAAATAAGATTTTATATAATAAAGAAAATGAAGTTTAGTGTAAATCAACAAGATCTTCAAAAATCTTTGAGTTATTGTCAGGGAGTTATTGAAAAAAGAAGTACACTACCAATACTTTCAAATGTTTTATTAGATGTTAGTAATGGAAAACTGACAATTACAGCAACTGATTTAGATATAATTTTTATTCAACAAGTTTTGAATATTGAAATATTAGAAGAAGGAAAAACAACAACCTCTTCATCAATAATGTACGATATTATAAGAAAGTTTTCTTCAGGGAAAAAAATAAACTTTTCAAATACGAGTGATAGTAAGCTACAGCTAGAGTCAGAAAAATCTATTTTTAATCTAAATTGTATTAATGCATCAGATTTCCCTTTAACTGATGAAAATTTTAATTCAAATGAATTCATAATTAAATCAAAAGAATTACTAAAACTATTAAATAAATGTAAATTTTCGATTTCTAACGATGAAACAAGACATTATTTAAGTGGAATTTTTTTACATCAAACAGAAATAGAAGATAAAGTATTTTTAACAGCTGTAGCCACGGATAGTCATAGAATGTCAATTTCAAAAATAAGATTAAAGAATAAAATTCAATTTGAACCAGTAATTCTTCCAAAAAAAACAATATTTCAACTATGTTCAATTCTTGAGGATTTTGATGGTGACGTAAAAATTTCAAACATTAAATCAAAAATCAAGTTTGAAATTAATAATAGTATTTTAATATCTAAATTAATTGATGGAAAATTTCCGAACTATGTTCAGGTCATACCAAAAGAAAATCAGAAAAAATTAGAAATAGATTTAAAATCATTCTTAAACTCTGTTGATAGAGTAGCCTCTGTTTCTTTAGATAAAAAGGATGGTGTAAAATTTAAACTTTCAAAAGATTTTCTTAATCTATCTGTAAACAATACCAATAGTGGAGATGGAAAAGAGAGTTTAATTGTAAAATTTGATCATGAACTAGATATTAGTTTTAATTCTAGATACTTAATCGATGTTGCATCACAGTTAGATGGAGAAAAAATTGAAATTTATTTAAAAGATAATGGTTTGCCAGCTTTAATAAAAGATCCTTCAGATTTTGACAGCATTTATGTGGTTATGCCAATGAAAGGTTAATCAATAATATCTAGTTCATCGTAAATATTTTTTTCTATTGTAGATACAAATATATTTGAGTCTATTCCTGGATTAATAGGTTTTAAGATTGAAATAGTAATTGGTTTTTTCGATATTAAAATATTTTTTTTCTGCCACACATTTCCTGAATTAATTGCTATAGGCAGACATTTGATGCCTAACTCTTTATAAATTCTACCTACCCCTTTTTTAAATGGAATTCTATCAGTTGGAAGAACCCTTGTTGCTTGAGGAAAAATTAAAATTGGTCTATTTGAATTTCGAACTGATTTTTTTATTTTCTCAATAAAACCTAAATTATCTTTAGTAATCTTATTTCTATTAACTGATATAGATCCAATTTTTTTTAAATACCAACCAAAAATAGGTATTCGTAGAAGTTCATTTTTGAGGATAAATATTGGAGAATTAAAAATTGTTTGCAAATAAAAAGTTTCAAACATTGACTGATGCGATGATGCGATGAAAAACTTATCATTATTAATTATATTTTCTTTACCTTTAATAATAATTTTTGTTGAAAGAAATATTTTTAAGCAAATCTCAGACCAATATCCCATAAGCTTTCCACCAAATAATACAATTTTAGATGGCATTAAAAGTGTCGGTAAGAATAATATAGAAATAGAAAAAATTCCTAAAAAGAAAAAAAATAAAAATAAACTTTTTTTTATCATTTTAATCAAAGGTTAAATAATATCTATTAACTTTTGTCTTTTTTTAGCAACAATTATATTTGATCCTTTTATCAATATTTCAGCAGGTTTTGATCTAAGATTATAGTTTGAACTTAATGAAGAGCCATAAGCCCCAACATCACAAATAATTATTAAATCTTTTTCTTTTAATTTTTGAAATTTTTTAATTGATGAGAATTTATCGCTACTTTCACATATAGGACCAACAAACTCATAAGTTTTACTTGAAGTTTTTTTTGTTTTATTTACAGGAATAATTCTATGTTTTGCCCCATATAATGCAGGGCGCATTAAATCATTCATTCCTGCATCTAAAATTATAAAATCTTTTGATTGATTTTCTTTTATATAAATAATTTTTGAAATCAAAATACCAGTATTGCCTACAATTGACCTACCAGGTTCAAAAATTATTTTACTATTATGTTTTCCTAAAAACTTGATAATAGATTTTTTATAATTAGTGTAATTAAATTTTTTGTTATCATTTTTATAAGTAATTCCTATTCCACCACCCAAGTCAATAAAATCAAATTTAAATTTAATTTTTGAAATTATTCTATCTATAACTTTAAGCATTTTATCATAAGGTTTATTTTCAAAAATTTGACTTCCAATATGAACACTTAAACATCTTAAATTAATGTATTTTGATTTTTTTATATAACTTACTAATTCAATGAAGGTTTTTTCATTAACTCCGAATTTATCTCCTTTTTTTCCAGTAGAAATTTTCTTCAAAGTTTTTGCATCAGTATTTGGATTAAGTCTTATTCCAATATCCACAATTTTTTTTTTAGATTTTGCAATTTTCTCTATTTCTATTACTTCACTTTTTGATTCAGAATTTATTAAAAGTATTTGCTTATCGACTGCATACTTTAATTCTGAATAAGTTTTCCCCACTCCAGAAAATACAATTTTTTTTGGATTTATTCCGGCTTTTAAAGCTTGAATTAATTCTCCTTTGGACACTACATCTGCTCCTAATCCAAGTTTTTTTATTTCTTTTATAATATTTAAATTAGCATTTGATTTAATAGCAAAACATATTAAAGGATTTAATTTACTAAAATTTAATTTAAAGTTATTTATATTTTGTTTTAGTCTCTCGTAAGAATAGCAGTATAGTGGTGTATCAAATTTTTTTACTAATCTTTCAGAACTGACTTTTTCTACAAAAAAATTATTATTAATATACTTCATTATACCTTATGTATAACGATTTTTGATTGACTGTTTTGGTATTTTGGATCTCCCTTTCTTCCACAAGAGAACAAAATAACAAAACAAATCATTATTAAAATTATTTTTTTTATCATTATAAATTTTTTTTATAACTTCTTATCATTTTCTTTATATTCACAAAAGAGGTTCCTCCATATGAAGTTTTTGAGTTTATTGAATTTTTTAGGTCAAAAACTTTAAAAACGTCAATATTTAATCTTGGTTCAATTTTTTTTATTTCTTCTATTTTAAGTTCATTAAGTTTTTTTTTATTTTTTTCAGCAAAGTTAATTATTTTAGCAGTTTGTAAATAGGCTCTTCTAAATGGATAATTTAGTTCTCTAACCATGTAATCTGCAAGATCTGTTGCAGTTATATATCCTTCATTAGCAAGCTCTAGCATTCTTTTTTTATTTGCAGAAAAATTTTTTAAAACATCATTTAAGATAATTAAAGAGTTCTTTAATTGATCGAAAGATTTAAAAGCTAATTCTTTATCGTCTTGAAGATCTTTAAAATACGATAGTGGAAGGCCTTTTAATATGGTTAACATTGAAAATAAATTACCAATAGACCCTCCTGTTTTGCCTCTTAAAAATTCTAATGGATCTGGGTTTTTTTTTTGAGGCATAATTGATGATCCGGTAACCATTTTATTGTTTAAAGAAATTAAATTAAATGCATCTGAGTTCCATATTATAAATTCTTCAGCAATTCTTGAAATATGAATTGAACATGCAGAACAAGAATACAAAAAGTCTATAACAAAATCTCTATCTGAAACTGTATCAATAGAATTTTTTGTTGGTTTATCAAATTTAAGTTTTTTGGTTGTATAAAATCTATCGATATTAAAAGAAGTACCTGTTAAAGCTGCCACACCCAGAGGATTTTCATTTAAGTTATCAAGATTGTTGTGAAATTTTTTTTTATCCCTAGTGAACATTTCTATATAAGCTAAAAGATAATGTGCAAATGAAACTGGTTGTGCATTTTTTAAGTGCGTAAAGCCTGGCATTATTGTTTCAACATTTTTATTTGCAATATTCAAAATATTCTTAATTGTAAGATTTAAATTTTTAACTATTTCTTCGGTTGCTTTTTTTAACCAAATTTTAAAGTCAGTAATAACTTGATCATTTCTTGATCTAGCAGTATGTACGTATCCAGCATCCTCTCCAATTAATTCAAAAAGTCTATTTTCTATATTCATATGTATATCTTCAAGATTCTCGTTAAAAATAAATTTTTTTTTAATATTTTCATTTTTTATTCTATTTAGCCCCCAGACAATTTTATTTTTAATTTTGAAATTAATTATTTTTTGTTTAAAAAGCATTTCCACATGAACTATAGAGGCTGTGATATCTTCGTTAAACAATCTTTTATCTATGGATAATGATCCACCGATCTTTTTAAAAAGGTTGGTAGAAATGTTTTTAACTCTAGTGTTCCAAATTGGTTTATTGTTTTTATTTTTACTCATGATAATTAATTATATATTTTAATATGAAATATAATAAGTTAATTTATTTAGTACTTTTTTATTACTTAATATCATCTAGTGGAGCATATTCAATAGAACGTCCAGATATAAATAATCTTATAATTCATAAAGAAAAGAAAAAAATTGAAAAATTAGAATTTTTTAATTCAAAAAATAAAAAAGTAAGTTTAGATAGTTATCAATCTAATTTAATAATTATTAATTTCTGGGCAACATGGTGTGCACCTTGCAAAGAAGAAATGCCTCATTTAAGTCGACTAAAATCAAAAAAACAATTTAAAGATATAGAGATTTTACCAATTAATATAGCAGATGAGAAATTAGAAAAATCCAAAGAATTTTTTCAAGAATTAAACATAAATAATTTGGAAATTTTTTATGGCTCTAGTGTCAACTTAGCAAAAGTATTTAATCTTCGAGGAGTTCCAACTTCAATTATTATCGATAAAGATGGATATGAATTTGCAAGAGTTATTGGTTATATAGATTTTGAAAATAAATCATTTCTAAAATGGCTATCTAATCATCTATGAAATTTTGCCTTAATACCACCATTGTAAAACCAGAAGAAAAGGAGAAAATAGATAATGCTATAATTTTACTTCATGGATATGGAGGAGATGGAAAAGATATAAGCATGCTAACTTTAAATTGGAAAAGATTTTTAAAAAATACAATTTTTTTATGTCCAGATGCTCATGAGATATGTAAAATTAATCCGAGTGGCTTTCAGTGGTTTGATCTCAACACTGAGGATTCAGAATATATTTTAAATGAGTCCAAGAAAGCAGAAAGTAAATTAAATCAGTATATAGAGGAAGTAAAATTAGAATACAAATTAAAAAATTCTCAAATCTGTATATCTGGTTTTAGTCAAGGTTGTATGATGTCAATAAATGTTGGCTTAACATCAAACGAAAGTTTTAATTGTATTGTTGGTTTTTCAGGAAAAATAATTGATATGAAAGATCTTTCTTCAAGAATAAAAACAAAAACTAATATATTAATGGTACATGGTGATCTTGATCCGATTGTTCCTCCAAGTAGCTTGCTAGATGCCAAAGACTTTTTTATTAGAAATAAAATAAATATTGAAACACTATTAATAAAAAATTGTGATCATCATGTATCAATTGAAGCATCAAGTGTGGCTTTAAAATTTATTAAAAAAAATTTAATTAATTAATAAAACTATAATATTGTACTTGTATTCTTGATATAATTAAAAAGATATTATAGGATTATTTTATGATTGAGATATTAGATAAAAATGTTTCGTTAGAAAAGTGTCCAGCACTAGTTTTAAATGCAGATTATAGACCTTTAAGTTACTATCCTTTATCATTATGGAGTTGGCAAGATTCAATTAAGTCAGTTTTCTTAGATAGAGTATCTATAGTAAATTATTATGATAGAACTATAAGAAGTCCTTCTTTTAGCATGAAACTCCCAAGCGTAATTGCACTTAAATCCTTTATAAGACCTCAATCTAATCCAAACTTTACTAGATTTAATGTTTTTTTAAGAGATAAATTTAGCTGTCAATATTGCAGTAGTAAAAACGAATTAACTTTTGATCATTTATTGCCAAGATCTAAGGGTGGAAAAACTGATTGGAATAATGTCGTTACCGCATGTTCATCTTGTAATGTTCAAAAAGGAGGAAGACTGTTAAAAAAATCAGGTATGACACTAAATCAATGGCCTTATCAACCAACCACAGAAGACTTGCATAAAAATGGTAAAAATTTTCCACCAAATTTCTTACATGAAAGTTGGATAGATTATTTATATTGGGATGTTGAACTTGAGGCTTAACTAGATTTTTTCGGAAATTTTTATTGCTAACTTTGATCCAGTCTTAATAATTTTATCTATTATTGTATAAAAACCTTCTTTAGTAGCTCCTTCATTGTATGCAATATCTTTATGATGTAGCTCGTCATCTCTAAATTTTATTATATTTTTTTTTAAATAATGTTCGTCTGATCCAATTTGATCTATTTGATTTTTATAGTGGCCATCAATCACTTCTTCAACGGAGGCAGTACATAGCATTGCTGCTTTTTTTCCTAAAATAGTTGAACTAAAACCGAGCCCAAGACCAAGCAAATCCCATAAAGGAAGTAATTTAGTAGGCTTTATATTTCTTTTTTTGATTTCATGTTCAAAAAAATTACAATGCTCTTCTTCATGTTCTTTCATATTTTTAATAGTTTTTTTTAGATCTTCATTATTAACTATAGTACTTAAAGCAAGTAGTTGACCTTCATAAATTTTAATTGCTCCTCTTTCTCCAGCGTGATCTACTCTTATGAATTCTTCTATTTTTTTGGGATTAGTTTTTTTCATATACTAATGTTCTTATAGAATAAGCCACAATTAATAAAGATAATAATAAATTAATTCCCGCTAAAGAAATTCCAAAAATTTTAAAATTTACGTCTTTGCAACTTACAATAATATCATTCAAAGATTTTAATATTTCTGATTTATCGATAATTTCTATAAATTTGTTAGTGCATCCTGAAAATTCTTCAAAAATATTATTTTCAATGCCATAATGATAACCTGAAATGAAAAAACTAATTAAAAAAATTATAATAATTAAAATTAGAATTTTATCGTTTTTAAAATAATTATAACCAATAAAACTAATAAAAATTGCAATTACATAAGGTATTCTTTGGTACAAACATAGCTTGCATGGTTTATATCCCAAAACATACTCAATATATAATGCAAACAAAATTGCAAACAAAGAATAAAATAAAACAAATAGATAAAATTTTTTTTTGTTAAAAAATATATTCATATTAGTTGATGAAATTTATTAAAAATTTATAAATTAAATAAGCAAATATAATTAAAGCTATAGATAAAATTATAGAAAATTTTAATAACTTTTTTTCTAAGATTCTTTTCATAGCTGTACCAAAATTTCCAATAAGAAATGCAACTAAAAAAAATCTTAAACCCCTCGTTAATAATGAGACAATTATAAAATAAAATAAATTAAAATTCACAAATCCACTAGTGATTGTCAATAATTTAAATGGAATTGGTGAAAATCCAGCAATTGCCAATAAAGTTATCCATGCAATCGTACCACCATCAGATGACATTTTATCTTTAAAAAAAGAGGTATTATCGACACCATAAAGTTCAAAAATTTTAATTCCTATTTCATTAAAAAATACATATCCAATAAAATACCCTAAACATGCACCAAGCAAAGACCCAACCGTTGCGATCAATGCAATTTTTATCCAATCTTTTTTTTTGGCTATTGTCATTGGTATTATTAAAACATCAGGAGGAATTGGGAAAATGAAACTTTCTATGAAAGACATAATTCCTAAAAAGAATTTAGAACTTTTATGTCCTGCTAGTTTAATAGTTTTAAGGTATAACTCTTTAAACATATTTTCTTTTATTATATTACATGTTTTAATACTATTATTTATATTATATGAAATCTATTATCTTTGGGCGAATGGCGGAACTGGTAGACGCGTTGGACTCAAAATCCAATAGTAGCAATACTGTGAGAGTTCGATTCTCTCTTTGCCCACCAAAAAATTATGAATTTAGATAATCTAAATAATTTAATTGATTTATTTTTTTATCAGGTAGAAAAACAAGATAAAAAAAGTATTTTTCTTCATTGGTTAAATCCAAATAATAAAAAAACTTACACATGGGAAGAAACACAACAAAATATATTTAAGTTATCAAAAATTATAAAAGAAAATATAAAAGAAAGTGATAGATGTCTCTTAGTATCAGAGAATAGACCTGAATGGCTTATTTCTGATTTAGCTATTATGTTATCTGGAGGAATTACAGTGCCTGCGTATACAACATACACTGAAGAAGATTATAAGTATTTAATTGAAGATTGCAAACCTGCCTTAATAATTGTTTCAAATAAAGAAATGTTAAAAAAATTAAACAAAACCATAAATGAAAAAACTTTTATTAAAAAAATTATTATATTAGATAAAATAGAAAATGTAGTTGATAATTTGCAATTACATACTGCAGAAAAATATCTAGACTTTGAAAAAATTATAAAAAATGATTTATTCGAAAAAGATAAAATTCAAAATAATAATTTAAAAAGAACTTCACCCGCTTGTATAATTTATACCTCAGGAACTGGTGGAAATCCAAAAGGAGTAATCTTAAGTCATGGTGGTATTTTAAATAATCTTGTAGGAGCTTGCGAAATTATGAAACCATTATTTAATTCAAGACCAATATTTTTAACTTGGCTTCCTCTTTCTCATTCCTATGAACATTGTGTACAATTTGCTCAAATAGCAGTTGGAGCAAAAGTTTTTTATGCTGAAAAAATAGAAAAACTTTTAGAAAATATATCTGAGGCAAAACCAACAATTATGACAGCTGTCCCCAGATTCTATCAAAATCTTTATAATAAAATTAATATCAACTTAAATAAACAAACTGGTTTTAAAGCTAAATTAATTGATATAACTCTTCGATTAGGAAAGAAAAAATTATTAAATCAGACAATGACCTTTTCAGAAAAATTGTTAAATTTAGTAGTTGAAGCATTAGTTAGAAAAAAAATTAAAAAACAGTTTGGTGGAAATTTAAAAGCTTTTGTTTCTGGTGGAGGAGCCCTAGATAGAAAAATAGGAGAATTTTTGAATTCTGTAGGATTACCCACTCTTCAAGGTTATGGATTAACTGAAACATCGCCAGTAGTAAGTTGTAACCCTATACATAAGATAAAAGTAGAAACTGTTGGTCCTCCTTTTAAAGGAAACCAAGTCAGAATTGCTGAAGATGGAGAAATTTTAGTTAAAGGTGAAAATGTAATGCTAGGATATTGGAACAAGAAAGAGGAAACTGAAAAAGTAATTATAAATGGATGGCTTCACACAGGAGACATAGGAGAAATAAACCCTGATGATGGTTACTTAAAAATTACTGATCGAAAAAAAGATATAATAGTTAGCGCGGGAGGAGACAACATTTCTCCAGCAAAAATTGAAAATATGATTACTAATGAACCAGAAATCGATCAATGCATGGTGTATGGAGATAAAAAAAATTATTTAGTAGCTTTAGTAGTACCTAATAAAGATTTTTTGCAAAAAAAAGAAAAAATTAATAATTTAATTGAAGAAATAAATAAAAAATTAACTTTGGTTGAAAAAATAAAAAAAATTCAATTAATAGACGAAAACTTTTCTATAGAAAATGGTTTGTTAACACCAACAATGAAAGTAAAAAGAAAAAAAGTTACAGAAAAATATAAAAATCAATTAGAAAAACTTTATTAATTTAATTTTTTAAAACAGTTTATTAATCGCAATTTACTTAACTTTTTTTTATAATTAAAAAAAAAATAAAAAAAAAAATTTAAAGATAAAATTTAAAATAATTAAAGATTTGACATAACTATTCAAAAAAAATAAAAAAAGGTAACTAAACGAATCAAAAAGATTCGTTAATAAAAAAGGGAGCTAAAGATGGCTAAAAGAAGAAAAAAAGCTGC
>JBJLDH010000013.1:0-21404 GCA_045567255.1 Candidatus Pelagibacter sp. | reverse complement strand
GAGATTAAAAATTTAATTAAGAATATGATTGGTGTCAAAGAATGAATATAGAAAATATAAAAAAGGAATTTCCAATTTTTGATGATAAAATTCAAAATAACGATTTAGTTTATTTAGATAGCGCTAATTCAGCTCAAAAGCCAAAGATGGTTGTTGATCGAATATACGATTTTTATACAAAGGAATTTTCTAACGTAGGAAGAAGTGTTCATTACTTAGCTGTAGCTGCAACTAATTTATATGAAAACACAAGATTATCAGTTCAAAAGTATATTAATGCTAAAGATAAAAATGAGATAGTTTTTACCAAAGGAGCTACAGAAGCAATAAATTTAGTAGCAAACACTTTTGGTCAAAAATATTTAAATGAAGGTGATGAGGTTTTGATTACAGAACTTGAACACCATTCGAATTATGTACCTTGGCATTTTTTAAGAAAATCAAAAAAAATAAATATAGAATTTGCTGAAGTAAATGATGATGGTGAAGTTACTTTAGAAAGTATTGAAAAAAAAATAACTAATAAAACAAAAATTATTGGAATAACTCATTTATCAAATGTAACTGGAGCAATTTTACCGGTTAAAGAAATAGTTTCTCTTGCTCATTCAAAAGGAATACCTGTTTTGGTTGATGGTTGCCAAGGTGCTCCCCATTTAAAATTAGATATGCAAGATTTAGATTGTGATTTTTATGCAATTTCTGGACATAAAATGTATGGACCCACAGGTATAGGAATTCTTTATGCTAAAAAGAAATGGTTAGAAGAATTACCACCTTATCAAGGCGGAGGTGGAATGATTGGTGAAGTAAAAAAAAAAGGAATTTCATATGGTGACTTACCAAATAAATATGAAGCTGGGACAATGGCAACAGCACAAGTGATTGCGTTTAATGAGTCTATTAAATTTTTAGAAAAAATTGGAATTGAAAATATTGAGAAACACGAAAAAGACTTATTAAATTATTCAATTGAAGTTTTAAAAAAAAATAATTTAATTAATATTGTTGGAAATCCTAAAAAAAAAGGTGGAGTAATATCTTTTACAGTTGAAGGAATTCATCCACATGATTTAGCAACAATTTTAGATGAGGATGGTGTAGCTATAAGAGCAGGTCACCATTGCTGCCAAATACTCCATGATAAATTAGGTTTATCTGCAACTGCAAGAGCTTCTTTTGGCGTTTATAATAGCAGAGATGATATTGATCAATTAAATGAATCTTTAAATAAGTGTAAAAAAATTTTTAATTTAAAATGAACTTAAAAGAATTATATCAGGAAATTATTTTAGATCATGGAAAGAATCCAAGAAACCTAAGAAGAACTGAAAATTTTAATAAGGATGCAAAAGGACACAACCCTTTATGTGGAGATAAAGTTCATGTTTATTTAAAGCTTAATGAAAATAAAAAAGTAGAAGATATTTCTTTTGAAGGACAAGGCTGTGCAATTTCAATGGCATCTGCTTCTATAATGACTGATTTAGTTAGAGGAAAAGAAGAATTTGAAGTAAAGGAAATCGTGAATGATTTTTTAGATATGATTAAAGAAAAAGATCAACTTAACTGCAATATTTTGAATGAAGATGATAAGACAAAGTTGATGTGTTTATCAGGAGTAAAGCAATATCCAATGAGAGTCAAATGTGCAACTTTATCTTGGCATACATTAACATCTGCTATAGATAAACCACAAGAAGAAACTAATACTGAGAGTATTTAGAATGGACTTAAAAGAAAAAGTAATAGCTGAAATAAAAAAAATATATGACCCTGAAATACCAGTGAATATTTATGAACTAGGTTTAATTTATGATGTTTCAGTAATAGAAAAAGTTGTAAAAGTAAAAATGACATTAACCACACCAAATTGCCCTGTAGCAGAAAGTTTGCCTAAAGAAGTTAAAGATAGTATACTACAAATTGATGAAGTAGATAAAGTTGATCTTGATTTAGTTTGGGAGCCGCCTTGGGATAAATCAATGATGTCTGAATCTGCAAAATTAGAATTAAATTTATGACAAAACAAATTATTTCACTTAGTGAAGATGCTGCAAAAAGAATTAAAGAAATTATGTCTGCATCAGAAAAAAACTCTTTAGGCGTAAGAGTTGGGGTAAAATCTGGAGGATGTGCAGGCATGTCATATGTAATGGAATATGCAAAAGAAATAAATCCCAATGACGAAGTGATTGAAGACAAAGGTGTTAAAGTGTTTATAGATTCTGCAGCAGTTATGTACCTTTTGGGCACTGAAATGGACTATAAAAAAGATAAATTTTCAACATCATTTACTTTCAATAATCCTAATGAAACAGAGCGTTGTGGTTGTGGAGAGTCCTTTAAAATATAATATTATTTAAATGCATATCAGAATTGCAATAATTGCATAACTCTGATACATAAAGATTCGTGAGAGATACTAAACACTTACAATCTAATTCAGAAAAACTTGCTCAAACCAACAAGGAAAAACTTTTATTTAGATCCCAAAGAAAAGCAGTTAATGCAGGAGCAAATGGAACTTTAGAATACACCATTAAAGAAGGCGTGAATAAGAAAAAAATTGCTGATAGTGAACTAATAAAAAATAAAAAATAGTCCTAAATTTTTTTTTAACAACTATAATACATATCAAACTCTATAGGGTGGGGAGTATGTTCAAGATTATAGATTTCTTCAAATTTTAGAGCTATATAAGCATCAATCTGGTCATCAGTAAATACATTCCCTTGTTTCAAAAAGTTTCTATCAGTATCCAGACTTTCCATTGCTTCTCTTAAAGACCCACAAACAGTAGGAATATTTTTTATTTCCTTCTCAGTAAGTGTATACAAATCTTTATCAAATGATTTACCTGGATCTATTTTATTTTTTATTCCATCTAAGCCAGCCATCAACATAGCAGAAAAAGTTAAATATGGATTACCAGCTGCATCTGGAAATCTAATTTCACATCTTGCACCTTTTTTATTTAAAGTGATAGGTATTCTACAAGAAGCAGATCTATTTCTAGCAGAGTACGCCAAAAGCACTGGCGCTTCAAAGCCTGGTATCAATCTTTTATAGCTATTTGTAGTAGCATTTGAAAAAGCATTTATTGCCTTAGCATGTTTTAAAATTCCACCTATATAATACAGGGCAGTTTGAGATAACCCAGAATATTTATTTCCAGAGAAAACTGGAGTACTTCCTTTCCAAATGGATTGATGAATATGCATTCCAGATCCATTATCTCCTTTAATTGGCTTTGGCATAAACGTTGCTGTTTTACCAAAAGAATGTGAAACCATTTGCACAACATATTTGTAAAGCTGAACATTGTCTGCTTGATCTACTAAAGTACCAAATAACATTCCCAGTTCATGTTGGCTAGGAGCGACTTCATGATGATGTTTTTCAACAGTAATTCCAACATCTCTTAAACCTTTTAGATATTCACCCCTCATATCTTGAGCACTATCAACTGGAGGTACAGGGAAATATCCACCTTTAATTCCTGGTCTATGACCCATATTTCCATTCTCATATTTTTTTCCGGAATTGTAAGGACCTTCAGAGCTATCAACAATAAAACTTGTTTCATTCATTTCATTTTTTATTCTTACATCATCAAAAACGAAAAACTCAGGTTCTGGCCCAAAATATGCTTTGTCACCTATACCAGTCTTTTTTAAATAATTTTCAGCTTTCTTTGCTACTCCCCTTGGATCTCTCTCATAAGGATCTTTTTTTACTGCATCTAAAATATCACAAAATAAAACCAAGGTATTGTGAGATGTAAAAGGGTCAATAACTTTTTTATTAAGATCAGGTTTTAATATCATATCAGATTCATTTATAGCTTTCCAGCCCGCTATAGAAGAACCATCAAAAAATACACCATCATTTAATAATCCTTCATCAACTGCAGTTGCATCCATAGTTAAATGTTGTAGTTTTCCTTTTGGATCAGTAAATCTTAGATCAACAAATTCGATCTCTCTGTCCTTCATTAATTTTAGTACTTTTCCTGAGCTCATTTTTTTTCCTATTAAATATTATAAGTTTTTTAATATCAAAAAATTATAGATTAATATTGTTTATTATTGATATATCACCTATGCATTTCTTACATATATAAATAAGAATTGAAAAGAGATTATCAATTCACAATTTGTTACAATTATTAGTTGAATGGAAAATATATTAGAAAAAGAATCAGTCGTAAGAGTTTTCAAAATTTTAAGTGAATTTGACTCAAATTTGAAAATAGAAGTTTTAAAAAGTTCAGCTAGAACAGCAAATGATGCCGCTTCATCTCTAAATTGCGAGGTTGGAGCAATTGTAAAAAGTTTATTATTAAGGGCCAATAATAACTTTATTTTATGCCTGGTATCAGGTGACAAACGTTGTTCGCTTAATAAAGTCAAAAAAATTATAAATATTAAAGATGTATCAATGGCAGATGCAAATCAGGTTAAAAACCAAACTGGTTTTTCTATTGGAGGGGTTTCTCCCGTGGCTCATTTAAAAAAAATAAAAATACTTGTAGATTCGTCTTTATCAAGGTTTGAAAATATTTATGCAGCGGCAGGACATCCACACTCAATCTTTAAAATTACTTATAAACAGCTACTTAAGCTTACCAATGGGAAAGAAGAGGATATAGTTTAAATGAGAGAGCCAAAGTTACTAGATTATTTTCTCCTAACGATTTTAGCTTTAATTTGGGCGTCTGCATTTTTTAATATTAAAATAGCAACATATTCTTATGGTCCAGTTACAATTGCTTTTTTAAGAATATTTTTTGGAACCATACCATTAGTTGCCCTATGTTTTTTTAAAAAAATAAAAATTGAGGCATTTTCAAAAGATTGGTATTGGTTTGCTTCCATAGGAATAATAAATTTAGTTATACCTTTTTTTTTAATTGCTTACGGAGTTCAAAAAGTTCAAAGTAATCTTGCAGCTATTCTAATGGCAAGCACTCCACTAAGTGCTACATTGTTAGCTCATTTTTTCACCGATAATGAAAAAATTAATTTTATTAAAGTTTTAGGTGTTTTAGTAGGTTTTTCAGGAATTGTTTTCTTATTTTCTGATAATATTTTAATAAATGATAAAAACTTTTTATCAGCACTTTTAATATTAATAGGATCAACTTTTTATGTTATTGGAGGATTGTTAACTATGAAAATAAGTAATAAAAAAAATGAAAACGTAACAGCTTCGATATTAATATGGGCAACTATTTTTTTGTTTCCAATTACTGCATATGTTGAACAACCCTGGAATTTAAATCCAAGCATGGAGTCAACAATATCAGTTATTTATCTCGGGGTATTTGCAACAGGCCTAGCATGGCTACTTAGATTTAGAATTTTAAAAAATAACGGATTAGTTTTTCAATCTCAAGTAGCTTATTTAATTCCAATATTTGGTGTAATTTTAGGATATATATTTTTAAAAGAATTAATTACTCCAAAAGTTTTAATAGCTTTGATAGCAGTAATAATTGGAATTTATTTAGTAAAAAAAGCAAATAAAAAAAATATTGTCCCAAGGTAGATATTATTATGAGAAAACTTATTTCAAAAGAGGAAATAGAGCAATTCAATAAAGATGGAGCTATTTTTTTAAAAAAAAAATTTGATATTAATTGGATAGAAAAGTTAAAAAAAGGTATCGAAAGAGATATAAAAAACCCAAGTCCTAGATTTAAATCTCATACTATAGAAAAAGGAGTTCCTGCTTATTTTGAGGATTACTGGACGTGGGATTTAGTTCCTGAGTTTAAAGACTTTGTTTTTAACTCGCCATACGCAAGGATAGCTTCAGAATTAATGTCAGCTAATAAAATAAACTTAGTAATGGATAATTGGTTTTTAAGAGAAGCCGGATCTAAATCTTCAACTCCCTTCCATCATGATATTAGTTACTTTGACATGGAAGGAACCATGTGTGTTCTTTGGTTGCCATTACAGACTACTGGAAAAAATGAAGGTGTAGTTTGGGTTAAAGGTTCTCATTTGTGGAACAAACTTTTTTTAAGAGTACTTTTTAAAGATGGCCATAAAGTTGAAGGAGATGAATGTATAATTGATGGGAAAAAATATGAACTTCCTCCAGATATTTTAGGAAATAAAAATAAATATGAATTTTTACAGTGGAATTGCGAGATTGGAGATGCCATTATATTTGATATGAGATGTCTTCATGGAACTCTTAGTTCCCATATACCAAACAAAACACTAAGTCGTTATACTTTAAGGGTAGCTAAAGAAGATGCAAAAATTAGCTATGTGGGTGATTGGACTAGTTATAATTATAGAAAAGCAATGGAAGATGCAGGTTATAAAAACGGTGATAAATTAGGTGGAAAAATGTTTCCAATATTGTACGAGAATAATTAATCAATAAACAAATTGCATAGTAGACAGTATTTGTAGTCATGTTAAATTAACTTTATGTACGAAAAATTTGGACAATTTATTAATGGAAAATGGCAACCTTCTGAAAAGAATGAAACATATGATGTTATAAATCCCGCTACTGAAGAAGTTTTGGGTCATGCATCAAAAGCTGCACCAGCTGATGTTGACAAAGCATTAAAAGCTGCTGAAAAAGGTTTGATAGTTTGGAAAAAGACTCCCCCTTGGCAAAGATCTTATATTTTAAGACGAATAGCAGACATGATTAGAGCAAAACAAGATGTACTAGCTAAATGGATGACCTTAGAAACTGGAAAACCATTAACTGAAGGCAGAGGTGAAGTAGGAGCATCTGCAGATATTTTTGAATGGAATGCAGAAGAAACAAAAAGAATTTATGGACAAACAGTAGAAAGTAGATTTGAAGATACTAGAGTACATGTTTATTATCAGCCAATTGGAGTTGTTGCTGCTTTATCTCCATGGAACTTTCCATTGACCTTGTCTTCAAGAAAAATTTCAACTGCACTAGCCGCTGGTTGTTCAGTAATTATTAAGCCAGATACAATAACCCCTGGAGTTGTTATGGAACTAGTTGATATATGTAGAGAAGCTGGAATTCCACCAGGTGTAGTAAACCTTTTATCAGGAGATCCACCAAGTATAGCTTCCCAATTAATTTCTTCAGATATTATTAAAAAAATTTCTCTCACAGGGTCGACAAGAGTTGGGAAATTAATTTTAAAGCAAGCTGCTGATAAGGTTCAAAGAGTTACAATGGAATTAAGTGGTCACTCACCATTTATAGTATTTGATGATGCCGATCTTAACAAAGCAACAGATATTGCGATAGCTTCTAAATTTAGAAATAATGGACAAGTTTGTATATCTCCTAATAGATTTTATATTCAAGAAAATAAAAAAAATGATTTTGTAAATTTATTTATTGAAAAAACTAAAAAACTAAAAATTGGCAATGGAATGGATCCCGATACCCAACTAGGACCTTTAACAACAGAAAAAAGATTAAATGAAGTAGAAGAATTGGTTGAAAAAACAAAACAGGAAGGAGCTAAAGTTTTAATAGGAGGCAAAAGACCTGCAGGTTTTAATAAAGGTTTTTATTATGAACCAACTGTTTTTGATGATGTAAAAGATAATTTTACAATTATGAAACAAGAACCATTTGGACCATTAGTTCCAATGTTATCTTTTAAATCTTTCGATGAAGTTATTGAAAGAGCAAATGACAATGAATTAGGTTTATGTAGTTATATCTGTACAAACTCAATGGAAAAAGCCCATAAGGCATCTGAATTAATGGAAACAGGAACTGTAGCAGTTAATACTGGCTTTGTTGCTATTGCAGAAGCACCTTTTGGTGGAATTAAACAAACAGGATATGGAAGAGAAGGTGGGTCTATGGCAATAAAAGACTATTTAAATGTTAAATATACTCACCTTGGCATCAAAGGTTAGTTAAATTGAGAAAAAATAAACTTAAACAAATATTTAAAGAAGGAAAAGCTGTAATTAATGGCTGGTTAGAGATTCCAAGTTCATTTTCCGCAGAATCAATGGCTCACCAAGGCTGGGACTCATTAACATTAGACATGCAACATGGTGCAATAGACAATTCAGATGCTTTAAAAATATTTCAAGCGATATCAACTACCGAAGTTGTTCCTATGGCTCGATTAAGCTGGAACGAACCAGACCAAATAATGAAAATATTAGATTTTGGAGCTTACGGAGTGATTTGTCCAATGGTAAACAATAGAGTCGAAGCCGAAAAATTTGTTCAAGCTTGTCTATATCCTCCCCAAGGACATAGAAGTTTTGGTCCTACAAGAGGCTTTATGTATGGAGGAGAGGATTATGTAAACTATGCAAATGATGAAATTTTAAAAATAGCAATGATAGAAACTAAACAAGCTTTGCAAGAATTAGACAAAATAATGGGGACTCCTGGAATAGATGGTGTTTACATTGGACCAGCTGATTTAAGTTTAGCAATAGGGGAAAAACCAGGTTTTGATAAACCCGAGTCAGATCGAACTTATGAACAAATTATAAATATCTTAAAACATGCTAAAAAATATAATTTAGTTGCTGGAATACATAATGCTACACCAGAATATGCCAAAAAAATGATTGATATTGGATTTCAAATTGTAACAGTCGGTAGTGATAAAATTTTCATAAATGATGGAGCAAAATCTATATTATCAAAATTAAAAAATATATAATAAATGAAGTTATTGAGAGTTGGAAATAAAGAAAATGAAAAACCTGCTATTCTAGATAAGGAAAATAAAATCAGAGATTTAAGTTCTATAATTGAAGATTTCAATCCATCAACATTAAACGATTTATTGATTGACAAGATTAATAATTTGAATTTAAGCGAACTTCCAGAAATTTCTAATAAAGAAAGAATAGGTTCTTGTGTTAGTAAGCCAGGAAAATTTATAGCAATAGGTTTAAATTATTCTGACCATGCAGCAGAAACAGGATCTAAAGTGCCAACAGAGCCCATTATATTTATGAAGGCTACAAGTTCAATTTGTGGCCCTAACGATAATATTGAAATTGTATCTGGTTCTAAAAAATTAGATTGGGAAGTAGAATTGGGTGTAATTATTGGCAAAGAAGCTAAACATATTTCAGAAAAAAAATCACAAGATCATATACTGGGATATTGTTTGGTAAATGATGTAAGTGAAAGAGAATGGCAAATCGAAAAAATGGGACAATGGGTAAAAGGTAAATCACATGATACTTATGGTCCCGTTGGACCTTACCTTGTAACTAAAGATGAAATAAAAGATGTAAACAATCTTAGTATGAGTCTAGATTTAAATGGAAAAAGAATGCAAACTGGCAACACAAGCACCATGGTCTTTAATGTAGAGAAAATTATTTCTTATGTAAGTAAATTTATGTCTTTACAAGCTGGCGATATAATTACGACAGGAACACCTCCTGGGGTAGGAATGGGAATGAAACCTCAACAATTTTTAAAAGAAGGTGATGAATTAAAATTAAACATTGATAATTTGGGAGAACAAAAATCTAAAATAATAGCAATATAATTTATGATAAAAAGAGATCTTTATTACGAAAGAATTCCAACAAAGTCGCTTAGAGATGATGTTAGATATTTAGGAAACATTTTAGGAAATGTAATAAAAAAGCAAGAAGGAAAAAATTTTTTCAAAATAGTTGAGGATGTTCGACGTTTATCTAAGGCAAATACAGCAAATACTGATAAAAAAAAAACATATAAAAATCTTTCAAATAAAATAAAAAAATTAAGTCCAATCAATTTATTTAAGTTAACAAGAGCTTTCACACATTTTATGAATTTTATTAATATAGCTGAATCTATAGATGGTGCTCGAAAACTCGATGAATATGAAAATAAAAGTCAATTTGATAGTAATAAAAATATATTTATCGAAGAAATATTTGAAGGTTTTTTTAAGAATAGAAAAATTACAAATAATAAAATCTATGATATTGCAAAAAATCTAAATATAGGAATTGTTTTAACAGCACACCCAACGGAAGTAAAAAGAAGAACTTTAATACTAAAATATCACAAAATTACCGAAATATTAGAGCAAAGAGATCTAATAAAAAAATTCCCCTCAAAAATAAAACTTTTGGATAAAAAATTATATGATGAATTTTCAATAATATGGAATACTGATGAATTGAAAAGAACTAGACCCACGCCTTCAGATGAAGCTAGATGGGGGCTTGCAATCATCGAAGATAGTTTATGGGAAACCATTCCAAAAGTTTACAGAAGGTTAAATGATATTTTTGTAAAAAATATAGGGAAAAGTTTACCAAAAAATTTTAATCCAATTGAATTTGGATCATGGATGGGAGGAGATAGAGATGGAAATCCAAATGTTACAGCTAAAGTTACAAAAGAAGTAATTTTATTATCAAGATGGGAAGCTGCAAAATTATATGAAAAAGAATTAACAAAATTAATTAGATCTTTATCCATAGACAAGTGCTCAAAGAAAATAATAAAGAAAACTGGAAAAACTTTTGAACCCTACAGAGTTTATTTAAGACCTCTAAGAAATAAAATACGTCTAACTCATAAATTAATAGAACAACATTTAACTGAAAAAAAACCATTAGATCAAAAAAAATTATTATCTAATAGAGAAGAAATTTTAAAACCGTTAAGGGTAGTCAGAGAATCTTTAGAAGAAAACCAAAACGAAAATATTGCTAGTGGAGATTTATTAGATTTAATGAGAAGAGTTAAATGTTTTGGAATTAATTTGGCAAGACTAGATATCAGACAAGAGTCATCAAGGCATTCACAATTAATTTCTGAATTTTTAAAAAGAAAATATAAAATTAATTACAATAAATGGGATGAAAATAAAAAAATAAAATTTTTATCATCGAAAATTATATCAAAAATAAATATCATAAATAAATTTTCATTTAAAAATAAAGAAAATCAAGAAGTGTGGTCAACATTTAAAATAATATCAGATGAACCAAAAGAATGTTTAGGCGCTTATGTAATTTCTATGACATCATCAGTATCAGATATTTTGTCTGTAGCATTTCTTCAAAAGGAAGCAAAAATTAAATACTCTCTTAGAGTCGTACCACTTTTTGAAACTTTAGATGATTTAATAAATGCCAGGTCTATAATGAAAAAATTATTTTCATTAAATTGGTATAGAAAATTAATTAATTACGAACAAGAAGTAATGATTGGTTATTCAGATTCAAGTAAAGATGCAGGAAAGCTGTCTGCAAGTTGGCATCAATATAAAGCCCAAGAAGAAATTATAAAATTAGCAAAAAAATACAAAGTTAAGGTTACCTTTTTTCATGGTCGTGGAGGATCTGCTGGCCGAGGAGGAGGTCCTATTCAAGCGACTTTGAGATCTCAACCACCAAATTCAGTAAATGGAAAAATTAGAATCACAGATCAGGGTGAAGTAATACAACAAAAATATGGATATGAACCAATGGCTAAATATAATCTTTGTAGCTATATAGGAGCCGTTATGCAAGCTACCTTAACTCCACCACCTTATCCAAAAAAAGAATGGAGAAATTTGATTGAAAAAATGTCAGAAATATCAACCAATTCATACAGAAAAAATATAAATGAAAATTCTGATTTTATTAGATATTTTAAAACTGTAACTCCTCACATTTCTTTAGGAAAATTATCAATAGGTTCAAGACCATCAAAAAGAAAAAATGTAGATAATATTCAAAGTTTAAGAGCAATACCCTGGGTATTTGCTTGGACACAAATTAGATTGATGTTGCCATCGTGGCTTGGAAGCTCTAAGGCACTAAGATATTCTTCTATGGCTAAATTTAAAAAAACTTTAATTAAAATGGAAAAAGATTGGCCATTCTTTAACTCTATGATGGATATATTAGATATGGTAATATCAAAAGCTGATCCAGAGATTTCCAAAATCTATGAAGATAATTTAGCAGATTATAAATTAAAGAAAGTTGGAAAAAAACTAAGATTTCAATTTAATGAAATAAAAAAACTGAACAAACAAATAACTCCAAAAGAAATTATTAAAGCTAGAAAAGAATTTAGAACATCGGTTATTGTGAGAAATATTTATTCAGAAGTATTGAATATCATACAAGCTGTTACAATGAGTAAGCTTTCTCGAAATAAATATAAAACAGTAGAAAAAAAACATCTTGATGATGCATTAATGACTTCAATAGCAGGAATTTCAGCTGCAATGAAAAATACAGGCTAGATGATAGAGCTATTTATTGCATTTGGAGCTGGATTAATTAGTTTTTTATCACCCTGCGTGTTGCCACTTATCCCAGGGTATATATCTTATATTTCAGGCAGTTCATTGAATGAACTTATAGAGAAAAAAACTGTTAAGATTTTTCCTATTATATTGTTTGCGATTGGATTTTCAATTGTATTTATTTCTTTTGGTGCTACCGCATCATTTTTAGGATCAATTATTTTAGAAAATTCCTATGAATTAAGGATAGCATCAGGAACTATTATAATTATATTTTCATTACATATACTGGGATTAATTAATTTAAATTTTTTAAATTATGAAAAAAAAATTTATACAGAAAAAAAATCAGGTATTTTTAGTTCTTTACTAGTTGGTATGGCATTTGGCTTTGGATGGACGCCATGTATAGGACCTATTCTTGGTTCTATTTTAGCCCTTGCATCAACAGAACAAAATTTAAATAGAGGGATTCTTTTATTAGTTTTTTATTCTTTAGGTCTTGCAATTCCTTTTGTTTTATCTGGATATTTAATTCAAAAATTTTTAATTTTCTCAAAAAATATAAAATCTAAAATGAATGTTATACAGAAATCAGGTGGAGCTTTGTTGTTATTGACTGGTATACTTATGATTACAAATCAACTACAAGCATTAGGATTTTATTTATTAAAGTACATTCCGGTATTACAAAATATAGGATAATTTATGAAAATTTACCAGATCGATTGTAGCGCAAGAAAAGAAGGCTCAACTTCTAGATCACTGGCAAAAAAGTTATTAAATAAAATTAAGAAACCTGAAGATGATTTAGTATATAGAGATTTAGATAATGAAATGTTGTTTGTATCAGGATTAACCGAGTCAGGGATGAAGATTCCTGAAGAAAGCCAAACAGATCAACATAAAAAAATGTTTGAATTATCAGATAAGTTAGTAATGGAATTAAAAGAGAGTGATGTCATAATTATTTCTGTTCCAATTTATAACTTTGGTCCAC
The DNA here is from genome assembly GCA_045567255.1 of Candidatus Pelagibacter sp. GTDB lineage: Bacteria > Pseudomonadota > Alphaproteobacteria > Pelagibacterales > Pelagibacteraceae > Pelagibacter. Next base: position 8,196 of record JBJLDH010000013.1, on the reverse strand, counting down.
CAGCCACATTAAAGGCTTGGGCGGATTTAGCAGCAAGAGTTAAAATGACTTTTAAATATAATGAAGATGGAAGAAGAATAGGTTTGCTAGAAGATAAGCAAGTATATCTAGTAATAACGTCTGGAGGAACAAAAATACAAGGAGAAGATGATTTTTTGACTCCGTGGTTAATTCATATGTTAAATTTTTTTGGGATACAAAAAATTGAAATAATTGCCGCTGATCAAATGGCAATCGATTATAAGAAATCAATTAAAGAAGCTGAAGCAAAGATTGATACTTTATTTTAGATTTTAAATTTTCTTTTTAAGTATCTTAATTTACCTTCTGTGCTATCAAAATCAATATAGCAACCTTGTAAAAATCTATTACCTTCCTGTGGATTAAATTTTGTTCTTCCGTGCAAAACTCTGTAATTATCCATCATTATAAGATCTTTTGTAGCTAACTTAAATTCTATTCTATTTGTTTCAGCGTTATATAAATCAGATAATTTTTTTCTAGCTTTATAATATAAATCTAACTTATTTTTTTCTAAAATTGGAACATAATCTAATCTTGGGCTAAATCTTACTTGTTTAAATTCTTTATTATCATCTAAATGAATTAATTCAGACCAATCTTCCAACACTACATTTTTGTCAGTAAATTTAAATCTAACTTTCACTTCAGAAAGAATTTTATAAAATTCTGGATCATTTTTTTTAAGATTTTCAGTCACTGTATATCCGTCCACAAGTGTTGAAAAACCTCCTTTAACTTCATTTTCAATACAATGTAATAGTTGAATACAAGGCACAGGATTTCGATAAGGGTTATCAGTATGCGGAGTTAAATGCAAAGTTGTATAAGCAAGATCATTCGGATTTGACTTTGATCTCACATTAAAATGTTCTCCAAAATTTGTTCTTCTAACGCTACCGATTGAATTGGCAAAATTAACTATAAAATTATTTTCAGTTGGTACATTTTTTATTATAACAAAACCGTATTCATAAAAAGAAACTAACAAATCATACATCTCTTTAGATTCAAAAAAATTTTCATTAAAATTAAAATTTTTTATCTTTTCTAAACTTGAGTCCCATTTAATTTTATTAATTGATTTTACTACAGTATCTTTTTTTGAAAATTCAGAAGTTATGCTATCTATAGTAAGTTTTAAATTTACACCATCATTAAAAATAATTTCAAGAAATCCATCATTTATTACTGCTTTTTCAATTAATACTTCGCTGTTCATCGAGGATGGATCAAACAATCTTTGTTGAGTTCCTTTGTCTAAATATTCTTCTCCATCAACTCTTTCTCTCAACCAAAATGGGTGTATTTCTTGAATAGAAGAGCCATTATTAAATAATACTTTATTGCTATCCACTTCTATTTTCATAAACAAATTAAGAATTATTCAAATTTTGTCTTTAATCAAGATAAATAACATTGTATTTCAAGCCAGATGTCAGAAGAAAAAAATTTAAAAAATAAAGAATTTCCTAGATTTTTAAATAGCTTAGCTAGAGACTTAACAAAATATTACTACAGGAAGTTAAACAAAAAATTTAAAGTTAATAACAAGTTGAAAGGTAAAGGATATGATCCTGTTACAACTGCTGATGTCGCTTTTGAAAGATTTATTAGATCAAAAATTAATACAAAGTTTCCAAATCATGAAATCATAGGTGAAGAATATGGTCATAAAAAAGTAAAAAGTGATTTCACTTGGATAATAGATCCAATTGATGGAACACGATCATTTGTAATTGGTAACCCTACTTGGAGTAATTTGATTTCTTTAAATTATAAAGGAAAACCAATATTCGGATTAGCTAATTTTCCTAAATTAAAAAAATATTACTATAATGATTCAATTGATAAAGCCTATGTCGTTGAAAATTACAAAAAGACAAAAATAAGTGTAAATAAAAAAGCTAGTTTAAAAACAATGAAAGTATCAGGAGCATTTCATGGCTGGCTTTCATTAAATAAACAAAAAAAAATTCCAAAGGTTTTAAAACTTATGCAATTTCCTTGCTTTGATGCATTAAGTTATGCACATTTGTGTGAAGGAAGGATAGATGTAGTCCTTCAATGTCAAAATAAAATTTGGGATATTCATCCACTTATTCCAATTATAAAAGCTTCAGGTGGAATTGCTTCCACTTGGAACAACAGAGATGCAAAGAATGCTGGTAGCGTTCTGATTTCATCAAATAAAATAATTCATAAAAAATTTTTAAAACTTTTAAAACCTGTAGCTTAAAAATGAAAGTTATAATTCTTCAACATATTAATATTGAAGATCCAGGTTATATTAAAGATTTAATGATAAAAGATAAATTTGAATTAACAACAATAGAGTTAGACGAAGGAGAAAAAATTCCTAAAGATTTATCAAAATATGATGCAATGCTTTGTATGGGTGGACCAATGGATACTTGGATGGAAAAAGATTATCCATGGTTAATTGAAGAAAAAAAAAAAATTAAAGAATTTGTCGTTGATTTTAAAAAACCTTATTTAGGTTTTTGTTTAGGCTGTCAGTTATTAGGAGAAGTAGTTGGTGGTTCAGTTGTTAAATCAAAAAATCCTGAAATCGGCATGTTAAATATAAATTTCTCTGATAAAAGAAAATCAGATTTATTATTTAATCAATTTCCTGACCAAATAAAATCTCTTCAATGGCATTCATATGAAGTTCAAGAACTAGATAAAAAAGAAGATATAACCTTATTAGCTTCATCGTCCGAAACAAAATATCAAATATTTAAATATCAAAATCATGCTTATGGAATTCAATTTCATATTGAAATCAAGAATACTACAGTTGGAGAATGGGGATGCGTTCCAGAATATAAGTCTGCTTTAGAAAAACAGCTTGGAGAAGGAGCTTTAGAGAAGTTTGATTTAGATGCTAAAAAAAACATGCTAAACATGAACGAATATTCAAAAATTCTTTATGAAAATTTCAAAAAATTACTTAGATAAATTGCTTTAGTTTGCTTCATTAATAGGCTAGATTTTCAAATTAAATAATCAGGAGGGGAAAATGAAATCTAAAAATTTGCTAAGAATTTTATTGGCATTTTTATTTGTTTTTGCATCAACACAAACTTTTGCAAAAACTATCAAATGGTCTATGCAAGGAGATAGTTTAACACTAGATCCTCATGCTCAGAATGAAGGTCCTACTACACAAGTATCAAGACAAATCTATGAAGCTTTAGTTACTAGAGGATTGGATATGTCAATTGGACCTCAACTAGCAACAAAATGGGCAGCTGTAGATGAAAATACTTGGTATTTTTATTTAAGAGAAGATGTAAAGTTTTCTAATGGACAAAAAATGACATCAGAAGATGTTGTGTTTAGTATATTAAGAGCAAAACAACCTACATCAGATTTTAAAGAATATATTAGTACAATTGCAGGAGTTAAAGCAATTGATAGTTACACAGTTCAAATTAAAACAAGCAAACCAAATCCAATTCTTTTAAATCAACTTTCAAATATTTTCATAATGTCAAAAGAATGGTGTAATGAAAATTTTGCAATTGTTCCTCAGAATTGGGATGCATCTCAAGAAACATTCTCAGCTACTAATGCTATGGGAACTGGACCATTTAAAATTACTTTAAGAGAACCTAATACTAAAACAGTTTTCAAAAGAAATAGTAAATGGTGGGGGTCAATGAAGGATAATAAAGTAACTGAAATACATTTACTTCCAATTAAAAATGCTGCTACTCGAGTTGCAGCTTTATTATCTGGAGAAATTGATTTAGTTACTGATGCTCCTGTACAAGATTTAGCACGTATTACAGCTTCAGCTGGACATAAAGTTGAAAGCACTCCACAAATGCGTACAATATTTCTTGGAATGGACCAAGCTGCTGATAAACTAAGAACAGGTAATACTGGTGATAACCCATTTAAAAAGAAAGGCGTAAGACAAGCTCTTTATCAAGCAATTGATATAGAGGCTATTAAGAAAAAAGTTATGAGAGGCTTAAGTGAACCTGCGGGAATTATAACTTTTCCAGGTGTAAACGGTTATACTACAGATCTTGATAAAAGACTACCTTACGATGTAAATGCAGCAAAAAAACTATTAGCTGATGCCGGTTATCCAAATGGTTTTGAAGTTGAACTAAGATGTCCAAATGATAGATATGTAAATGATGAAGCTATTTGTACAGCTGTTGTAGGAATGTTAGGAAAAATTGGAGTTAAAGTAAGTTTATTTGCTCAAACTAAAAGTAAACACTTCAAAGAACTTAAAGACAACCAAGGTGACTTTTATATGTTAGGATGGGGAGTACCTACTTTAGACAGTCACTATGTTTTCCATTATTTATATGAGTCTGGTGCGAGTTGGAATAAAGTTAACTTTAGTAACTCTGATGTTGACGCCGCTATTAGAATAATGGAAGGTGAAGTTGACCTAGATAAGAGAAATGCTGCTATAGCAAGTGCTTGGAAAATTGTAAAAGATGATATTTCATATCTTCCTTTACACCACCAGGTAATTTCTTGGGCATCTAAGAGCGATGTTAATGTTCCAATAAGACCGAATAACGAACCGTTATTTCGTTTTTCAAGCTTTAACTAAACTATTAATTACAAGCCCTTTATCAAACTAAAGGGCTTGTAAAAAAGTTTTTCTAAAATTGATAAAGTATTTTTTTAAACGTCTGTTTCAATCAGCAATTGTTATGCTTGTTGTAGCTTTTGTTTCCTTTTCTCTTTTTAATTTTGTTGGGGATCCAATTAACAATATGGTTGGTGAAGAAACATCGGATGAAGAAAGGTCAGAACTAAGAGAAACTTTGGGATTAACCGACCCTATTTATATACAATTTTCAAGGTTTATATTTAATGCCTCAAAAGGAGAATTTGGGATATCATATCAGTTAAGAAGACCTGTTTCAGAATTAATATCTGAAAGATTACCAGCTACAATCGAGCTCGTTTTAGTTTCAGCCTTAATTGCATTAATATCTGGAACTTTATTAGGCGTTTACACAGGAATAAATCGAAAAGGTTTTTTGAGTGATGCTATATTAGCCATTTCTTTACTTGGCGTCTCATTGCCTACATTTGTAATTGGTATATTATTTATCTATTTATTTGCAGTAATTTTGGGAATATTACCCTCTTTTGGCAGAGGTGAAGTTGTAAGTCTTGGTTATTGGACGACAGGCTTTTTAACTTTATCTGGACTTAAAGCTATAATTCTTCCTTCTGTAACTCTTAGTCTCTTTCAAATGACTTATATTATTAGACTTGTTCGGGCAGAAATGATGGAAATATTACAAACTGATTATATTAAATTTGCAAGAGCAAGAGGTATTAATGAAAAAAGCATTCATTATAAGCATGCATTAAAAAATGGATTGATACCTGTAATTACAATTGCAGGAATAAACATTGGTACTTTAATTGCATTTTCAATAATTACAGAAACTGTTTTTCAATGGCCGGGCATGGGATTTTTATTTATTCAGGCTGTTCAATTTGTAGATATACCAATTATGTCTGCATATTTAGTTTTTATTGCATTTGTTTTTGTAATGATAAATTTCATAGTAGATATTTTATATTATTTCATTGACCCAAGAATTAGAGTTAAAACGGAGGCAGTAAGTGGATAATAAAAATTTAACAATATTAAGTAGAATAAAAGACAGTGATATTTACTTTGGTTTTATAAAATCACCTACAGCTATAATCTCTACTTTGATATTAATTATAATTTTCTTTTGTTCATTTTTTGTTGAATTAGTAACGCCATATAATCCATTTGATCCATCATCATTATCTTTAATGGATGCATTTACTCCACCATCATGGACCGAAGAAGGTCTTGCTAAATTTATTTTAGGAACCGATGGTCAAGGTAGAGATATGTTAGCGACAATTCTTTATGGATCGCGAATTTCTTTAATTGTAGGTTTTTCTGCCGTTTTATTTGCTTTAGTTTTAGGAGTAGGGTTGGGATTAAGTGCGGGATATTTTGGTGGAAAATATGAAATGTTTGTTATGAGATTTACAGATGTACAGTTAACTGTACCAAGTATTTTAATGGCTCTTTTAGTTGATGGAATTGCACGTGGAATTATTTCAAGAGAATTACACGATGAAATGGCAATTTATGTTTTAATTTTTGCAATTGGAATTTCCGAATGGCCACAGTTTGCAAGAGTATCAAGAGCTGCGACTTTGGTAGAAAAAAATAAAGATTATGTTTCTGCTTCAACAATTATTGGCGTTTCAAATATAATAATTATGTTTAAACATATTTTGCCAAATATAATGAGGCCAATTTTAGTAATTGGAACAATAGGACTTGCACTTGCAATAATAGCAGAAGCAACTTTAAGCTTTCTAGGAGTTGGCGTTCCTCCTACAACACCTTCATTAGGCACACTAATTAGATTAGGTAATGATTTTTTATTTTCAGGTGAATGGTGGATTACATTTTTTCCAGCAATATTTTTAGTAATATTAGCTTTTTCAATTAATCTTTTAGGAGATTGGATGAGAGATACTCTCAATCCAAAACTTAATTAATGACATTTTTAAAGATAAATAATTTAAGTGTTAATTATGAAATGCGAAGAGAAACAGTTTGTGCAGCAAAAAAAATAAATTTAAATGTTGAAAAAGGCGAAATACTTGGTCTAGTAGGAGAATCTGGATCTGGAAAAAGTACTGTTGGTAATGCAATAATTAACCTTATAGATGAGCCCGGCAAAGTATCTGGTGGATCAATAATTTTAGATGGAACTGATATTTATGAAAATCCAGAGAATATTCTTAAACTCAGAGGAAAAAAAATAGGTCTTATTTTTCAAGACCCTCAAACGTCTTTAAATCCTATACTTACAATAGGAGAACAATTAATTGAAACAATTCAAACTCATTTAAAATTAAGTACAGAAGAAGCTAAGAATAAAGCTATTAATTTATTAAAAGAAGTTGGAATAAAAGACGCTGAAAATAGATTTAATAACTATCCACATCAATTTTCCGGTGGAATGAGACAAAGAGTTGTTATTTCTTTAGCTCTTTGTTGTGAACCTGAGCTACTTATAGCTGATGAGCCCACAACAGCTCTAGATGTTTCAATACAATCACAGATTTTAGATTTAATTAAAAGATTAACTAAAGAAAGAAATTTAGCAGTTATATTAATTACTCATGACATGGGTGTCATCTCTGAAACAACAAGCAGAGTTGCTGTTATGAAAAGTGGAGATCTTGTAGAAGTAGGACCTACGAAAGAAATATTAACAAAACCAAAAGAGATTTATACAAAAGCACTTGTAAGTTCAGTTCCTCCTACAAATAAAAAAATAGATAGATTTAAAATTATTGAAAAACAAAACAAAACAGAAGGTGAAACTAATATTAAAATTTTAAACAGATGGACTAAAAAAGAAATTGTTGATCAGAATTTAGTTAAAGTTAAAAATTTAAGCAAAACTTTTGATGATAATTTTTTTACAGAAAGTACTAAAAATTCTGTAATGGCTGTTGATGATGTATCATTTGATATAAAAGAAGGAGAGTCGTTTGGACTAGTTGGTGAAAGTGGAAGTGGCAAGTCAACGATAGCAAAAATGATTGTTAATTTATACAGTCCAAGTACTGGTGACATTGATTTTGATAATGTTTGCATAACAAAAATTAAAAGTAATAAAGAAATGATGAAGTTTAGAAAACAAATTCAAATGATTTTTCAAGACCCTTATTCATCTTTAAATGGAAGATTAAAAGTCAAAGATATAGTCTCAGAACCTATAAAACTTCATAACCCTTCAATTAGCTCTAAAGATTTAAATAGTTATATTTGTGATTTATTAGAATCTGTTGAACTAACCCAACAATCTGCAGAACGTTATCCACATGAATTTTCTGGAGGACAAAGACAAAGAATATCAATTGCAAGAGCTCTTGCAACTCAACCAAGATTACTTGTATGTGATGAGCCAACTTCTGCTTTAGACGTAAGTATTCAAGCACAAATATTAAATTTATTGAAAGATTTACAAGAGCAATTAAATCTGACAATTTTATTCATTAGTCATGATTTACCAGTGGTAAGACAAATGTGTGATCGAATAGCAGTATTAAAAAATGGAAAACTTTGTGAGGTTTCAAAAACTGAAGAGTTGTTTAAAAATCCATCACATG
>JBJLDH010000012.1:0-61615 GCA_045567255.1 Candidatus Pelagibacter sp. | reverse complement strand
ATAATTAAAGATTTGACATAACTATTCAAAAAAAATAAAAAAAGGTAACTAAACGAATCAAAAAGATTCGTTAATAAAAAAGGGAGCTAAAGATGGCTAAAAGAAGAAAAAAAGCTGCGAAGAAGACTAAGAAAAAAGCTAAGAAAAAAGCTAAAAAAAGAAGAAGAAGATAGTTACAATTCTTTTTAAAGAACGCTTCCCATGGCGCTTGCGTGGGAAGCGTTTTTTTATTGTGGTGTTTCTGTTTCTGCTAAGTTTTGATTAGGATCTGTTTTTTCTATTTTCTGAATTTGTTTTTCTAAATTTCTCTTTAAAGCTTTATCAATTTTTTTTTGAGTAATTTCTAAATTAGCATTCAGTACTATTTGAAATTCAGATATTAATCTGTCATAGGCTTTTTCAAAAAGCTGTCTTTCACTATAAGATTGATCTATCATTAGATCATCACCTTTATTTAAGTCTCTTACAACTTCAGCTAAATCATAAATTTTTCCTGATGAAATTTTACTTTCATATTCTTGTGCTCTTCTACTCCACATTGATCTTTTAATTTTTGGCTTACTTTTTAAAATACTTATGCATTTATTTACTTGATTGATTGTAGCAAGTGGCCTTAAGTGCAATTGTTTGTTTACTGGAACCATTCCACTAGCTTTATCTTTTTCAAATTTTAAAACATAAGCTTCAACATCTATTCCACCAATATTAATTTTTTTAATTTCATTAATTTGACCTACGCCGTGTTTTGGATAAACAACATGATCTTTTACTTTATATTGTTTTTTTTCAGTTTCTTGTTTTTTTATTTTTTTTATTTCTGGTTTTTGTTCATTATTTTTTGAAATTCTTAAAGCCTCATTTTTACTTTCTATTTTTTTTTCTTTATTTATATTTTTTTTAATTAGTTTTTTTTTAGTTTTAATATCTTTATGAATTTTTTTATCTTTTACTTTTTTTTTTCTGCTAGAATCAGAAAGGTTTTTTTTTAATTTTTTCTCTTTTTTTACAACTTTATTTTTTTTTATTTTTTTTTTACTCAAGATTTTCTTTAAAATATTTTTCATACTTATCTTTTACATCTTTAAATTTTTCATGATCCGCTAATGGATCTTTTTGTTTACTTATATTTGGCCAGATTTCAGAGTATTTTTTATTTACTTCTAACCATTTGTCACTATTTTCTTCGGTATCTGAAAATATAGCATCAACTGGACATTCCGGTTCACAAACGCCACAATCTATACACTCATCAGGTTTAATTACAAGCATATTTTTTCCTTCATAAAAACAATCTACAGGACAAACATCGACACAAGTAGTGTGTTTGCATTTAATGCATTTATCGTTAACTAGATATGTCATTATGTTTTTTTCTAACTTTTTCCTTTAAATCACCAACAACTTTATTATCCAAATATAATAATCCCGCTAATCTTCTCATGAGATTTGCTTCGTACATATCGGCATTTTTATCTGAATAAATTATGTTCCAAAGCGCTTCAATTATTAATTTTTTTTTGTCTTGGTCAATATTTTTAATATCTTTAGTAAAGTCTAGTATTTGATTTGAGTCTTGTTCTCTTTTTTCAGATTCTTTGATAATTTTATCAACTTTTTCGACTTCCGCACCCATTTCTATCAAAGCATTTTTAATTATATTTTTTTCCTTATCTGTGAAATTTTCATCAATTTTTGCAGAATGTATTAAAATAGATGCAACAGAAACTAGTGACAAATCATTCTTTTCATCATTTTCATTTTTTTTAAATAAATTAAACATTATTTTAAATTTAATTGATTTAATACTCTAAATGGATTGTCCATTTTATCAATTTTTTTTGTTTTTTTAATAAAATTTTTTTTGTTAGATATATATTTAAAATATATATCTTTCTCTCTTTCATATGTTTTATATCCCATATTTTTTAAAAGTTTAACAAAATTTTCCTTGTTAGACCCGAGCAAATTTAACATTTCAGGTATTAATTTTATTTCATTATTTTTTTTATCTTTATTTGAATTTAATATTAAAATAAAAAGTCTTTCTAAAATATCTATTCTTACATAAAATTTATCAAATTTTTCAAATCCACAAAGTAACATAAAATCTTTGTTAATTTCTTTTTTCCCCTCTAGAAAATTGAGGCCAAAAGTTGGAGGGAATAGATTTAAATTTTCTTCATTAAAAATTTTCCATAAAATAATTCTTAATGAAACAGAACTAGGTTTAAACAGTTTAAACAAAAAAATATGATATCTTCCAAATTTAACACCAATTCTTCTTAATTTTTTTCTTTCCTCTTGGTTTAATTTATCGAGATATTTTGATATGTTTTCTCGTTTAACAACTCCATTATTTTCATATAAATGATAAGATAAAGCTCTAACTTCTGGATTAGTTTCTTTAATATTTTTTAAATCTAAAAGGCTTTTAAGTTCAATTTTTATTTTTTCGTTTATCCATTTTTGTAAAAATTTACTTAATTTTAATTTTTCATCATTTTCAATCATATCATCAATAATTAAATAAATTTGAGGATTTAAATAGTCAGACCCAGAGATCAATTTTGCGATTGAGTAATTTTTCCAATAAATGTTAGAATCATCTTTTAGCTCAATTAAACCTGTATCTATAATTTGAGATATCCTACCTATTATTTCTGGGCTTACATTTTGCCTAGCGGCTTTTTTTAATGATTTAATATCAGCATCTAAAGCATCCACCTTAAAATCTAGTTCTAATTTTAAACCTTTTAGGTGACCAATATATTGTTGGTTGATCATAACTTTTTCTTGATCAATTATTTGTGTATCAAATGATATATCTTGTTTTAATCCTCTAGCTAAAACACTTGCTCTTTTATCGATAAATGTTTTTGTTAATTCCTCGTGTAACCTATCAGATAGCTTATCTTCTAAGTGTTTAGTTCTTTCTATCCAATAATCTTGATTTTCAACCCAATTAGATTTATTTGAAACATAAGCCCAAGTTCTTACATTTGCAATTCGATTTGCTAAAGAGTCTACATTTCCATCCAATTTGTCTAGAACTGATAATTGATTTTTCATATATTGATTAGGAATTTTTTTTGTATTTCCTGTTAAGAATTTAAAAACTTCACCAACAACTTCTAAATGATGTCCGTAAGTTTTTTTTACAAAATCAGGAATTTGACAACATTCCCAAACTATTTTTAAAGTTTCTGCATTATCTTCTATGTTTATGTTTGGTGTATCTTTCAAAAAATATTTTAAAACTTTTTCATCTTCACACTCATTTATTTTTTTAAGCCAATCTTTATTTGGTTTTTCATCTAAAGATTTTAATAAACTTATTTTATTACTAAAATTTATTTTAGAGTTTCTCCAAAAAATATTTTGAATTTCGGCAAACTTATGTTTTTCAATTACCTCTGTTTCTTCTGAACTTATTTCACTACAATCTCCGGTAATTCCAAAGTATCCATCGTTTAAATATCTTCCTGCTCTTCCTGCGATTTGTCCAATTTCATATAAATTTAGTCTTCTAAGTTTTTTTCCATCAAATTTTTTTAAATTAGAAAAATAAACATTATCTAAATCCATATTTATCCCCATTCCTATTGCATCTGTTGCAACAAGATAATCAACATCTCCAGATTGATATAAGCTAACTTGTGCGTTTCTTGTTTTTGGGCTTAAAGATCCCATTACAATAGCTGCTCCACCTTTCTGACGTCTAATGAGTTCTGCGATTGCATAAACTTCTTCTGTCGAAAAAGCTATTATTGCACTTTTTCTCTCAATTCTTGAAATTTTTTTATGACCACTGAAAGATAACTTTGAAAGTCTTTCTTTATTTATAAATTCTATATCATCATCTAATTTTTGAATTATATTTTTAATCGTATTTGAACCCATAAGCATAGTTAATTTTTCTCCTCGAAGATTCAAAAGCCTATCTGTAAAAATATGTCCTCTTTCATGATCGTTACACATTTGTATTTCATCTATACCAACAAACTCTAATTCCTTATCTATTGGCATAGATTCTACAGTACATAAAAAATATTTAGCATTTATAGGTATAATTTTTTCTTCTCCCGTAATTAGTGCTACTTTTGAAGGGTCAATTTTTTCTATAACCTTGTCGTAAACTTCTCTAGCTAATAATCTTAAGGGAAAACCCATCATTCCAGAATCAAAAGAGAGCATAGTTTCTATGGCTAAAAAAGTTTTTCCAGTGTTAGTTGGACCGAGTACTGCAGAAATTTTATTTTTTTTCATTTCAACTTTTAGTATGATATTTTTTTTACCTACTATATTTTGTAGTCCGAAAAGAACAAAAATAGTCTAAAACAGGTCCGAATCAGAGAGGAAAAAGTTCTCATTTTTATTTTTTGTATATTTAAGGTTACCACAAATTTAATAAATTCAATATAATTTTTTCATGAATAAAAAATTATGGGAGGCGTCTTTATCCACAAAGAAAAAATCAAATTTATATAAATTTGAAAAATTTATTTCAAAAAAATGTAATTATAAAACATCCGCTAATTATAATAAGTTATTTAATTGGAGTATAAAAAATTCCAATTTATTTTGGAGCTCAATTTGGGATTATACTAAAGTTAAAGGAAATAAAGTTGAGAAATTTAAGTTTTCAAAAGAATTTATAAAAAATAAATTTTTTGTTAATTCAAAGTTAAATTTTGCAGAAAATATTCTATCAAAAAAGGATAATTCTAAAGCTGCTACATTTATTAGTGAAAATGGTTATAGAGAGGTAAGATCATGGAAAAATTTGAGTCAAAATACATCAAAATTAATTCATTTTTTTAAAAAAAAAAAAGTTTATAAGAAAGATAGAATAGCAGCTTATATGGTAAATCAGATTGAAACTGTAGAATGTTTTTTGGCTACCTCAGCTATTGGAGCTATATGGTCATCATGTTCTCCAGATTTTGGAACTCTAGGTCTAATAGAAAGATTTTCTCAGATTAAACCTAAAATATTAATTATAACAGATAGATATTATTATAATGGTAAAGAAATAAATATTTTAGGAAGACTTCCACTAATTTTAAGTAAAATAAAATCTATAAAAACAGTTATAATAGTAAATTATCCAGGAAAAAAATATTTAAAGCAAAAAAAGATAAGAAATATAAGTATTAATAGATTAAATAAAATATATAAAACAAAGCATAACGAAATTAAATTTAAAAGATTTGATTTTGATCACGAACTAGCAATTTTATATTCAAGTGGAACCACAGGAAAGCCCAAGTGTATTTGTCATAGATCGGGCGGTGTCTTATTACAACATTTAAAAGAACATCAGTTACATTGTGATGTAAAACCTGGAGATAATGTTTTTTATTTTACTACATGTGGCTGGATGATGTGGAATTGGCTTTTAACATTTCTTGCATCACAAGCTTCAATAGTTTTATTTGATGGTTTTCCAATGTATAAAAAAAATGATCTATTATTAAAAATTGCAAAAAATGAAAAAATTTCTCTTTTTGGTGTAAGCGCTAAATATATTGACCAGTTAAGAAAACTAAAAATTAAAATAAACTCTAAAGTAAAATTAAGTAAATTAAAAACAATTTGTTCAACAGGGTCACCACTTTCCGTAGATAATTTTCAATATGTTTATGACAACATTAAAAGAAATGTTCATTTAGCTTCTATAGCAGGAGGAACAGATTTAGTTTCTTGTTTTATCTTAGGTAATATTTATTCTCCTGTCTACAAAGGACAAATTCAAAATAATGGTTTAGGAATGAATACTGATATTTTTTCTGAGAAAGGAAAATCAATAATAAATAAAAAGGGAGAATTAGTATGTAAAAGTCCTTTTCCGTCAATGCCAAAATTATTTTGGAATGATAAAAATAATAAAAAATACAAAGATGCTTATTTTAATAAATTTAAAAATGTTTGGCATCATGGAGATTATGCAGAAAGAAAAAAAAATGGTGGTTATATTATTTATGGAAGATCAGATGCCACTTTAAATCCAGGAGGAGTAAGACTTGGAACTGCAGAAATTTATTCAGTTGTTGAAAAATTTAAAAGCATAAAAGAGTCTATTGTTGTAAGTCAACCTTGGGATAATGATGTTAGAATTATATTATTTGTAGTTTTGAACAAATTAAATTCATTAAGTGATGTTTTTATTGAAAATTTAAAAAAAACTATAAGAAGCGAAGCTTCACCAAGACATGTGCCAGCAAAAATTATAGAAGTTAATGATATTCCCAGAACAAAGAATGGCAAAATTGTAGAATTGGCTGTTAAAAATATAATTGAAGGAAACAAAATAAAAAATATTGAAGCGCTAGCAAATCCAAATGCATTAAAACAATTTCAGAACTTAAAGCAATTAAAAAAATAATGATTAAAAATAAAATTAAAAATTTAAATTTATCTGCAACATTAAAGATAAATGAAATTTCAATAGAATTAGAAAAACAAGGAAAAAAAATTATTAAATTTGGTTTTGGAGAGTCACCATTTCCAGTTCCAATTAAAGTTGTAGAAGAACTTAAAAAAAACGCACATAAAAAGAGTTATTTATCTATACAAGGCTTAGAAGATCTCAGGATAGCTATTTCAAAATATGAATCAAAAAAGAAAAATAAAAATTTTTTATCAGAACAAGTAATTGTTGGACCTGGATCAAAAGAACTTATGTTTTTACTACAAATTTCCTTTGATGGAGATATAATACTACCTACTCCAAGCTGGGTTTCTTATAAACCTCAAGCAATTATAGCAGATAACAAATTTCATTGGATTGAAACTAATGCAGAAAAAAACTGGTATCCATCAGCAGAAAGTATTGAAGAATTAGTACTTAAAAATAAAGAAAAAAATTATTTATTAATTTTAAATTCTCCAAACAATCCTTCTGGACAAGTCTGTAAAAATATAAAAGAGATAAGTGAGGTTATAACAAAATATAATATAATTGTGTTATCTGATGAAATTTATTCTGAACTAACTTTCAATGAAAGCTATGAGTCAATTTCAAAATATTGTGCAGACCATGTTATTATTAGTAATGGACTTAGCAAATGGTGTGGAGCAGGAGGATGGAGGCTTGGTTATTTTATAATTCCAAATGAATTAAAAAAACTAAAAAACTCTATGAAAGTTTTAGCTAGTGAAACATTTTCGGCAGTAAGTGCACCAATTCAATTTGCTGCAATATCAGCATTTAAAGATAATCATAAAGAATATATTCTAAAATCGAAAAAAATTTTAAAAGGTTTAGGTGAATATGTTTATAATAACTTAAAATCAAACAATGTTATTATGAATAAACCAATGGGTGGCTTTTATTTAATGCCAGAATTTTTAAACAAAAAATTTAACACTTCCTCAGAAATGTGCACAGACCTTTTAAATAAAAAAAACGTAGCAATATTACCAGGTTCTGACTTTGGATTTTCAATTGATAAAATGATTAGCCGTTTAAGCTATACCGATTTTGATGGAAAAAATTTTATGTCAAAAATAAATCTAAATACAAAAATAGATGATGATCTAATAAAAAAATATGCACCCAAAGTTGTAGAAGGAACAAAAAGAGTTAAAGAGTGGGCAGAAATGCAATAAAAACTCTGGACAATCTTATTAAATTTTGTTTCAATTATTCATTATAACTAACTAGAGAGAGGAAATATGAAGAAAATACTATCTACCCTATCAAGTTCTCTGATTTTAATTACAGCATTATTTTCATTTAATACTGTAGCAAAATCTGCAGAGTTTTTTACGATAGGCACAGGTGGACCTACTGGAGTTTATTTTCAAACTGGTAACGCTATTTGTAAAATGCTACACAAATCGGCAATTAGTGCTGATCATGGCAGAAAAAAAGGTACAGCTAAAGCATATAGATGTACAGCTCCATCAACAGGAGGTTCAAATTATAACATTGGTCAAATTAAAGAAGGTGAATTTCAATTTGGTGTAGCCCAATCAGATTGGCAATTTCACGCTGTTAATGGTTCAAGTAAATGGGAAGGAAAGCAGTTTAAAGGTTTAAGAGCTGTTTTTTCTGTTCATAACGAACCTTTTCAAATTTGGGCAAGAAAAAAAGCAAAAATTAAAGATTTTGCAGGTCTTAAAGGAAAAGTTGTTAATATAGGTAATCCTGGTTCAGGACAAAGAGGAACCATGGAAGAGCTTATGAAAGCTAAGGGAGTTGATAATAGTTTCTTTAAATCGACTACTGAGCTAACATCATCTGAACAGGTTAAAGCGTTGTGTGATGGAAAAATAGATGCTTTTGGTTATTCTGTTGGATTTCCAAATGGTGCAATGGAACAAGCTGCTACTTGTGCGGCAAAAGCTTCTCCAATCAATTTAACTGGATCTGAAGTTCAAGGTTTAATTGATGGTGCTGATTATTATGCTAAAGCAGTAATTCCTGCAGGCACTTATACAGGACAAAAAAAAGATGCAACTACTTTTGGTGTTAAAGCTACTGTTGTAACAAGTAATGCTGTTGAAGCAGATCTTGTTTATCAAGTCGTAAAAGCAGTATTTGAAAATTTTGATGATTTCAAAAAACAACATCCTGCATTTGCTCCTTTAAAAAAAGAAGATATGATTGCTGATGGATTGTCAGCTCCATTACATGAAGGTGCGAAAAGATACTATAAAGAAGCTGGATTAATGTAATCCATAAACTTTTAAAATTAAAAAGGCCCAATAAATATATTGGGCCTTTTTTTTATAGCAAAGTATTTTTTTTAAATGAGTCAAAATATAAAAAAAAAAATTCAGGAAGATTTATCTCCAACTAAGAAACTCAAAGGAACACATTTAAAAGTAGTTGCAGCTATTGCAATTATCTGGTCTTTGTTTCAACTTTGGTATGCTTCCCCTTTTCCATTTTGGTTTAATATAGGAATGTTTAAAGGATTGCCAGCAAGAGCTATTCATTTAGGATTTGCAATGTTATTAGCATTTTTAATATTTCCTTATTCAAAAGAAAAAAAAATATCAATAGTAGATATTTTAATAAGTATAATTGCTGCTTTTTGTTGTCTCTATATTTATTTTTTTTATGATCAATTAGTAGATAGAGGAGGAATTCTATTAAAAATTACGCTAGCAGAAAACTTAATTATACCTATTGAATTATTAATTGGTATTTTAGGAATTCTAATATTGCTTGAAGCAACAAGAAGAGTGATAGGAATTCCATTAGTTATAATTGCAATTTGTTTTTTATTATTTTCATATTTTGGAAAATATGCTCCAGATATGATATCTCATGGAGGTTTATCTTTAAAAAGATTGGTGGGATTTCAATGGTTTGATCAAGAAGCTATATTTGGAATACCAATTGGTGTTTCAGTAGATTTTATATTTTTATTTGTTTTATTTGGTGCATTATTAGAAACAGCTGGAGGAGGAAAATATTTTTTAGATTTAGCTTTTGCAATGGTTGGGAAAATGAGAGGCGGTCCAGCTAAAGCTGCAATTTTAGGTTCTGGTATGACAGGCTTAATATCAGGATCATCTATAGCAAATACCGTCACAACTGGAACTTTTACAATTCCAATAATGAAAAAAACAGGTTTTTCTAAAGAAAAAGCAGGTGCTATAGAAGTTTCCTCATCTGTTAATGGTCAGATAATGCCTCCAGTTATGGGAGCAGCTGCTTTTGTAATGGCAAGTTTTATAGGTGTAACTTATTTTGAAGTTGTTAAGCATGCATTTCTACCAGCAATTATTTCATACATTGCACTATTTTATATTTCTCACTTAGAGGCATTGAAATTAAATCTTAAGGGGATGGATTCTGATGAAGTTCCTGAATTAAAAAAAACTTTTCTTTCTGGACTTCATTTTTTAATTCCAATTTTTGTTTTAATTTACTTATTAGTTTATATGAGGTTTACGGCTTCTTATTCAATTTTTTATGCTACTTTATCTCTGATATTAGTAAATTTATTAAATAAAATTATTAAGGAAGAAAATTTTAAGAATGCATTTATAATCTGGTACAATCAGACAATAGTTGGCTTTGAAAAAGGTGCAATTAATATGGTTGGAGTAGGTATTGCAATCGCCACAGCAGGAATAATAGTTGGCGCAGTTGGATCTACTGGCTTAAGTACTAACTTAATTATTGTTATAGAATCAATTGCTAAAGATAATGTAATGATACTTTTATTTCTAACAATAATTTTGTGTTTGCTGTTAGGAATGGGTCTTCCAACAACCGCTAATTATGTTGTAGTAGCATCACTTATGGCAACTGTCTTAGTAGATGTAGGCAATGCTTCAGGATTTATATTTCCACTTATAGCAGTTCATTTATTTGTTTTTTATTTTGGATTAATGGCAGATGTAACTCCTCCAGTTGGACTAGCATCATATGCAGCTGCAGCAATATCGGGAGGAGATCCACTTAGAACGGGAGTACAAGCATTTTGGTATAGTTTAAGAACTGGAATTCTTCCAATAGTATTTTTATTTAATCATGAATTATTATTGATAGGTATAGAAAATATTTGGCATGCTCTTTTAGTAATAGTAACTTCCTTAATTGGTATTTTAATATTTACTGCTGCTACACAAGGATGGTTTATTAATAAATTAAAGTGGTATGAAATTATAATTTTTCTTGTAGTTTCAATCTCATTTCTTTCTCCAGATTTTGTTTTGAATAAATTTTATCCTAAATACAATTATTTAGATATTAATAAAATTCAAAATTTAAAATTAGATTCAAAAAAAGAAATAAGAATAAAAGTTACTAGATTAAGCGAATATGGAGAAAGATATAAATTGTTTGTCATAAAAAAGGATACTTTTAAATCTAATTATAATTTAGAAGAATATGGAATAAGTTTGATAAAAGAAAATGATAAGAAGGTATTAGTTGATACAATTAAATGGAATGGAATGGCAAAAAAATCTGGTATTGAGATGGGAGACTATATTACTGAATTTAAAGTTGAAAACTCAAATAGACCAAACAAAAAAATAGTATATCCTTTTGCATTATTTCTATTATTAATCTTTGGATATTTGAACAAAAGAAGAATTAGTTAACCACCAAAGCCCGCATTGGGCAAAGGATTTTTTAATATCTTCCATATACCTGATGCAGATGCAACTAGTTTTTTTTTACATTCTAAATGACAGATTAAGAAAACCATACTATTTGTTATTTTTTGAATTTTTGTAAATCCAATAATTTCATCTCCTAATGATGTTGAGCCTATAAATTTTATATCTAGAGAAATAGTAACACATGGTTTTTTATTAGTTGATCTATGAGCGCCTGTACCAGCTCCTGCATCAATAACAGAAGCTATATAACCTCCATGAGTAATTCCTGCCATATTTAAGTGATTTCTTTCTATTGTAGTTTTGAACTCATATTCATTTTTAGAAATTTCTCTGAATAATAATCCACCATTGTGCATCATATATCCAGGTTTAACACTTAATTGTTCAAATTTTTTTGTCATTAAATTAATATTGTTATTAAAAGCAACAACATCAATACCAAACAAAAAAAATAAATTACAGAATTTTGTAAAGATATTTTCATTTTACCTCTTTTGGTGCGCCTGCTAGGAGTCGAACCCAGAACCTCCTGGTCCGTAGCCAAGCGCTCTATCCAATTGAGCTACAGGCGCAAATTATTAAATTTTTTATGTTATTTTTAATGCAAATTATTAATTTAGCAATTATTGTGTATATATTAGTCTTTAATATATGAGTTTAAAATTATTAATTCCAGATATTGGTGATTTTGACAGTGTTGAGATAATAGAAATATTAGTTAAAAAAGGTCAAAAAATCAATAAAAACGATCCAGTTGTAACTTTAGAAAGTGACAAATCTAGTGTTGAGGTTCCTTCAAATCACCAAGGTGAGGTTGAAAGTATTAGCGTTAAAATTGGTGATAAAGTTTCTAAGGGAGATTTAATATTAACTTTATCTTCAAATGAAAAAAAAAGTAATGAAAATATACCACCTGTTACTGAAAAAATAATCCAAGAAGCTGAAAGTTCAATAAATAAAAAAAGTGATATAATAAATAATATAACTGAAAAACCAAAAGTAAATCCAGAAACCAAAATAACAGTTAATAATAAAGATATTGATCCTCTCGAAACAAAAGACTGGCTTGATTCTATTTCTGCTGTTCTAAAAAAAGATGGAAAGAATAGAGCACAATTTTTAATAAAAGAATTAATTGAATATTCATATAAAGAAGGATCAGATTTAGTTTTATCCAGAAATACTCCTTATATAAATACTATATCTCCAGATGAAGAATTAAAATCCCCAGGAGATCAAAACATAGAACGTAAGATAAGATCTTTAATTAGATGGAATGCTGCAGCGATGGTTGTTAGAGCCAATAAAAAGTTTCCTGAATTAGGAGGTCATATAGGAACATTTGCATCTGCGGCTACTTTATATGATGTAGGAATGAATCATTTTTGGAGAGCTAAAAATAATAAATTTGGAGGAGATTTAATTTATTTTCAAGGACATAGTGCACCAGGAATGTATGCACGAGCATTTTTAGAAGGAAGACTAAATGAAAAACAATTAGATAGATTTAGACAAGAAGTAAAAAAAGAAGGCCTTTCATCTTATCCTCATCCATGGTTAATGCCAAAGTTTTGGCAATTCCCAACTGTTTCAATGGGCATAGGACCAATGTTAGCAATTTATCAAGCCAGATTTATGAAATATCTAATCAATAGAGGCTTGATGAAGGACGAAGGAAGAAAAGTCTGGTGTTTTTTGGGAGATGGAGAAATGGATGAACCCGAGTCACTTGGTGCTATTGGTTTGGCTGCAAGAGAAAATTTAGATAATCTAATATTTGTAATTAACTGCAATTTACAAAGATTGGATGGACCAGTTAGAGGAAATGGAAAAATAATTCAAGAGCTAGAAGGTATATTTAGAGGAGCAGGATGGAATGTTATAAAAGTAATTTGGGGCTCTTATTGGGATTCATTACTAGCAAATGATAAAACTGGTCATCTCATAAAAATAATGAATGAAACAGTTGATGGTGAATATCAAGCTTTTAAAGCCAGAAATGGTTTATATGTCAGGGAAAAATTTTTTGGGAAATATAAAGAAACTTTAGAATTAGTTTCAGCAATGTCTGATAAAGATATATGGAGACTAAATCGTGGTGGACATGATCCTCACAAAGTTTATGCCGCTTATGATAAGGCTGTTAAAAATACTGGCAGTCCAACAGTTATTATTGCTAAAACAATTAAAGGATATGGTATGGGCAAGTCTGGAGAGAGTGTAAACACTACCCATCAACAGAAGAAATTAGATATAGATGATTTATTATATTTTAGAGATAGATTTGATGTCCCATTAAAAAATGAGCAAGTTAAAAATATAGAATATTTTAAACCAGAAGCAAATTCTGAAGAAATTAAATATTTAAAAGAAAGAAGGATGAAACTAGGAGGTTTTATACCAGAAAGAACTTCCTATTCAAAATCAATTAAAACTCCAAATAAAGATATTTTTGATTTTATGAAAGTTTCAACTGGAGAGAAAGAGATGTCAACAACTATGGCCTTGGTTAGAATTTTGACTAATTTATTAAGAGATAAAAATGTTGCTCCAAAATTAGTTCCTATCATTCCAGACGAAGCAAGAACTTTTGGAATGGAAGGTTTTTTTCAAAAAATAGGAATTTATGCACACGAAGGTCAAAAATATGAACCAGAGGATTCTGCGCAGCTTTCTTCATATAGAGAAGAAAAAAGTGGACAAGTTTTAGAAGAAGGAATTACAGAGTCTGGATCAATGTCATCTTGGATAGCCGCAGGAACTTCTTATACGAACCACGATATTGAAATGATACCAATATATTTGTTTTATTCTATGTTTGGATTTCAACGAATTGGAGATTTTGCATGGGCCGCAGGAGACAGTCAGGCAAGAGGTTTTCTTATTGGAGCCACAGCTGGAAGAACTACTTTAGCAGGAGAGGGATTGCAACATCAAGACGGTCACAGCCATCTAATTTCTTCAACTATACCAAATTGTATTTCTTATGATCCAACTTTTCATTATGAGTTAGCTGTAATTTTTAGAGAAGGACTTAGAAGAATGCACGAAAAAAATGAAAATATATTCTACTATATTACAACGATGAATGAAAATTATCCACATCCAGAAATACCAAAAGATAAGAATTGTGAAGAAGGGATATTAAAAGGTATGTATAAAATTAAAGAATATTCAAAATATAAAAAGACAAAAATTCAGCTATTAGGTTCTGGAGCAATTTTAAGGGAAATGCTAGCAGCAGCAGAAATTTTACAGAATGAATATCAAATTGATAGTGAAATATGGAGTGTCACTAGTTTTAGTGAATTAAGAAGAGATGGTTTAGAAATTGAAAGACATAACCTATTAAATCCTGCAGGAGAAAAAAAAGTTTCATATATCGAGAGATGTTTAGGAAAAACCGAAGGTCCAATTTTGGCAGCGTCAGATTATATGAGAATGAATACAGATCAAATTAGGCCATATATATCAAAGAATTTTTATTCATTAGGCACGGATGGTTATGGTAGAAGTGATACAAGAAAAAATTTAAGAAAATTTTTTGAAGTGGACAAGCAACATATAGTTGCATATGGCTTAAGTGTTTTGGCTAAGGAACAGTTAATAGCATCAAAATATGCCGAAGAAGCAATAAAAAAATATAATATTGATAAAAATAAACCAATGCCAACAAAATTATAAAATGAATGATTTAGTCGAAAAAAATAATCAAAATGTTCTATCTAGTCCAAAAGCTAGAAAATTTGCTAGAGAATTAGGTGTTAATGTTAGGGATGTTGTGGGTAGCGAAAGACTAGGAAGAGTAATTGAAAAAGATATTAAAGAATTTGTTTCTTCAAAATTAAAAAAAAAAGAAAATATTAAAATAAGTAAAGAGTATGAACACTCAGAATTTGGCAAAGTTGAAATTAAAGAAGTTTCAAGAATAAAAAGAATAGCTGCACCACATTTAGTTAATTCATACACAAGCATACCCCATGTTACTAATCATGATGAGGCTGATATTACAGAAATGGAAGAATTTAGAACTTCTTTAAAAGATATTTATACTGGTGAGAAAAAAAAAATTACCCCATTAGCTTTTATAATTAAAGCGTTAGTATCTTCTATGAAAAAATTTCCATATTTTAATTCTTCCATTGATGATTTTGAAAATGGTAAAATTACTTTAAAAAAATACTTTCATATTGGTATTGCTGTAGATACTTCTCATGGTTTAATGGTACCTAAAATTAGAAATGTTGAAAAAAAAAATATAAATCAAATTAGTGAAGAATTAAAAAAAGTCAGTGAGGATTGTAGAAATTTAAAAATAGATAAAAAAGAATTTTTTGGGGGATCAATCACTATAACTAGTTTGGGTGGTATAGGAGGATCTTTTTTTACACCAATCATAAATTATCCAGAAGTAGCAATACTTGGCGTTGGAAGATCGTATAAAAAACAGCTTTTTATAAATGAACAATTTATAACCCGAACTGTTTTGCCACTTTCTTTATCTTATGATCATAGAATTATCGATGGTGCAGAAGCAGCTAGATTTAATAATGATTTAAAAGATAATCTTGGAAGTAATTTTGCTTATAAATTAGCAATTTAAAATATGTCAAAACCAGCATCATTGCTTTCAGCTTTATTGTGTACTTTTATCTGGGGCACCACATTTATTGCCCAAGATACTGGCATGGATACCATTGGACCGCTTACATTTAATGCTGTTAGATTTTTAATTGGTTTTATATCAATTATTCCTATCGCATTTATTTTTGAGAGTAAAAAAATTGTTAATGAAATAAATAATAACAAAAAATTATTTTTTAAATTATCATTTTGGATAGGTTTGTTTTTATTTTTAGGAACTTATTTACAACAAGCAGCTTTACTTTATACAGATGTAGCAAATGCAGCTTTTTTTACTGTTTTTTATGTACCTATGGTTCCTATTATTCTATTTATATTTTATGCAAAAAAAATTCATTGGAGTATATGGCCCTCAGTTTTTTTATGTGTAGCAGGAGTTTACTTGTTAACTGATTTTACAGATGCAACTGTAAGATTTGGAGATGGATTAGTAATTTTATGTGCTCTTTTTTGGGCTCTTCACATAATTTTTATTGGAAAGTTTACTCAAAACTTTAATATACCTCTATTTTTTGGTGCTCTTCAGGGTTTAATTGTTTCATTATTCTCTTTTTTATTTGCAATATTTTTTGAGGATATTTCGTTTATTAATATATTAAATGAATCTGCTTCAATAATTTATGCAGGTGTTTTGTCTGGAGGAATTGCATTTACATTACAGATATATGCTCAAAAAAAAATTTCTCCTGCTCCATCAGCAATTATTTTTTCTCTAGAAGGAGTATTCGCATCAATTGCTGCGTGGATAATTTTAGATCAAGTATTAGGTTTAAATAATCTAATTGGATGCTTTTTTATATTAATTGGGGTAATAATTTCCCAAGCTTTACCTGAAATTAAATTTTCTAAGAATAAATAATAACAAATAAAATTAATGCTAAAAATATTCTATAATAAACAAAAAATTTTAAATTAAATTTTTTCACATATATTAAAAAATATTTTATTGTTAAATATGATGCAAAAAATGAAAATATAATTGAAAACAAAAATATTATATTAAAATTAATATTAGTCTCTAAAATATCTTTAATTCCCAAAAAGCTTGCGCCCGCCAAAGCCGGTATAGAGAGATAAAAAGAAATTTTTGAAGAGTCAACTCTATCAAAATTTAAGAATCTTGAAGCCGTAATAACTATTCCTGATCTGCTAACTCCTGGTATTATAGCTAATACCTGAAACAAACCAATAATTAGAATATTTTTATAATTGAGACTTGTATCTAATTTTTTTTTAATTTGACATTTGTCTGCAAAATATAAAAGTAAGCCAAATATTAAAGTAGTCCATGCTATGATTTTTAAATCTCTAAAATAATTAACTAATCCAGTTAAATAAAATATAAAACCAATGGTTATTAATGGCAATGATCCTAAAATTATTAATGAAGACAGGTTTTTATTTTTTGTAATATTTAGTAAATCTTTTCTAAAATAAAAAATAATTGCAAATAAAGAACCTAAATGAAAACAAATATCTAATTGCAAGGAACCAACACTAAAATTATGAATTTCAGAAATTATGATTAAATGACCAGATGAGCTGATAGGGATAAATTCAGAAATACCTTGAATAAATGCTAAAATTGTAACTTCAATGTATTGTGAAATCATTAAACAGTATCTTGATAATCTAAAGATTATTAAAATAAAGTAATAACTTATATGCATAACAAGTATGCACAAAATCATAAAACCTAATAAATATAAGGTTTTTCGGAAATATGAGTCATAGAGTATGACCTAATTATAGTTTATTTGAGTTATTTATTGATATATAGCATGTCTAATGACTGAAAAAATGCTGAAATTTGTTAATATAAATCAAGAAAACCCATTAAAAAGGGACGAAATTGAGAGAAAAGTTGATTTTGATGAAATATATGGGGAATTCATTAATGAAAAAGCTACACAACAATCAAGCAGGTGTTCTCAATGTGGAGTTCCTTTTTGCCAGATTCATTGTCCATTAAGTAATAATATTCCAGATTGGTTAAAATTAACAGCAGAAGGAAGATTAGAAGAAGCTTATCAATTGTCTCAAAGTACAAATAACATGCCAGAAGTATGTGGAAGAATTTGTCCACAGGATAGGTTATGTGAAGGAAATTGTGTAATTGAAAAATCAGGTTATGGCACAGTAACAATTGGTTCGATTGAGAAATATATTACAGAAACAGCATGGGACAAGGGTTGGGTTAAACCAATAGATGTCACAGAAGAATTAAATCAAAGTATTGGAATTATAGGTGCTGGTCCCGCAGGACTAGCTTGTGGAGAAGAACTTAGAAAAAAGGGATATCAAGTTACAATATATGATCGTTACGATAGAGCAGGTGGTTTGCTGATTTATGGTATTCCAAACTTTA
This sequence comes from Candidatus Pelagibacter sp., assembly GCA_045567255.1. Classification (GTDB taxonomy): domain Bacteria; phylum Pseudomonadota; class Alphaproteobacteria; order Pelagibacterales; family Pelagibacteraceae; genus Pelagibacter. Next base: position 43,512 of record JBJLDH010000012.1, on the reverse strand, counting down.
AATTAGAAAAACATATAGTTAATAGAAGAATTAAACTTTTAAAAGATGGTGGAATTAAATTTATACTTAACTTTGAAGTTGGAAAAAATTTATCCTTAAAACAATTGAAAGAAGAGCATGATGCAATTTTAATTGCTACAGGAGTTTATAAACCTAGAGAAGTTAATATACCAGGAAACGATCTAAAAAATATTTTTCCAGCTATGCAGTTTTTAACAGCATCAAATCGAAAAGGCTTAGGGGATAAAGTTGATATGTTTGAAAATGGAACTCTAGATACCAAAGAAAAAGATGTAATAGTAATTGGAGGTGGAGATACAGCTATGGATTGTGTTAGAACTTCAATAAGACAAAAAGCAAAATCTGTAAAATGTATTTATAGAAGAGACAAAAAAAATATGCCAGGTTCTACAAGGGAAGTTTTAAATGCTGAAGAAGAAGGTGTAGAATTTATTTGGTTAAGCAATCCAAAAGAATTTAGAGGTTCAGATAAAGTTGAAAGCTTGTTAGTAGATAAGATAAAACTTGGCGATCCTGATGAAAGTGGAAGGAGAATGCCAGTTATACAAAAAAATTCTGAATTTAAAATTAAAGCCGATATTATTATAAAAGCATTGGGTTTTGACCCTGAGGAACTTCCTAAATTATTTAATGAAGAAAAATTACAAGTTACAAAATGGGGGACAATAAAAACAAATTTTGACACAATGGAAACAAATATACCAGGGATATTTGCTGCTGGTGACATTATTCGAGGAGCTTCATTGGTGGTATGGGCAATTAAAGATGGAAGAGATGTTGCGGTATCAATAGATAGCTATTTAAAATCAATTCAAAGTAAAAAAGTAGCTTAATGCAATTAAAAAAAAATTTAAAATTATTAAAAAAAAACCATATTTATAATGAGTCCATGGAGCATGATTCTTGTGGAGTAGGATTGGTAGCTTCTACAGAAGGTTTAAAATCTAGGAAAGTTGTTGAACAAGGAATTGATGCGCTCAAAGCAGTTTGGCATAGAGGTGCAATTGATGCTGATGGAAAAACAGGAGATGGCGCAGGCATACATATTGAAATATCAGAAAAATTTTTTATAGAAAAAATTGAAAATTATGGACGTAAATATGATGGAGGAATAATTTGTGTAGGAATGATTTTTTTACCTAGAAATGACTATAATGCACAAGAAAAATGCAAAACATTTATTGAAACTGAACTTTTAAAAAATGATTTTACTATTTATAGGTGGAGACAGGTCCCAATTAATACCAGTGTTTTAGGTACAAAAGCTGAAATAACTAGACCAGAGATTACTCAAATTTTATTTACACCGAAAAATAAATTATTAGGTGGAAAAGAATTAGAAAGAAAAATTTATGAAACTAGAAGAAAAATAGAAAAAGAGTGTTTAAAAAATCATTTGAATCAATTTTATATTTGTTCGTTCAGTTCAAAATCTATTATTTACAAAGGAATGTTTTTAGCAGAAGTTTTATCAGATTTTTATTTTGATTTAAAAGATAAGAGATTTATATCTAGGTTTGCAATTTTTCATCAAAGATTTTCTACAAATACAGCTCCAAGTTGGGATTTAGCTCAGCCATTCAGAACAATTGCTCATAATGGAGAAATAAATACTTTAAAGGGAAATCTTAACTGGATGAAAGTTCATGAAGAAGAAATGTTCAGTCCTTTTTTTGAAGATATGGAAAATTTAAAACCGGTAATTCCATCAGGAAATTCTGATTCTGCTTCGTTAGATAATGTATTTGAATTACTTAATATGTCTGGTCATTCAGCACCTTTAGCAAAACTTATGTTAATACCTGATGCATGGTCTAAGAAAAGTAAAGTATTACCAAGAGACCAATTACAGCTATTTAATTTTTTAAACAGCACAATGGAGCCTTGGGATGGACCAGCAGCGATAGCAGCTACTGATAACGAATGGGTTATAGCTGCGACTGATAGGAATGGTTTAAGACCTCTAAGATTTGTTGTTACAAAAGATAAGTTATTGTTTGCTGGATCAGAAACTGGAATGGTTGAATTAGATGAAAGAAAAATTGTTACTAAAGGAAGATTGGGACCTGGTGAAATTATAGGAGTTAGAATTAAAAAGGGAAAAGTTTATACAAATAATGAAATTAAAAATTATTTAGCAAAAGAATATAAGAATTTTAATAATCAAATTATAGACCTAAATAAAAAGTTCGTTATTAAAAATGAAAAAAATGAATTTTCAGGACATGAACTTAGAAATTTGCAGTATTGTTTCGGTTATAGTATTGAAGATTTAGAAACGATTCTACATCCAATGGTAGAAGATAAGAAAGAAGCCACAGGATCAATGGGCGATGATACACCTTTAGCAGTTTTGTCGGACAGGTACAGACCTCTTTATCATTTTTTTAGGCAAAACTTTAGTCAAGTTACAAATCCTCCGATAGATTCTTTGAGAGAAAATAAAGTTATGAGTCTTAAAACTAGATTTGGAAATTTAGGAAATATTTTAGATTTCGATAATTTAACTAAAGAAAATATTTATGTTCTAGATAGCCCAATACTGTCAAATTCTCAATTTGAAAAATTTCTAAACTATTTTGGAGAAAAATATAAAATTTTAGATTGTACCTTAGGATTAGAGGGTAATCTCGAAAATAAATTAAATGATCTAAAAAGTAAAGCAGAGCAAATGGTTAGAGAAGGAATTAGACAAATAATTCTTACAGATAAACATATATCAAAGAAAAAAATGCCAATCCCAATGCTTTTATGCATTGGCGCAATAAATACACATTTAATTAATCTTGGATTGAGAGGCTATGTTTCAATTAATGTTCAAACTGGAGATGCTTTAGATACCCATTCTTTTGCCACTTTAATTGGAGTTGGAGCAACAACTATAAATCCTTATTTGGCATTCGATAGCATACACCAAAGATATTCAAAAAAGCTTTTTGGGAAATTAACTTTTGAAGAATGCATTTTAAGATATATTGAATCAGTAAATCTTGGATTATTAAAAATTATGTCTAAGATGGGTATCTCAGTATTAAGCTCTTATAGAGGTGGCTGTAACTTTGAGACCGTAGGTTTAAGCAGAACTTTGGTAAAAGATTATTTTCCAGGTATTATTTCAAAAATTTCTGGAATCGGACTAAATGGAATCGAAAAAAAAATAAGAAAAATTCACAAAGAAGGATTTGAATCAACTTCTAATATTTTGCCAATAGGAGGGATTTATAAGTACAGAAAGAATGGTGAAACTCACCAATATCAAGGTAAATTAATTCACATGATTCAAACTGCTGTTACAGAAAATTCATATGATATTTATAAAAAATATGCTTATGGAATTTATAATCTAAAACCAATCAATTTAAGAGATTTAATGGATTTTAAAATAAAAAAATCGATAAATATTGATGAGGTAGAATCATCGTCAAGTATTATGAAAAGATTTGGAAGCGGAAGCATGTCTCATGGAGCTTTATCTAAAGAGGCTCATGAAACTTTAGCAATTGGGATGAATAGAATTAAAGGCGCCTCATGTAGTGGTGAGGGTGGAGAAGATGAAAAAAGATTTAAAGTTCAAGAAAATGGAGATAATGCAAATTCTCGAGTAAAGCAAATAGCATCAGCTAGGTTTGGTGTAACAATTGATTATTTAAATAATTGTAATGAAATAGAAATTAAAATTGCCCAAGGCGCAAAACCAGGAGAAGGTGGTCAATTACCAGGTTTTAAAGTTACTAGTGAAATTGCAAGACTAAGGTATTCAACTCCTGGAGTAACTTTAATTTCTCCCCCACCTCATCATGATATTTACTCAATAGAAGATCTAGCCCAACTAATTTATGACCTTAAACAAGTAAATCCCAAAGCTAGGATTGGTGTAAAATTGGTTGCATCTTCGGGTATTGGAACTATTGCAGCTGGAGTAGCTAAAGCAAAAGCAGATATAATATTAATTTCAGGTCATTCTGGAGGAACTGGTGCAACTCCTCAAACTAGTGTTAAATATGTTGGTATTCCTTGGGAGATGGGATTGACTGAAGCCAATCAAGTTTTAACTTTAAATAATTTACGTCATAAAGTTACACTAAAGACTGATGGTGGAATTAAAACTGGAAGAGACGTAGTTATAGCAGCAATGATGGGAGCGGAAGAATATGGAGTTGCTACAACAGCTCTAGTCGCAATGGGTTGCATTATGGTTAGACAATGCCATTCAAATACTTGTCCTGTAGGAGTTTGCACTCAAGACGAAAAATTAAGAGAAAAATTTTCTGGAACACCAGATAAAATTGTTAATTTATTTACTTTTATTGCCATGGAAGTAAGAGAAATATTAGCAAAATTAGGATTTAAAAGTTTAAAAGATATAATTGGAAGAACTGACCTATTAAGGCAAGTTAGCAAAGGCTCTTCCAACTTAGATGATCTAGATTTAAATCCATTGTTTGTCCAAGCAGATCCTGGATTAAACAAAAGATATTGTGAAAATCCAATAATTAATAGCGTTCCAGATACTTTAGATCAAAAAATATGGCCAGAGATTCAGCAATCAATTGATATGAATGAAAATTTTGAAAAAAAATTTCAGATTAAAAATATTCATAGAGCAGTTGGTACAAGAATTTCTTATAATATTTATAAAAAATTTGGAAATAATAAGTTAAATGAAAATTCAATTTCATTAAAATTTAATGGATCAGCTGGCCAGTCTTTTGGTGCCTTTGGTATTAAAGGATTAAAATTAATTTTAAAAGGTGACGCAAATGATTATGTTGGTAAAGGATTGTCTGGCGCAACAATAGTAATTAAATTACTTAATGAAAGTAATTTAGTCTCCAATGAAAATACTATTATTGGAAATACAGTTTTATACGGAGCAACATCTGGATATTTATATGCCGCAGGACAAGCTGGAGAAAGGTTTGCAGTTAGAAATTCTGGAGCAACATCGGTAATTGAAGGATGCGACTCTAATGGGTGTGAATATATGACTGGAGGAAATGTTGTGATTTTAGGTGAAGTTGGAGATAATTTTGCAGCTGGCATGACTGGAGGAATGGCATTTGTTTATGATTCAAATAATAATTTTGAAAAAAAAGTTAATTCAGAAAGTGTTATATGGCAAAGGCCAGAAACAGAATTTTGGATAAAATTTCTTAAGGATTTAATTTTTAATCATTTTAAAGAAACAAATTCAATTTTTGCAAAAAAATTATTAGATAATTTTGAAAAAGAAATATTAAATTTTTTTCAAGTATGTCCTAAAGAAATGTTGGACAAATTAGATAAACCAATTACTCTAAATAAAACTTTAGGTGTGGCTAGTTAAATAATTTTTAATAATTAAAATTTAAGATTTTATCTAATTCTTTATTAATTCTTTTTAAATTTATCTTACTTGAAAGACTATGGTCTCCATTTTTAATAACTAAAATTTTTTTTTTAGCTTTATTAAAATTATCTAAAATTTTTTTTGAATATTTTACAGGGACAACTTCATCTCTTGAACCATGCACCATCGTAACAGGTATTATTGAATTATATTTTTTGTTTAAAACTTTATTTTTTTTTCCATCTTTTATTATTTGATATGTAATTGGGTATTCATAATCACCATGTTTTAATTGATAGAATTTTTTTTTAATAATTTCATTCTTTATTTTCTTTGAAAATTTTTTCCACATAAGTCTATCTAAAAACTCAGGCGCAGATCCTATGCCCAAAAATCCCTTAATTTGTTTTTTATAATTTTTGAATTGATTTAAAGCAAGCCAAGAACCCATACTTGAACCAACCAAAATAAAATTATTTTTTTTAATGATTTTTTTTATTACAATTCTTACTTCTTCTGACCATTTAGATATATTACCATTTGTAAATTTTCCTGAAGATTTTCCGTGGCCAGAATATTCAATTGCCAAAAAACCTAATTTTCTTTTTTTACAATATTTTAAAAAATTTCTTGGCTTGTCACCCTCAATGTCAGACATAAAACCATGTAAAAAAACTACATATAAATTTGAATTTTGATTAATAGATAAAAATCTTAACTTTTTAAATTTAGAAACTTTTAAAAATTTAAATTTACTCATAAAAAATTTTTCAATATTGTGATAATATATTACTTTATTAAATGCCAACTAAATTAAAAGTTTTACAGGTTATCCCAAAACTAGGTTATGGAGGAGCTGAAACCGGCTGTTATGATATTGCACATTATTTATACGAAAATGATTGCAAGTCTTATTTAATTACTAGTGGAGGTGAATTAACAAAATTTATAGACAAAAAAAAAGTAAAATTGATAAGACTTCCTGTTCAATCAAAAAATCCAATAATAATGTTATTTAATACTATAATTATTTCTTTAATTATTCTTTTTTTTAACATTAATATAGTTCATGCAAGGAGTAGAGCGCCTGCTTGGTCTTGCTTACTAGCAACAAAAATTACACGTAGAAAATTTGTTACAACTTTTCATGGAACATACAATTTTAAAAGTAAGTTAAAAAAATATTACAATTCAGTTATGGTAAAATCTGATTTGATTATTGCAGGATCTAATTTTATCTTTTCTCATATTAATGAAAATTATTCTGAGTTTTTAAATACTAAAAATAAATTTTTAGTAATTTTTAGAGGAATTAATACTGATTACTTTGATCCTTCCACAACTTTGGAAAAAGATGAAGATGAATTATTTAAACTATGGGAACTTAAGGTTGGAAAAAAAATTATTCTATTTCCAGGAAGATTAACTTCATGGAAAGGTCAAGAAATTTTTTTAGAAGCAATAAATAAAGTTAATATACAGTTGGGCCATGAAGCATTCATTGCTGTAATTTTAGGAAGTGATCAAGGTAGAGATCTTTATAAAAAAAAACTAGTTAGATTAGTCGAGCAGTACAGATTAACTACTCAGGTAAAATTTATAGAACATTGTGAAAATATGCCTGTAGCATATAAAATTTCAAATTTTGTAGTATCGGCATCAATTGAACCAGAAGCTTTTGGAAGAGTATCTGTTGAAGCTCAATCAATGCAGAAACCAATTTTAGCTAGTAATATTGGTGGGTCAAAAGAAACTATAATTAATAATAAAACTGGTATTTTATTTGAGCCTGGTAATTCAGAAGATATAGCAAAAAAAATTGGTGAATTATTTAATTTAGATGAGTCTACACTAAATCAAATGGGTGTTGAAGGTCGAAAAAACGTGATAAATAAATTTAATGTTGAAAAAATGTGTTTTTCTACTTATTCAGAGTACAAAAAATTAATTAATTAAATGCCTAATATAACTCTTCCTGACGGAAAAAAACTTGATTTTACTGAAAATATTACAGGTTTAAAGATTGCAGAAACAATAAGTAAATCTTTAATGAAGCAAGCTCTTGTTATGAGTGTAGATGGTGAATTAAAAGACTTGGAATATGAAATTAAAAAAGATTCTGTAGTAAAAATTTTTACATCAAAAGATAAAGAAGGCCTTGAAACAATAAGACATGATACTGCTCATATTTTAGCAATGGCAGTTCAAGAACTTTTTCCAAAAACTCAAGTAACAATTGGTCCAGTTATAGAAGATGGTTTTTATTATGATTTCGCAAGAAAAGAACCTTTCACAAATGAAGATTTGGAAAAAATAGAGAAAAAAATGAAAGAGATAGTTGATAGGGATGAAAAAACTTATAGAGAGGTGTGGAATAGAAATGACGCAGTAGAATACTTCAAAAAAAAAGGTGAAATATATAAAGCAGAAATAATAAGTACTATTCCAGAGAATGAAGAGGTTTCAATTTATTTCCATGGAAAGTGGAACGACCTTTGTAGAGGCCCACATTTAATTTCTACTGGAAAAATAGGTAAATATTTTAAATTAACAAAAGTTTCAGGCGCATATTGGAGAGGAGATTCTGATAACGAAATGTTGCAAAGAGTATATGGTACTAGCTGGTCATCTCAAAAAGATCTAGATGATTATTTAAAAAGAATTGAGGAAGCAGAAAAGAGAGATCATAGAAAATTAGGCAAGGAAATGGATTTGTTTCATTTTCGTGAAGAAAGTCCTGGATCAGTATTTTGGCATGAAAAAGGATGGAATCTTTTTCAAAAGTTGGTTTCTTATATGAGAATGAAGCAGGATCATGCAGGATATAAAGAAATTAATACACCCGAAATCTTGGATAGGTCATTGTGGGAGAAATCTGGTCACTGGGAAAAATTTGGAGCAAATATGTATACTTCAAAAACTCCAGATGAAAAAATATTTGCAATAAAACCAATGAACTGTCCAGGCTGTGTTCAAGTTTTCAATCAAGGTTTAAAAAGTTATAGAGATTTGCCATTAAAAATGTCTGAGTTTGGAAAAGTTCATAGATATGAACCTTCTGGAGCTCTTCATGGTTTATTAAGAGTTAGAGCTTTTACCCAAGATGATGCCCACATATTTTGCACAGAAGAACAAATCACTGAAGAATGTTTGTCTGTTACAAATTTAATATTAGGAATTTATAAAGATTTAGGTTTTGAAAATGTAATTTTAAAATATTCAGATCGACCAGATATAAGAGTGGGAGAGGACAGTGTATGGGATAAATCTGAAGTAGCATTACTTAAAGCTATAAAAGCAACAAAATTAGAATATACAATTAATAAAGGAGAAGGAGCGTTTTATGGTCCTAAAATAGAATTTGTTCTAAGAGACGCTATTGGAAGAGATTGGCAATGTGGAACTTTGCAAGTTGATTTAAATTTGCCTGAAAGATTAGGAGCAACATATGTAGCAAAAGATGGCACCAAGAAAATTCCAGTTATGCTGCATAGGGCATTATTTGGTTCGTTAGAAAGATTCATAGGTATATTAATAGAGAATTACGCTGGCAAGATGCCATTTTGGATAACTCCTCTTCAAACAGTTGTAATACCAATTTCAAGTGATTTTGATGATTATGCTAAAAATGTTTATCAAAAAATAAAACAAATAGGAATATCGTCTGAAGTAGATCTCAAAAACCATAATTTAAATTATAAAATTAGAGATCATTTATTAACAAAGGTTCCTTTGCTAATAATTTGTGGAAAAAAAGAAGTTGACACAAACTCAGTAACTATTAGAAGATTGGATTCAAATAAACAAGAAAATATGGAATTAAAAGAATTTCTAAAAAAATATTCTGCTTTAAATAAAGCACCTTCAATTTAAGTGGCAGATTTCAAACAAAACTATTTTCAGAAAAGAACTAGACCTAGAGGACCTAGGTCAAATAATAGAATTACTTCACCAGATGTACAAGTCATTGGAAGTGATGGGCAAAATATAGGTATATTAAATTTACACGATGCAATTAATCGTGCAAAAGATCAAGGATTAGATCTAATTGAAATTGCTCCAAATGCCAAACCTCCTGTGTGTAAAATTATGGATATGGGAAAGTATAAATATGATGCTCAGAAAAAAGCTAACAAAGCAAAAAAAAAACAAAAAAAAGTTGAATTAAAAGAAATTAAGTTAAGACCAGTCACAGAAATTCACGATTATAATTTTAAAATAAAAAATGCTCAAAAGTTTTTATCTAAAGGGGATAAAGTTAAGTTTACAATAAGATTTAAAGGAAGAGAACTGCAACATTCAAGACTTGGTAACAATTTAATGGAAAAGATAAAACAAGATATGCAGTCAATTGGAAGAGTGGAGTTACATCCTAAATTTGATGGTAAACAAATGATTATGGTAATTCAACCTTTATAGGCAATATTTCTAGTTGTAAATTAATATTAATATTTGTATAAACCCGTGAAAAAATGCCTAAATTAAAAACTAAAAGTTCAGCAAAAAAAAGATTTAAGATTTCTGCAAAAGGTAAAGTTATATCTGCCCAAGCTGGAAAAAGGCATGGTATGATTAAAAGAACAAATTCACAAATTAGAAAGCAAAGAGGAACAACGGTAATGGCAAAACAAGATGGAAAAATTGTTAAGTCATACATGCCGTATAGCTTAAGAGGATAAAATGGCTAGAGTAAAAAGAGGAGTAGTAAGTAGAGCAAAACACAAAAAAGTTCTTAAGGCAGTTAAAGGCCAATGGGGACGAAGGAAAAATACTATAAGAGTTGCAAGGCAAGCAATGGAAAAAGCCATGCAGTATGCCTATAGAGATAGAAGAAATAAAAAAAGAGATTTTAAATCTTTGTGGATTCAACGGATAAACGCTGGTGTGAGAAGTGAAGGTTTAACATACTCGAGATTCATCAATGGCTTAAGTAAATCAGGCATCAAAATTGACAGAAAAATACTTGCTGAAATTGCTTTTGATAATCCACAAGCATTTAAAACTATAGTTAAAAAGGCTCAAGCGGCTTTAAATTAATCTTCGCTATTGTTTTTCTGAAGTTAACAAATACTCTACAAATATGTCTGATATTAAAAAAATTAAAGATGAATATTTAGAGAAACTAAGTGGTGATTTAAATTTAGAAAGTGTAAATCATATTAAAACAGAATTATTTGGTAAGAATGGTACAATTTCCAATTCATTTAAAAAACTTGGTTCTATGCCATCAGATGAAAAAAAAAAATTTGCATCAGATTTAAATTTTATAAAAGAGGAACTCCAACAAAAAATAAATAATAAACTTCAAGAAATTGAAATAAAAGAAATTAATTCTAAACTTGAAAATGAAAAAGTAGATGTAACTTTACCTGAGAGAGAAATTAATCAAGGAAAAATTCACCCAGTTTCACAAGTAATTGATGAAATATCATCAATATTTTCAGAAATTGGATTTAGTGTTGAAGAAGGTCCAGATATAGAAAATGAACATTATAATTTTACTGCATTAAATACACCTGATAATCATCCAGCAAGAGATATGCATGATACTTTTTATCTAGATAATAATAAGAAGCTGCTTTTAAGAACACATACCTCTCCAGTTCAAGTAAGAACAATGCTTAAAGGAAAGCCACCTTTTAAAATAATAGCACCTGGCAGAACATATAGATCGGATAGTGATCAAACTCACTCCCCAATGTTTCACCAGGTTGAAGGACTTCATATTGATAAAGACATAAATATGGGACATTTAAAAGGTTCCTTAAATTACTTTATAAAAGAATTTTTTGAAGTTGATAAAATACAAATGAGATTTAGACCAAGTCATTTTCCTTTTACAGAGCCATCAGCAGAGGTAGACATTGGTTACACATTGAAAGATGGAAAAATCATTATTGGTGAAGGAGACAAATGGTTAGAAATATTAGGATGTGGAATGGTTCATCCTAACGTACTCAAAAATGTAAATGTAAACCCAGACAAATACCAAGGATATGCTTTTGGCATTGGTATTGATAGGCTTGGAATGCTTAAATATGGTATTAATGATTTAAGAGCTTTTTTTGAAACAGATTATAGATGGTTAAACCATTTTGGATTTGATCCTCTTGATGTTCCATCAAGTTATAGAGGTCTAAGCAGATGAAACTTACCCTAAGCTGGCTAAAAGAACATCTTGATACAAATAATAATGATAGTAAAATAATTGAGAAGTTGACAAATATTGGACTTGAAGTTGAAAGTTTTGATAGTGTTAGTTCTCAATTTGATAGTTTTAAAGTAGCAAGAATTATTAGAGCCGAACAACATCCAAATGCCGATAGATTAAAAGTATGTGATGTTGATATAGGGCAAAAAGATTCAGTTAAAGTAGTTTGTGGAGCTTTAAATGCAAAAAAAGATCTTTTAACTGTATATGCTGGTCCAGGATCAATTATTCCAAAAAATAAAATGAAACTTACTATAAGTAAAATTAGAGGTATAACTTCATATGGAATGTTGTGCTCTGAGGCAGAATTACAATTATCTGACGAAAGTGAAGGAATTACAGAACTTAGCCAAAAAAAATATTCTAAAAAAATTGGTAAAAATTTTTTTAATAATTTAAGTGAAAAAGTAATTGATTTATCAATTACCCCTAATCGTCCAGACTGTTTAGGAGTAAGAGGTGTTGCGAGAGACTTGGCTGCAGCTGGAATTGGTAAATTAAAAAATATTCCTAAAAGTAAAATAAAAAAAGAAGGATCTCAAAATATAAATGTCTCAATAAAAAAAGATAAAAATCAAGGTTGTACTATTTTTGGAAGTTGTTTGATTAATGGAGTGTCAAATAAAGAAAGCCCAAAATGGTTGAAAGATAAAATTGAGTCTATTGGTCAAAAACCAATTTCAGCTATAGTTGATATAACCAACTATGTTATGTTTGATTTAAATAGGCCACTCCATGCTTACGATGCAGATAAAATTGATAAAGAAATTATAGTAAGAAATTCTAAAAAAAGTGAGACTTTCGAAGCTCTAGATAAGATGGAGTATAAATTAGAAGATGGCATGTGTGTTATTACAGACAGGTCAGGTGTTTTAGGTTTAGGAGGTATAATAGGAGGCACACGCTCGAGTACTGAATTGAATACAAAAAATATTCTTCTAGAGTCAGCATATTTTAATACTAGGTCAATAAGAAAGACCTCTAAATTATTGAATTTAGATACTGATGCAAAGTTTAGATTTGAGAGGGGGATAGATCCAAAATCTATTGAAATAGGTTTAACCAGAGCTGCGCAGCTAATAACTAATATTTGTGGAGGAAAAGTTAGTAAATTTGATATTCAAAAAATTGAAAAAGAAAAAAAAAACAAGATCAAATTTAAAATTACTTTATTTGAGAAAATCACTGGTTTTAAAATTCAAGATAATGAGATTATAAAAATTTTAACTAATTTAGGTTTTGAAATAAAAAAAAAAAAACAAGAATTAGAATTAAAAATTCCTACTTGGCGACCAGATATAATACAACCAGTTGATATAGTAGAAGAAATAGTAAGAATAAAAGGATATAATAATATAAAAACTTTAGAACCAGAAAAATCAAGAGTTAAACCCACATTAAACAAACAACAAAAACTTTTTCATTTCCTTCAACGTTCAATTGCATCTAAAGGATATTATGAAACTATTACATGGTCATTTACAGACTCTAAAATTAATCAATTATTTAAAGAAAATAATAATGAGATTAAAATTATAAATCCGATTAGCTCAGATTTAGACGTTTTAAGAAATTCTATTTTTTCTAATTTAATGTTTTATCTAAAGAAAAACTTAGATAGAGGTTTCAAAGATTTATCTCTTTTTGAGATAGGTCCCATTTTTAAGGGCAATCAACCAGGACAACAATTAACTGTTATTGGTGCCATTAAATCAGGAAAAATTTCTAGATTGAACTGGAACGAAAAAGATAGACTAGTCGATGTTTTTGATGCAAAAAAAGATGCTATTCAGACGTTAATTGAAGCTGGATATAATAAAGATAATTTTTATATAAGAGATAAATCTCCATCATATTACCATCCTGGAAAATCTGGTTCAATTTATTTAGACAAAGATGATATTGATCCAGTGGCTCATTTTGGAGAAATACATCCTAATATTATAAAAAAACTTGATATTAAAACAGAAGCTCTAGTTAATTTTGAGATATATTTAGATTATCTAAAAGATAATAAATTAAAACTTAAAGATAAAAAATTAAATTTTGAATACTCAGACTATCAAAAATCAGAAAGGGATTTTGCTTTTGTTGTAGATAAAAATATAAAAGTTCAAGACTTAATAGAAATCATTACTTCAATTGATAAAAATTTAATTAAGTCAGTAAAAGTCTTTGATGTTTATGAAGGTGATAACATTGCTTCTAACAAAAAGTCAATTGCTTTGAATGTTACTATTCAATCATCAGAAAAAACATTAGATGAAGGTGATCTAGAAAAAGTTACTAATTTAATAGTATCCACTGTAGAGAATAAATCTGGTGCAAAAATTAGATCCTAAAAATGACTAACACGATCGATAACATTAGAAATTTTGCAATTATTGCACATATTGACCATGGTAAATCAACAATTGCAGATAGAATAATCCACAAATGTGGAGGTCTGACTGATAGAGAAATGAAAGCTCAAGTATTAGACTCAATGGATATTGAAAGAGAAAGAGGTATCACTATTAAAGCTCAAACAGTAAAGTTAAATTATAAAGCTAAAGATGGTAAAAATTATACTTTTAATATTATAGATACACCTGGTCATGTAGATTTTAGTTACGAAGTTAGTAGATCCTTGTATGCATGTGAAGGTTCAATTTTAATTGTTGATAGTACTCAAGGTGTAGAGGCCCAAACATTAGCAAATGTTTATCAAGCTCTAGATATTGATCACGAAATAATACCAGTTTTAAATAAAATTGATTTACCAGCATCTGATGTTGTTAGAACTAATAAACAAATAGAGGATGTAATAGGTATTGATACTTCAGGTGCTATTCCATGTTCAGGAAAAACAGGAGAAGGCATAGATGAAATTTTAGAGCAAATCATTAGTGCTTTACCTGGACCAAAAGGTGAAAAAGATAAGAAATTAAAATGTTTATTAGTAGACAGTTGGTACGATACATATTTAGGTGTTGTAATCTTAGTTAGGGTTATTGATGGGAAAATATCTAAAAATATGAAAATTAAAATGATGTCTACAAATCAAGAATACATTATAGAGAAAGTTGGAATATTTACACCAAAACCAAAGGATGTTAATGAACTTAACGCTGGTGAGATTGGTTTTATAACAACCGGAATAAAAGTTTTATCGGACACGAAGGTTGGAGATACAATTTGTAATTCATTAGACCCTTTAACTGAAGCATTACCGGGATTTAAACCAAGTAAACCAGTTGTTTTTTGTGGATTATTTCCAGTGGATAGTTCTGAATACCAAAAATTAAAAGATGGTTTAGCAAAATTACAATTGAATGATGCAAGTTTTTCATTTGAACCAGAATCTTCATCTGCTCTAGGTTTAGGTTTTAGATGTGGGTTTTTAGGATTGTTGCATCTTGAAATTGTAACTGAAAGGCTTGAAAGAGAATTTGATATTAATTTATTAACAACAACTCCAGGTGTTGTTTACAAAGTTTATATGAATAATGGTAGTATAAAAGATTTACAAAATCCTTCCAGTTTACCAGATCCTACTCTTATAAAATTCATTGAAGAACCTTGGATAAAAGCTACAATTATTACCCCAGATCAATATCTTGGATCAATAATTAAAATGTGCCAGGGTAAAAGAGGAGTTCAAACAAATTTAAGTTATTCAGGAAGTAGGGCGGTTCTTAATTATGAACTACCTTTAAATGAAGTGGTATTTGATTTTAATGATAGATTAAAATCTATGACAAGTGGATATGCTAGTTTTGATTATGAAATAATTGGCCACAAAGAAGGAGAGCTAGTAAAAATGGGAATTCTTGTAAATGGAGAACCAGTAGATGCTTTAGCTATGATGATACATAAAGATTTTGCACAATCAACTGGAAAAGAAGTTTGTGAAAAATTAAAAGATTTAATACCTAGACATAATTTTATGATACCCATTCAAGCTGCAATAGGAGGTAAAATTATTGCAAGAGAAACAATTAAAGGTTTTAAAAAAGATGTATTAACTAAAATTCATGGCGGCGGTGCTACCGATAGAAAAAGAAAACTTCTAGAAAAACAAAAAAAAGGAAAAGCAAGAGCAAAACAATTTGGAAAAGTAGAAATACCCCAAGAAGCTTTTATAGGAGTATTGAAAATTTCTACGGAAAAATAATTTTTTTTAATTCTTTAAAAATAATTTCTGATATTTTTTGAGAACCTTGGGAAGTAGTATGTACTGTGTCAAAAAAATCTCCTTCTTCTCCTACAATCAATTCGTCAAGTTTTATTATATTAATATTTTTTTCTTCTGAAAATTCCTTCAAAATCTCATTTAACATAAATAGTTTTTCATCTTTTAAACCATCGTATTTTACCTGAGTTATAAAAATAACTTTAGAGTTAAAATGAATTATTTGTTTATATAAATTTACAATTCTTGATCTATATCTTTCTGATAAGTACTTATAATTATTATTTAAATCTTTGATATTATAAATTTTTTTTGCTTCCTTATAATTTGTATAATTAAAGTTTTTATATAACTCATTAGATTTAGAAGTTTCATATTTTAATGTAAAATTAGAAAAATATTCTTTTTTTATATTTTTTATTAATTCAATCGTAATGCTATTATTTGCAATATAATCTCTAATTTTTTTTATGGTGTTATTGTCAAAAGTTTTGTCATATTTGTCAGGTTGATCAATTACACTATCATTTATACCAACATATATTATAAAATATTCAGGATTAAATTTATTTAGTTTTGTAAACCAGTATTTAAAGTCATTTAGATGACCTTTTAAAGTTTTACCATCTACTGAGCCATTTATTATTTGAATATTTTTATTTTTTTTTTCAAGAAGATAATTTAATCTTCCAACTATAGTTAAATTTTCTGGAAGTAATCTTTCATTTCCTGTGCTTCCTCCAAGAAAAACGTATTTTATATTTTCAAGATTTTGAATTTCTTCACCTCTAAAACCATAAAAATTTCTTTTATAAATATACTTATATTTTTCATTATTTAATTTAGTCTCATAAAATTCATATTTATTTCTATGTTTTCTCATATGAATACCGAAATTGTATTCATCAAACCAATAACCAAAAATTATTTCAATAAAAAATAATAGAATTAATAATATTATAGAATTATATAACAATATTTTCTTCATTTATTATAGATAACTTATTTTAAAAACTATATCATTATTTAATTTATTTGGAGAGATGGCCGAGTGGTTTAAGGCGCACGCTTGGAAAGTGTGTATAGAGGAAACTCTATCATGGGTTCGAATCCCATTCTCTCCGCCATAATTTAAAAATTTTTATAAAAATAATCTATTTTTTCTAAGTTTTTAACAAAACTCACTTTTCTAAAATTTAGATTTGTAAGTAAATTATTTACTCTTTCATAATTTTTAATAAATATTTCAACTTGTAATAAAACATTATTTTTTATCATAATTTTTTTAAGTCCATTTATAACTTGTTCTTCATGGCCTTCTGTATCAATTTTAACAACCAAAGACTCATTTTCAATTTTTAATATTTCATCGCCTTTTCTAAAATTTGCATATGATGTAAAAAGATTATTTAAATTTTCCCCCTTACTTGCTACTCCAAATCCGCCTAATTGAATATAATTTTTTTTTTTATAAGATTTCATAAGTAATTTCGTATTTTGATCAGATAAGCCATATTCAAAAATTTCAATATTTTTCGAATTAGGGTTAAGTTTTATATTTTCTTTAAATTTTATTATTGAATTTGAAATTGGTTCAAAACTTTTTATCTTAATATTACTGAATTTATTTGATACAATTAAACTATATAAACCTAAATTTGCACCTATATCTAAAAAATAATTATATTTTTTTTTATTCAGTTCTTTAATAAGTATTTTGATTTGTTCACTCTCATAATCATTAAAAAGGTAAATTTCTTTATCAATAGGTTCATTAATATTTCCTTTGAACCTAGTATCAAAATATTGAAAATATATCTCGTTTTTTCCAAACAAATTATAAATTTTTTTTACTATCGATGGATACAATCTTTTGATTATAGGTAATTTTTTATATTTTTTTAATTCCATTTATTTTGGATATAAATTTTTCATTAAAATAATTTATAATTTTAACCCATAATTGTTAAATTAGAAATTTTTGATCAATTTAAAAAAATACATAAAAAAACGTAGTAAATTCAACAGTTTTAGAGCAATTTTTCTTGATCTTATTTTGTTTAATTAATGAAAAGTGCTATAAAAGATAACTTCCATAATAATGAAAAAAAACAATAATAATTATTTAGCAGAGTCTATAAAAGTTCTAAAGGGGCTAGAAGCCGTTAGAAAAAGGCCTGGTATGTATATTGGTGATACCGATGATGGAACGGGACTTCACCATATGATATATGAAGTTGTAGACAATTCTATAGATGAAGCTTTAGCAGGTTATTGTAATAACATTGATATAGATATTAATTTGGATGGCTCAATTACAGTTAGAGATAATGGAAGAGGGATCCCAGTTGACCTACACAAAGGTGAAAAAAAATCTGCAGCAGAAGTAATAATGACACAACTGCATGCTGGAGGAAAATTTGATCATGATTCTTATAAAGTTTCTGGTGGTTTACATGGGGTTGGTGTTTCAGTAGTAAACGCCCTGTCTGAAGAATTAGAATTAACAATAAATAGAGATAGTAAAAAATATTTTATAAAATTTGAAAATGGAGATGCAAAATTTCCTTTAAAATTAATTGGAAAATCAAAAGATACTGGTACAGAAATAAAATTTGTACCATCAAAAAAAATTTTTTCTTCAACAAAATTTAGTTTTTCAATAATTCAAAAAAGATTACGGGAACTTGCTTTTTTAAATAAAGGAATAAAAATATCATTAAATGATTTTACACAAAAAAAACAAAAAAAATTAGAATTTAAATTTGATGGTGGTATTGTTCAATTTGTAGAATTTTTAGATGAAGATAGACAGAGTTTAAAAAATAAAAATGATAATGATCTATTTAGAAAACCAATCTATATAGAGGGTTTAAAAAATCAGGTGAATATAGAGTGTTCTTTAAAATGGAATGCTGGATATAATGAAGATGTATATCCATATACCAACAATATTTATCAGAAAGATGGAGGCACTCATTTATTAGGCTTTAGAACTGCATTAACGAGAGTAATAAATAAGTATGCATCAGAACAAAATTTATTAAAAAAAAATAAAGTTTCACTTTCTGGAGATGATGTAAAAGAAGGTTTAACTTGTGTATTATCAACTAAAATTCCTGATCCTAAATTTTCATCTCAAACTAAAGATAAACTGGTTTCTTCAGAAGTTAGAAATATTGTTGAAAGTATTATTAGTGAAAAATTGTCAATATGGTTTGATCAAAATCCATCAATATCAAAAATAATTTTAACAAAAATTATACAAGCAGCTGTTGCAAGAGATGTAGCCAGAAAAGCCAGAGAAAATGTTAGAAGGAAGGGTGCATTAGAAATTACTGGATTACCAGGCAAGTTAGCAGATTGTCAAAATTCTAAACAAGATGGGACAGAATTATTTATAGTCGAGGGAGATTCAGCTGGTGGCTCTGCCAAGCAAGGTAGAAATAGAGAGAATCAGGCTGTTTTACCTCTTAGAGGAAAAATATTAAATACATTTACTGAAATAAATGGCATAAAAAAAAATGGTAATTCTAATGATCTTAGAACTAAAACTCTCTCAAAAATGATTTCTTCTAATGAAATTATTACACTAATAAATGCTTTAGGTTTAGACCCAAAAAACGAAGAGATTGATCTAAAAGATTTAAGATATGGAAAGATTATAATTATGACTGATGCTGATGTAGATGGTTCTCATATTAGAGCCTTACTATTAACCTTTTTTAATAACAAGCCATTTAATAAACTAATTGAAAAAGGCCATGTTTATTTAGCACAACCACCTTTATTTAAAATTAATAAAGGTTCTAAAGGAATTTATATAAAGAATGAACAAGAACTAGAAAAATTTATTATAAAAAATTCTAAAGATATCAAAAAATTAAATAAAGGATCTAAAGATTATGAAAAATATATACAAGATCAGAAGTCTAAATTAAATATTCAAAGATTTAAAGGACTTGGTGAAATGAATCCTGATGAGCTTTGGAATACAACATTAAATCCGGAAACGAGAAATTTACTTCAAGTTCAATATTCAAAAAATTTACAAAAAGATCAAAATCTAATTAAAACATTAATGGGAAGTGATGTTGCTTCAAGAAAAGACTTTATAGTAGATAATGCAATTAATGTTTTAAATTTAGATATTTAGCGAATGAAGTTTAGTAGAACTTCCGAAATTTATTCTTTAAATAAATCAACTTATGTAAATTTAAGATGGATTGGAATACTTGGTCAATTTATAACCATTTATTCTGTAAAATTTATTTTTGATTTTGATTTTGATTTTATAGCTGCAAATTTAATTATATTTATTGGTGCAATTAGTAATATATTTTTAATTTATTTTTATAAAAAAATACAATTATCTAACAGATCAGCATTTAATTTTCTTTTAATAGATATTATTCAATTGACCTTATTACTATATTTAACAGGAGGAGTTGTAAATCCTTTTTCTATTTTTTTGCTAATACCAAGCGTATTTGCATCTTCCAATTTAAAAATTAAAACAAATTTTTTTCTAATATTTGTGACATTAACTTCGATTATTTTTCTTACATTTTTTTCATTGGATTTACCAAAACCGTTAAATGATCATTTTCATGTTAGTTCATATTATTATTATGCTATTCCAACTGGTTTAGTTATTGCATTGATATTTTTAAATTATTTTGCCTTAATTTTTGGAAAAGAATCAAATCTTAGAAAAGAAGCATTAAATAAAATTCAAGAATTAATTTCAAAAGAACATGAATTAGTCTCTTTAGGTTCGCAAGCGGCAGCGGCAGCACATTCATTGGGAACGCCACTATCTACAATTAAAATTATATCCCAGGATTTATTACAACAATTAAATAATGACAACAATTTAAAAAAAGATATTGAGCTATTAGTAAGCCAAGTAGATAGGTGTAATGATATTTTAAAAAAATTGTCACTAAATTCAAAGATTGAGGATGATTTTATTGATAAAGATTTGAGTCTTCATAATTATTTAAAAGAAATAATAAGTTCTTTTAAAGAAATATCGAAAAAGAATTTTATTATCAATACTGAACAAGATACCAATTCATTTGATATAAAGAAATCAATAGAAATTATCTATGGAATAAGAAACTTCATAGGCAATGCGAATAAATATGCAGAAAAAACCATATATGTTACTATTAAAAGTGATAGTGAGATTTCAGAAATTATAATAGAAGATGATGGTCCAGGATTTTCCAAAGATATATTAACTAAAATTGGAGAACCTTATATAAAATCTTTAAGATTAAATGATAATAAAAAATCGGGATTAGGTTTAGGTATTTTTATTGGAAAAACATTATTAGAAAAAAATTATGCAAAAATTTTCTGTAGAAATTCAGAAACAAGAGGTGGGGCTGAAATCAATATTAAATGGTTGAATAAAAATTTAACTAATATTTAATGGAGTTTTTTATTATCAAATAATCCACTTAATTGGCCAATCATTACATCTCCGAGTTCTTGAACATCTGTAATTTTTATAGCCTTTTCATAATAACGAGAAACATCATGTCCAATACCGATAGCTAAAATTTCAATTTCACTATTATTTTCTATAAATTTAACTATTTTTTTTAGATGTTTTTCCAAATAGTCGCCAGAATTAACTGACAGAGTAGAATCATCAACAGGAGCCCCATCAGAAATTACCATAAGTATTTTTCTTTCTTCTTTTCTTTTATTTAATCTATTGAATGCCCAAGTAATAGCTTCCCCATCTATATTTTCTTTTAGCAAACCTTCTTTAAGCATTAGTCCTAAGTTTTTTTTTGATTGTCTCCAATGTGTATCGGCAGATTTATAAATAATATGTCTTAAATCATTTAATCTTCCTGGATTTTTTATTTTTTTTAGATTATTCCATTTTTCTCTACTTTTACCACCTTTCCAATTTTTGGTTGTAAAACCAAGTATTTCAACTTTAACAGAACATCTTTCTAGAGTGCGGGAAAGTATATCGGCGCATATTGCAGCAATAGTTATTGGCCTTCCTCTCATTGACCCAGAATTATCTATCAACAAAGTAACTACAGTATCTTTAAATTCTAAATCTTTTTCCTTTTTAAATGATAATGAATTATATGGATCAATTATAACTCTAGGTAACTTAGAACTATCCAATATGCCTTCTTCTAGATCAAAATCCCATGATCTATTTTGTTTTGCTAGCAATTGTCTTTGCAATTTATTTGCCAACTTTGTAATTAAATTTTGAAAATTTATTAATTGTGTATCTAAATTTTTTCTTAGTTTCAAGATTTCTTCTTGACTTTCTAATGTTTCAGCTTTTGCTACCTCATCGAATTCAGATGTAAATATTTTATAATCTTTATCATTAATGCTATCATTCAATTTCTTAACTATACTTTCTGAATTTTCATTTTCTGATTCAGTATCTATTAATTGTTCTTCTAATCGAAATTCATTATTATCATCTAAGCCATCCAACCCTTCATTTGAACTTTCATCATCACTTGTTTGATCTGATTTAGCATTTTCTTTGGTATCATTGTTGTTTTCATTATTATTTTCCTGTTCATTTTTTTCTTGGTTTTGTTCTTTGTTTTCATCTCTTTCAGATTCAAAAATTTCCATGTTTTTTAGAATTTCAGAAAATTTTGCATTATAAATTTCTTGATTTTCTAAATTATTAGATAAGTATTCAATATGTTCATCAAATGAGGTTATAAAATCCTTTTCCCAGAAGCTTAATATTTTTTCTGAAATAGTATTCAGTTTTATTTTTAAGAACTTTTTTAACATATACAACTCAAATGCCTCATCTATTTGCACATCATCTTTAGATTTTAGTTGATCTTTTCTTTTAAGCAAAATTTTATTCAAATAGTTTTCTTTTAAATTTTTTGAAATACCGTTTAACATTTTTGATCCTAAAACCTCATATCTTATCTTTTCGGAGATATCATAAAGTGACCTGGAAGAAGTTTTATTTGGTAGGTTTTTTTGATAAATTGTTTTATCTGAAAATTTTCTTTTTAGTGCTTCCGAGTCTGTTTCTGCTCTAAGCTTAACATAATCTTCTTTAGAGTGTAAATTATCAAGTTCAAAAAAATTATAATCTTTTGAACTAGAGCTATTGTTTTCTTTTTTATGTATTTTGTAATCTTCTGATATTACTTTAATTGTAGAGATTAAAGCTTCTTTGAATTTCTCTTTAAAGCTATCCTCTTTATTCATTTAGATTTGAATGTTTATCATTGATTCTGGTAAATCTTCCCCAAAACATCTTTGATAATATTCAGCTATTGTACTTTTTTCTGCATCATCGCATTTGTTTAAAAATGTTATTCTAAACGCATATCCAGTATCTTTAAAAATTTCTGAGTTACTACACCAATTTAAAACCGTTCTTGGACTCATTACTGTTGATATATCTCCTGCAATAAAACCTTTTCTAGTTAAAGATGCTACCTTTATCATATTGGAAACTTTTTCTTTACCTTTTGGATTATTTAGTTTTTTATTTTTTGATATAATAATTTCCATTTCTTTTTCTAAACTTAAATAGTTTAATGATGTTACTATTTCCCATCTATCTAATTGAGCCTGATTTATTTGTTGAGTTCCGGTATATAAGCCAGATGTATCTCCCAATCCAATAGTATTTGCTGTTGCAAATAATCGAAAATATTTATTTTGTTTTACCACTTTATTTTTATCTAAAAGTGTGAAGAAACCATCACTTTCTAAAATTCTTTGTAATACAAACATTACATCACTTCTTCCAGCATCGTATTCATCAAATATTAGAGCAACAGAAGACTGAAACGCCCAGGGTAATATTCCTTCTTTAAATTCTGTTACTTGTTTGCCATCTCTTAACACAATTGCATCCTTGCCAATTAAATCAATCCTACTTATATGAGAGTCAAGGTTTATCCTCAAACATGGCCAATTTAATCTTGCGGCAATTTGAGTAATGTGTGTAGACTTACCAGTGCCATGATAACCATGAACTATTACTTTTTTGTTATATAAAAATCCACTCAGGATTGCCAATGTTGTATCACGATCAAATTTATAATCATTATCAATTTCTGGAACAAATTCATTTTTTTTAGAAAATGCTTTAACCTGCATGTCACTTTCTATTCCAAAAGTTTGTTTAACTGATAAATTAATATCTGGTTCTATATTTAAACTAGTTGTCAACTTTTTCTCTATATGTATTTTTTAGCTGAGTATACGCTAATGTAATTATTTTTAGTTTTTCTTCAAAATTTTTATTTCCAGCATTCATATCAGGATGAAATTTTTTAACAAGTTTTTTGAATTTTTCTTGTACTTTTTCCCATTTTAGACCTACATCTATACCTAAAATACTAAAAGCTTTTATATCATGGTTATTAAATTTAAATTTATTCATATGATTAAATTCATTATTGAATTTTAATTTGTCCATTTCATCCTTTAAAGCGTCATTCCAGAGTATTTTAAAAAAATTATCTGAAGAGGAAAAACTTTGAGTTGGCTTATGCCAGGTCAGATCAGATTTTAAAAATTCCATTATCTGATCGTCATTCATACCTGAAAAATAATTCCATTTTTTATTGAATTCTTTTACATGTTCTAAGCATAATAACCTGAAATTCTTACTATTATCTCTTTCTTTGGGGGCTTTGTAATTGCCTTCTTTTGAACAATTATCCCAGTCACAAATATTTTTCATGTTATATATTACTTTTTAAATATGGATATAAATCAACTTTCCGAAATTGTAAAAAAAAAAATTTTAGATCAAGAAATAATTGAATTTGTAGAATTAGAGGATAAATCATATCTACATAAAAACCATAAAACAAATGATCAAAATAAATTTCATATAAAACTTAAAATAAAGTCAGAAACACTCTCTAATATGAATCGAGTAGAATCCAATAAATTTATATTCAAATTATTAGACGAAGAAATTAAAAATTATATACACTCTTTACAAATTTTAATTATTTAATTCAGATATAAGAAATTTCTCTAATGCTTTTTGAGTAATTTGATAATCAATTTTAAGTTTTCCAAAATTTTTAATTAAAATAAGATTGATATATTTTGAATTATTTTTTTTATCAGATTTCATAAATGATATAATTTTATTTATATCTTTTTTTTTGAAAAGTTGTTTAAAGCTTTTATTTAAAGGAATTCGATTTATATGATTAATAATTAAATTATATGATTTCTTTTTAAGAATTTTAAACTGATTACTAAATTCAATAGCATTTTTAATTCCAATTATAACTGCTTCGCCATGATTTAATTTATTTGAAAAATCCAAAGAAGACTCGTAGGCATGAGCAAAAGTATGGCCTAAATTCAAAACTTTTCTCAGATTTATTTCAGTTTCATCATTTTGAACAATTTTTTTTTTCAAATTGCAGCTATTTAAAATTGCATTTTTTATAAATGGCTGATTTAAATTTATTATTTCATTTAAATTTTTGTCTAAGTATTCAAATTTTTTAAAAGTATCTAATAAACTACTTTTAAGCATTTCGGCATAACCACAAATTATTTCTCTAGAATTTAAAGAATTAAGTAGATTTAAATCTGAAACAACTAAATTAGGTTGATAAAAACTTCCTACTAGATTCTTACCATAAAAATTATTTATCCCAGTTTTTCCACCAATTGATGAGTCTACTTGAGAAAGTAAAGTTGTTGGAATATTTATAAAATTAATTCCTCTTTTATAAACACTTGCACAATATCCAACTACGTCTCCAGTAATACCTCCACCAAAAGCAATCAAGCAATCATCTCTATTAAATCTATTTTCAAATAATAATTTTTGAATTGAATCTACATTCTTTTGATTCTTATTTTTTTCTTTTGCATTAAAAATATAAATCTTTTTTACATCAGCTTTAAGATTTTTAATTAGTTTTGATTTAAATTTTGAAGGAATATTTTTATCTATTACAATTAAAATTTTTGAAAATGATAATTTTTGAGATAAAAAAATTTTATTTATTTGAGAAATTAAATTAGACCCTATAAAAATGGAATATTTTTTTGTATCTGTGTTGATATTTATTCTATGTACTTTCATAATATTCGATAATTTTATTTACAATTTGCTTTTTATTTAATTTATCACAGTTAATTTTATAATGAGATAAATTATATATTGTTGTTCGTTTAATTATTAATTTTATTAATTCCGAGCTATTTAACTTATTTGCCAGTGGCCTTTTTTTGCTATTTTTAATTCTATCTATTAACTTTTCATTTTTCCAATTAAGCCATACAGAGATACATTTATTTAATATATATTTTCTAATGTTAGGATTTAGAAAACCTCCCCCTCCTAAAGCTATAACTTTATTTTTTAATTTCAGTGATTTTAGAGTAGTTTCTTCTTCGATATTCCTAAAGTACTTTTCACCATTTTTTTTAAAAATTTCAGAAATAGTTTTTTTTTCCAATTCTTCAACGATGTTATCAGTATCAATAAATTCAAATTTTAGTTTTTGAGACAGTATTTTGCCAATTGATGACTTTCCAGATCCCATCATACCAACCAACACTAAATTTTTATATAAATTCATTAGTTTCTATATTGAAAAAACACAAATTTGTCTTATTTTGAAATTACTTAAAGTATATGCAATTTACAAAAAAAACAAGTACAGGAAAACTTACTGCTATAGGAAAATTTTTAATAAAAGTTATTTTGTTAGTTTTTGTCCTTTTTATAGGAGTAATTTTAGTTTCAAAAATTGATTTTCCCGCACCAAACAAAAAAATTGAAAAAATTATACCGAATGAAAATTTTAAAACTATTAAGTAATACTTTTATTTTTTTATTTTTAATCGCTTTTTTTGAAAAAACTGCAATTTCAAATGAACCAGTAGATATTTGGAATATTGAAAAAAAAGTTATCGATGAAAAAAAAATAATAGAAAATGAAAATATTATTAACAGTGAAACGATTCAAGAAGTAAACACAATAGATCAAAGTAATAATATTATTGTTAAAAATTCATTAGATATAAATAATATTAAATTAGCAGGTTTATACGATCCAGCAGAAAATGGACTATCAATTGATATGTGGTCTAACAGTAATGGAAAAGATATAAAGTATATTTTAGAAGACTTAGATTCAAAAAGATTATCAAAGTTTTCAAATCAAATATTAGATGTCGCTTTGCTTACAAATTCATATCTACCTTCAAATAATATATCGAGTGAAGAATTTCTAAATTATAAATTTCAGTATTTAATAAAAAAAAAAGATTTTAACTTAATAAAAAATTTTTTAATTAGAAATCCATCAATAAAAAATAATTATAAACTAATACGTTTTTATAGCGATTATCATCTATCAAATTCTCAATTAGAAAAGTCATGTGAAATTTTTGATCATGTAAAGATATTCACAAATGATTATTTAAATAATTTTAAAATTTATTGTTTAATTTATCAAAATAAAAAAGAGGAAGCACAACTTTTATTTGATCTTAAAACTGAATTTGAAAGTTTAGATGAATTTTTTGTAAAAAAATTTAATATTCTAATGGGTTATGAAAAAAAAGATAAATTAATTTCTGAAAAAAATATATTAAATTTTCATTTATCTCATAAAACAAATGAGGATTTTTCATATGAGCCAAATATTGATACACCGAAATTCATATGGAAATACCTATCAACTTCTAATTTATTAAAAGACTCTGATTTAATAAATGTAGAAAATTCTGAACAAGTGAAATTGATTGAAATGGCTACAAATGAAGGAATTTATGAAGAAAAAGAATTATTTAATTTATATAAACGATTTCAATTTTATTTTAATCAATTTATTAACATAAACGATGTATATGAAGACCTTCCAGATTTTCAAGGTAGAGCCCTTCTTTATCAAAGACTACTATTAACATCTGATGATTTACTAAAGCTAGATTTATCTTATAAACTAAAAAAATCTTTTGATGAATCTGGTTTGCCGAATGTATTTAATGGAGAGTTATCAAAAATATTAAAGACAGTAAATCAAGATCAAATTCCATCAAATTTTACAACATTTTAT
Organism: Candidatus Pelagibacter sp.; assembly: GCA_045567255.1. Taxonomy (GTDB): domain Bacteria; phylum Pseudomonadota; class Alphaproteobacteria; order Pelagibacterales; family Pelagibacteraceae; genus Pelagibacter. The sequence goes on along the minus strand of JBJLDH010000012.1, from coordinate 15,688 downwards.
GATCAGAATAGAGAATTTGATGAAGATAAAGAATTAAAAATAAAATTCAATAATAAAATTTTTCATCAATCTAAGTTGCTGAACTATTTTTTAAATAAAACAAGTCTTCCAAAAGCAGAAAAAGAAACTAATGATCTGCTAAAAAAAATTAGAAAAAATAAAAAATATTTTTTTTCAATTAAAGATATAATGATGATTGAGTCTTTAAAGTCCGATGGTATTCAGGTTTTAAAAAAATATGATAGTTTATATGAATATAAATCAGATGTTCCAGTTGAAATCAATTCTATGATAGTTAATGGAGAAACGGGGTTAGTATTGCTTAAAATAGCGCAGATAATTGGTGAAGATGAGTTGGGAGACATTGACTTAGAATCTCTAAGTTTTATTGTCAGTATATTGAATGAATTAAACACTATTACTCTGCGAAATGAAATATTGTTAAAAGTTCTTCCTTTAAAAGTTTAAATAATATTATAAAATTAGATATGGCAATTAAGAAGATCATTACAGAACCAAACAAAATTTTAAGACAAAAATCCTTACCTGTTAGGATAGTAGGAAAAGAGGAGCAAAGATTAATGAATGATATGCTAGACACAATGTATGATGCAAAAGGCATTGGTCTTGCTGCGATTCAAATAGGGGTACCAAAAAGAATAATTGTTATGGATATCTCAAAAAATGATGAACAAAAATTTCCAATGTATTTTGTTAATCCAATTATAAAAAATAAAATAATAGAAACATCAACTTATGAAGAAGGTTGTTTGTCAGTTCCTAATTTTTTTGCAGAAGTTGATAGGCCAAAAAAATGTGATGTTGAATATCTAGACTACAACGGAAAAAAAAAAATACTAAACGCAGAAGGGTTATTAGCAACTTGTATTCAACATGAAATGGATCATTTAGAAGGAATTTTATTTATTGATTATTTATCAAAATTAAAAAAAACAATGATTATTAAAAAATTATCAAAACGAAAAGATAGACCAGATAGAATTGTTGTTTAGCAATGTATAAAAAAATTGTTTTTATGGGGACCTCATATTTTGCAGTTCCTATTCTTAAATCATTATATCAAAATGGATATCCTGTCTCAGTTGTATATACTCAACCACCAAAAAAATCTAATAGAGGTCAAAAATTAAATAAATCACCAATAAATTTATTTTCTGAAAATATAGGTTTAGACGTAAGAACGCCGCAAAATTTAAAAGATAACAATGAGGAAAAATCATATTTAACTGAGCTACAACCAGATTTGGTCGTAGTAGTTTCATATGGACAGATAATTCCAAAAAATTTACTTGATATCCCTAAAAATGGTTTTGTAAATGTTCATGCTTCATTATTGCCTAAATGGAGAGGGGCAGCTCCCATTCAAAGATCAATAATGAATTTAGATAAAGAAACAGGAATAAGTATAATGAAGATAAATGAAAATCTAGATGAAGGAGCGGTTTGCAATCAATATACATTAAAAATTTCTGAAAAAATGAATACAGAAGATTTATCTGAAAAATTATCTTTATTAGCTTCAGAAAAAATTTTAGATATTTTAGACAGCATAAATGTCGGAAAAGTTGAATTTAAGGATCAAGATCATTCAAAGGCAACCTATGCAAAAAAAATTGAAAAGATTGAAGGAAAAATTAATTGGAATGAAAATGCAGATAAAATAATTGGAAAAATAAATGGTCTTTATCCATATCCTGGAGCATTCTTTATGTTTGGTGGAGAAAGATATAAAATACTGAAGGCAGAAAAATCTTATACTAATGGATTGTCGGGAAATATAATAAGTGAAGATTTTGAAATATGCTGTGGAGAAGGATCTATAAAAGTATTAACTATCCAACGTGAAGGTAAAAGAGTTCAAAAAATAAAAGAATTTTTACTTGGTAGTCAAATAAAAAAAGGCACAAGTATTGCCTAATGTATAGATATCAAATTTTAATTGAATATGTTGGAACTTTATATGTTGGTTGGCAGATTCAAAAAAAAGGAAATTCTATTCAAAAAACCGTACAATCAGTTTTATCAAGATTATTGAGTGAAAAAATTGTATTATATGGATCAGGCAGAACTGATTCTGGAGTTCATGCATTAGAGCAATCAGCCCATTTTGATTTAAAAAATAAAATTAAAAATTTTGAAAGAACAATTAAATCATTGAATTTTTTTTTAAATCATAAAATGATATCAATAATAAATATTAAAAAAAAAAAAATTAATTTTCACGCAAGACATTCAGCTAAGCAACGAGTATATTTATACATAATTCAAAACAGATTTTCACCTTCGACTGTAAATAAAAATAGAGAATGGCATATAAGAAAAAAATTAGATATTAATTTAATTAAAAAAGGAGCTAAAAAATTAGTTGGGACTCATGACTTTTCTACGTTTAGAGCCTCAAATTGTGGCGCAAAAAGCCCTGTAAGAACTATAAATGCTATTATAATAAGTAAATCAAAAAACCGAATTAAATTAAAATTTAAATCAAAATCATTTTTAAAAAATCAGGTTAGATCAATGGTTGGTTGTTTAAAATTGCTTGGAGAAAAAAAATGGAATTTAAAAAAATTTAAAAAAATTATTTACCAGAAAGATAGAAAAAAAGTTGCACCTCCAGCACCAGCACATGGATTATATCTTGAAAAAATTATCTACTAACTCTTAAATTTTTTCCGAATTTTTTATTGATTCTCCAGCGACTATCTGTTCTAACAATATAACCACAACAATTTTTAGATTTACATTTACAAGGAAATTGTTTGTAATCAGAATCATAACCAAAACCATAATCACAGGTAATTTCTTCACCTTTTTTTATGTCCATAATTGAAACTACCCAAAGTTTTAATCCTTTTCCTTCATATTCACTGTTATTCGAACAAGAATGATTAATTAAGCGCGCTGTATTCCACGAAACATCTCCATCTAGATCATATTTGTTATTTAAGTTAAATAAATAAATTGGTTTTGAATTATCAAACTTTTCAGAATTTTCAGTTTGTTTTTTTGTGATAATTTTTCCAATATAATCAATAATTCTAGTACCCGCCTTAATATCTTTGGTAGCATAAAGTCCACGTCCTTTTCTATCGATGTTAGATTTTTTGATTCTGTATAGTTTCATAAGTATTTCTTTAATGAAAAATATTTTTATTTCAATTAAATTCTAATAAAGCATTGACATGTTCATTTACACTTTCAGATAAAGCCTTTAGATCATAACCACCTTCTAATATTGAAACAACTTTATTTTTGCTAAATTTCTTAGTAGTCAGAATAGTTCTTTTGGTTATCTCGTAAAAATCCTTTGCACTTAGATGCAGCTGGGCTAACGGATCATCTTTATGAGCATCAAACCCCGCAGAAAACATTACAAATTGAGGTTTAAATTCTATTAATTTTTTGATCACATAATTATAAGCATTTAAATATTCTTCTGATTTAGTACCAGCGGGTAAAGGAATATTTAAAATATTATTATATTTACCTTTTTCATTGTTACTACCAGTTCCTGGGTAATAGGGATATTGATGAGTAGATATGTATAAAACTTTTTCATTTTCATAAAAAATATCTTGAGTTCCATTTCCATGATGTACATCAAAATCAATAATTGCTATTTTGCTATATTTATATTTATTAATTAGATATTTAGCCCCGACTGCAATATTATTATATATACAAAAACCCATAGCTTTTTCTTTTTCAGCATGGTGTCCAGGTGGTCTTACTGCACAAAAAGCATTATTAAATTTTTTGTTTTCTATTCCATCAATTGCTGAAATTATCGATCCAACCGCATCAATAGTGGCGCTTTTACTTCCAGGAGAAACGATGGTATCACCATCAAAAAATTTTAATCCATCATTTGGAAAAGATTTTTTTACATCTAAAACATAATTTTTTGAGTGGGTTATATTTAAATATTTTTCATCAAATTTTATTGAATTTTTCCAAATCAAGTTTTTATTTTGTTTTAGTTTATTAATTACAGCAGTTACACGATCTGGGTTTTCAGGATGTCCATTACCTGTTAAATGTTTTGTAGAAGTTTTAGATGTTATTATAGCTGTTTTCACTTGAAGTAATTTTCTAAAATATCAGAATAAATTTTAGTTAACTTCTTCAAATCTTTTAAAGATACAGATTCATCCACCTTGTGCATATTTTTTCCCACTAAACCAAATTCTAAACATGGAGAAATTTTTCTTATAAATCTCGCATCAGAGGTTCCCCCTGTTGTTGATAGTTTAGGGGTTATTTTTGTATTTTTTTTCACAATATTTTTTATCATATATGTAATGTGATTTGGTTTTGTTATGAAAGATTCACCTGAAACCATATAGTTAATTTCAAATTTACATTTCTCCTTTTTTGCATAATTACTGATAATTTTATTAATTTTTTTCTTTAAAGATATAGATGTATGTCTGTTATTAAATCTAATATTAAAACTAGCATATGCAGATCTGGGTATAACATTGTCTACATTATTGTTAATATTAATTTTAGTTACTTCTAGATTAGTTGGTTGAAAATTTTTTGTTCCTTTATCAAACTTAATATCTTTTAATTTTTTTAAAATATTGATTAAACAATTAGAAGGATTATTTGCACGATGAGGATAAGCAACATGTCCTTGAACTCCATGAATAGCAAGATGCACTGTTAAAGATCCTCTTCTACCAATTTTGATCATTTCACCTAATTTTTCAGGATTTGTTGGTTCGCCAACTAAACAAAAATCTATTTTTTCTTTTTTTTTTTTAAGAAATTCAACAACTTTTTTAGTTCCATTTACTGCAACACCTTCCTCGTCTCCAGTAATTAATAGGCTTATAGAACCTTTAAATCTTTTATTTCTATATAAAAAGTTACTTACAGCTGCAATAAATGAAGCTACTGCACTTTTCATATCATTTGCACCTCTGCCAATCAAATGCCCTTTTTTTATAGATGGTTTAAATGGATTTACTGTCCAATCATTTATATTGCCTGGAGGAACAACATCAAGATGTCCTGCATAGCAAAAATTAGGATTCAATTTACCAAACCTTGCATAAATATTTTTAACTGGCTTATATTTTTTATCTCTAAATTCTAATATCTTAGTTTTAAAGCCAAGTTTTTTTAACTTCTTTTCAAGAAATTTCATTATTCCATAGTCATTTGGTGTAATAGTAGGAAATTTAATTAGCTCTTTAGCTAAAGTTAATTCATCAATTTTTAGCATTTTTATTCTCTTAATAAATCGTTTATAGATGTTTTTGATCTAGTTTTTTCATCAACTTGTTTAATAATTACAGCACATGATAATGAAGGTTTAGAAGGATTATTTTTATCAGGTAGAGAACCTGGAACTACCACCGAATATGGAGGTATTTTTCCATAAGTTATTTCTCCACTTTTTCTATTAACTATCTTTGTTGATTGTCCAATATACATACCCATACTTAATACAGAACCTTCACTAACCACAACTCCTTCAACAACTTCAGACATTGCTCCAACAAATACATTATCTTCTATTATTGTTGGGAGTGCTTGTGCAGGCTCTAAAACTCCTCCCACTCCTGTGCCAGCTGATATATGGCAGTTTTTTCCAATTTGACAACAGCTACCAGCTCTTGCAAATGTATCAATCATTGTGCCTTCATCAATATAAGCACCAATATTTACATAACATGGCATTAAGACCACATTTTTAGCAACAAATGATCCTTTTCTAACCGGAGAGTTCGGTACCATTCTAAATCCTGCTTTTTCATGATCTTCTTTTGTCCAGCCAGCTGTTTTTCCTTTAAGTAAATGAGCTTTGTCATACCAACTACTATAAGGTCCACTTAAACTTTCCATGGGGTAAATTCTAAAACTTAGCATTATTGCTTTTTTTATATGTTGATGAGTAATCCATTCTCCATTTATTTTTTCAGCAACTCTTACTTTTCCAGAATCTAATTCATCAATAATATTGTTTATTGTATCCTTTAGGTTTTTTTCTGAATTTTGATTTACTTGATCTTTATTTTCCCAAGCATCATTAATAATTTTTTCAATATTACTCATATTATTTTTCTTCTTTTAATAGCCTTATTTTTTTTAAAAATAAAGCAAGATTATCAATTTTATAGTCAATTACATTTTTATATTTATCTATGTTATTAATAGGCTCTTCATTAATAAACCAAACTTTTATCATATCTTTAGCAGCCTCCGAAGACAGGTTTTTTGCTATATCTTCTATATATAAAGTTTCTTTATTTCTAGGTATTTGAAACTTGTCACACATTAATTTAAGAGACTCAGGATTAGGCTTTGGTTTAAATTTAAAATCTACAATATCCATGATTTTCCCTTCAAACAAATCATCAATTCCTATTTTTTTCATACAATTAATTGCATGCTCTTTACTACCATTAGTCGCACAATATGTTTTTACATCCAATTTTAATAACTCTTCCCTTAAATTTACATCTTTTTCAAGACAGTCATAATTAATATTGTGTACATATTTAAGAAATTCAGATCCATCTATCAAATCTGGGTAATTTTTCATTAATCCATTTAAGGAAGTATCATATTTATAAAAATATTGTCGCTGGATTTCTTTTGCTTTATTTTTTTTAATCCCAAGCTTAAGTGATATAAAATCAGTCATTCTAGAACTGACTTGTCCAAATAGAGTCTTTAAATACTTTGGATGATAGCAACAACCATCCATGTCTAAGATAATATATTTTATTTTTTTAAGATTCATTGTCTTCTAATAAGAGTTCCTGAGCCTTTATCAGAAAATAATTCGTATAAGATTGAATGAGGTTTTCTTCCATCAACAATGACAACACCCGTCACTCCATTTTCTACAGCATCTATACAAGTATTAATTTTTGGAATCATTCCACCAGAAATGGTTCCTTCATCAAGCATTTTTTTTGCAGTTTCTAAATTTATTTCTAAAATTAATTTTTTATTTTTATCAAGTAAACCTTCTACATCTGTCATTAATAATAATCTTCTAGAATTTAGCTCTTTTGCAATTGCTCCTGCTGCTACATCTGCATTTATATTATAAATTTTTTTATCTTCACCAACCCCCATAGGAATTATAACTGGAACTTTTTTTTCATTAATTATCTTTAAAAGTAAATGTTTGTTTATTTCTTTTGGAATTCCAACTAAACCAAGCTCTTTTTTTTCTTGGATAACTTTAATTAAATTTTCATCTCTAGGAGTTACAGATTGTGCTTTTGCCTGATTATTATTTATATTTTTTAATATTTCTAAATTTAAATCTAATAAAGATTCTTCAACAATTTTTATATTTTTTTCATCAGTGACTCTTAAACCATTTATAAACTTTGATTCTATATTATGTTCATCAAGTTTTTTTTTAATATTTTTTCCTCCACCATGAATAACAATCGAAGATAAACCTAATTTATTAACTATAGAAATGTCTTCAATAAATTGATCAAATAGATTTTTATCAATTAAAACACTTCCACCACATTTAATTACTATTATTTCACTAAAATATTTTTCAATATATTTTTTTACTTCTTCTATAGACGGACCATCTTTAGGTAAAATTTTTTCGATATTCATTAATTATACAGTTTTAACTGTTGTTCTTTTCATTATAACGTACTGTTGTGCCATAGTAAGCACGTTGTTTATTGTCCAGTAGATTACTAGACCAGATGGAAATGGAGCTAAAATTACTGTTAAGAATAATGGAAAAAACATGAATATTTTTGCTTGTATAGGATCTGGTGGCGCAGGATTCAACTTTTGTTGAAGGTACATAGTTATTCCCATAAAAATTGGCCAAGCACCAATAATTAAAAATGAAGGAGGATCCCATGGAATTAAACCAAAAAAATTAAAAATAGATGTTGGGTCTTTTTCGCTTAAATCTTTAATCCATCCAAAGAAAGGCTGATGTCTCATTTCAATTGTAACAAATAACATTTTATAAATTGCAAAGAAGAATGGAATTTGTATAAAAATAGGTAAACAACCACTTACTGGATTAACTTTTTCTTTTTTATATAATGCCATCATTTCTTGTTGAAGTTTCATTTTATCCTCTTTGTGAAGTTCTTTTAATCTTGTCATCTCAGGTTGCAAAACTTTCATTTTAGCCATAGATCTGAAAGAATAATTAGCCAAAGGGAAAAATGCTAATCTTATACAAGCTGTAATTAAAATTATTGCTATCCCAAAATTTCCTGTAAGTTTAAAGAAATAATCAATTGCAAAAAAAAGAGGTTTTACTATGAAATAAAACCAACCCCAATCAATAGCTAAATCATATTTGCTAATATTTAGACTTTTTGCATAACCATCGATAACATCTACTTCTTTAGCAGCTATTATAATTTTAATTTTATTGGATTTAGATTGATTAGACCCAATCTCAGTTACATTTGTTTCAATAAAATTAGCTTTGAACTTATTTTTATAATCAAATTCAGCTCTAAATTTTTTTTCATTTTCGGGCACCAAACTTGTAATCCAATATTTATCAGTAATTCCTAACCAACCTGCTTCTGCGTTAACTGAATATTTTTTTTCTTCAATATCATCATAATCTTCTTCAATAAGTTGATCATCAAAAACACCCAACATACCTTCGTGCAGAATATAAAAATTAGTTACTTCAGGTGCCTCATTTCTAATGATTTGCCCATAGGCATAAAAATTGTAGGTCTTTTGTGATTTATTTATTATAGTTTGGTTAATTGTAAATAAATATTGATTATCAATACTTATTATTTTTTCAAATTTAATGTTATCATCATTAGTCCAAACTAATTTAACTGGTGAATTAGGGGTTAATTTATTATTTCCTTCAATTTTCCATATTGTTTTTGAGTTTGGAATTTCTATATTTTTATTTGTCGTAACCCAGCCAGTGTCTACATAGTATCCATTTTGAACTTTTTTAGGATTAAGTAGTACAATATTATCTTTTCCATTCAAAGTTTTTGTATATTTTTTAAATGTCAAATCATCTATTGAACTTCCAGTTAAAGAAATTGATCCTATAATACTATCATTTTCAAATAATATTCTATTCCCCTCATTAATTGCTTCTTTTCTAGAAATTTTAGAAACCTGTTCATTTTGTTCAAGACTAGGTGCATCTGTATTTTCACTGGTAATATTTTTTTCTGATTGAATTTGTTTTTTTTCTTGTGGCGTAGGTGCAAAAAACAAACTGTAAAGAATTATTACAGCTGCGCTTAAAGAAATTGCTGCAATGATATTTTTTGTGTCCATTTATTTATTTTTCTCTACGGGGTCAAAACCTTCTCCACCTCCTAAAAATTTAATTGGGTGACAAGATAAAATTCTTTTAATTCCTTTAATAGCCCCTTTAAAAACACCTTTCTCTTCTATGCTATCTATAAAATATTCAGAACAAGTTGGTAAATATCTACAATTATTACCCAGATAAGGTGATATAAAAATTTTATATAATTTAATTAATTTAATAAAAATATATTTAATTGATTGCATTATTTTATTTTTTTAAAATCATTAAATAAAGTCTGCTTAATATTTTCATAAGATTCATTAAGCACTAATATATTTGCAATTAATAAATAGCAATATTTTAAATTAAGATTTAATTTTTTTTCAGCATCATTCATTATATTTCTTAGTCTTCTTTTAATTTTATTTCTTTTTACTGCGTTACCTAATTTTTTTTTTGTTATAAAGCTTACATTCAATTTTTTATAATCTTTATCAGGTAACTTTTTAAAGAATATTGTTAAGTATTTATTATAGATTTTTTTTCCACCAAGAACTGACTTAAAATCATTGTTTTTGGAAAGACTAATTATCTTACTTTTCATTAAACTGTAAGTTTTTTTCTTCCTCTGGATCTTCTTCTTTTTATTAATTTCCTTCCACCTTTTGTCTTCATTTTAGATCTAAACCCATGTCTTCTTTTTCTTACTTTTCTACTCGGTTGATATGTACGTTTCATTGTTTGTTATTTATTGTTAAATTTCGGTAGTTATACAAATATATATATATAAGTACAGCGATTTTTAATAAGTTTAAAGTCTATGAAAAAAGAAAAAAAGATAAAATTTTTTTTAGGGTCATCTTATGTTCTTATAATTTTAACTTTTTTATGGGTATTTTTTGATAATTTTTCTCTAAGTGAAATAAGTAGTTATCAGTTTATAAAAAATAATAGCGAGTATTTTATCTCACTTAAAAACAAAAATTTTTTTCTTACAAGTGTAGTTTTTTTTATTTTTACAATAACTTGGGTTTTGCTTCTTGGATTTGGATCGCCCATATTGCTTTTATCAGGTTTTATTTTTGGAAAATGGTTTGGGTCTATATATGCAATTCTAAGCTTATCCATAGGAGCTGCTTTGCTGTATAGTTTTGCAAACTATTTTCTTAAAGACTTTATAGAAGAAAAATTTTCAAAAAAATTTTCTAATTTAAATCACAAGTTTAAAAAAAATGAATTTTTATTTTTTCTAATTTATAGGTTTGTTGGAGGGATACCTTTTTTTATTTCTAATATTTTACCAACAATTTTTAATGTAAAGTTAAAAAACTTTTTCTTTGGATCTATAATTGGAATGTTTCCCCAGGTATTTGTTGGTGTTTCTCTTGGATCCGGTTTAAATGAAATAATCCAAAAAAATGTTGAAGCTCCATCTTTAATACAACTTTTATTTTCCTCAGAAATTTACATTCCAGTTGCTGCTTTTGTGTTTTTAATTGTAATAGGATTGATTGTTAAAAAATATTTTTATTCAAATTAGTGGTGCCCCCATCCAGAATTGAACTGGAAACTCATCCTTACCATGGATGTGTTATACCATTTAACTACAGGGGCTTTTAGTTAAAATAGTGTATAAAATAATAATTTTCAAATTATTGCCTTAATTTTTTTTAAAAATGAGTTATACCTAATAAAGGAAATGCCATGGGAATTCACTACGACTACAAATCTACTCGAGGAGCAAAAGCGATGGAGAAGCAGGCAAAACGTGAAAAAAAGCTTGCTGATAAAAAGGCTAAACGAGAAGCAAAACAAGGATTTTCAAAATCTGAAGAAAATAAATCAATTCCTTTAGATCAAGTAATTACATTAGATCATCTTACAAATCCTGATAAGAAGTAAAATCATGAATTCAAAGAAGGATAAAAATCATAAACTTGAGCTTGCTTTAAAAAAAAATTTAAAAAAAAGGAAAGCTTTTCAAAAAAAATCAAAAAAAAATAATAAATAATAATGTCTATTCAGCCTGATACATGGATTAAAAAAATGTGTATAGAGCATAAAATGATTGATCCATTTATAGACCATCAAGTTTCTGATGGAAAAATTTCTTATGGCTTGAGTAGCATGGGTTATGATGTAAGAATTTCTGATGAATACAGAATTTTTACAAATGTTAATACATCTTTAGTAGATCCAAAAAATTTTTCAGATGACAACTTCATTGAAAAAAAAGGATCTTATTGCATAATTCCACCAAATTCGTTTGTGCTTGCAAAGACAATTGAATATTTTAGAATACCGAAAGATGTTCTTTGTATTTGTGTAGGTAAAAGCACATATGCTAGAACAGGTATTATCTGTAATGTTACCCCAATAGAAAATGAGTTTGAGGGCAATATTGTGATTGAGCTTTCAAACACAACACCAAATCCTGCAAAAATATATTCAAATGAGGGAATAGCTCAATTTTTATTTTTTAGATCTGAAACACAACCTCAAACAACATATAAATCAAAGAATGGTAAGTACCAAGGACAAACAACAATTCAGGTTGCTAAAATAAAATAGATGGATAAGTTTTTGATTCATGGTCCTTGTAAAATTAAAGGACAAGTTTTCATATCTGGTAGTAAAAATGCAGCTTTGCCAATTTTAGCATCAACTATTCTTTTTGATAAAACCGTAACAATAGAAAATCTTCCAAGAGTTAGAGATATAGATACTATGCTAAATTTGTTAAAATCTCTTGGCTCAAAAATACAATTTTTTAATAATAAAAAAACTGTTAAAATTACTAAAAGTAAAAAACAAAATTTTTTAGCTGCATACTCATTGGTAAAAACTATGCGTGGATCGATATTAAGTTTAGGAGCATTAATTACAAAATATAAAAAAGCAATAATTTCACTTCCTGGTGGTTGCTCGATTGGCGCTAGACCAATTAATTATCATTTAAATGCTCTAAAAAAACTCGGAATGAGATATGAAATCAAAAGAGGCTATATTCATGCAAGCTCAAAAGGTAAACTTAATGGAACAAAAATTAAATTTTCAAACATAAGTGTTGGAGCAACTGAAAATTCAATAATAGCTGCATGCCTTGCAAATGGAAAAACTATATTAAAAAATTGTGCAATAGAACCAGAAATAAAAAATGATCTTACAGAATTTTTAAATAAGGCAGGTGCAAAAATTAAATGGACCGGCAAAAGAACTTGCCAAATAGTTGGAGTAAACTCTCTTAAAGAAACTAGATATTCTGTAATGGGCGATAGAATTGAAACAGGTACTTTTTGTGTTGCGGCGACGCTTTCCAAAGGAGATTTATTAATTAAGAATTTTAATCCAAAATTTATTCAAACTGAACTAAATCTTTTGAAAAAAGCTGGAGCAAAAATAAAAACGTTTAAAAATGAAATTCATATTAAAGGACCTAAAAAAATAAAAAATATTAGAAATATTATTACAAAAGAATACCCAAATTTTGCTACAGACTTACAAGCAATATTCATGGTTTTATTGTGCAAAGCAAACGGAAGAAGTACGATTACAGAAAGAATTTTTGAAAATAGATTTATGCATGTAGCAGAACTTAGACGTTTAGGAGCAAAAATAATTATAAAAGAAAATAAAGCAATTATCGAAGGTGATACAGAATTTTTAGGTGCTGAATTAATGTCTAGTGATTTAAGAGCCTCGGCAGCTTTAGTTTTTGCTGCTACGGTTGCAAAAGGCCAATCTGTAATACATAGAATTTACCATTTAGATAGAGGATATGAAAAAATAGAAAATAAATTAAGAAAAATTGGAGTAAAAATTAAAAGATTATCTTAATGGATAGAAAGTTTCTTAAAAGAATTATTGCTCAAACTTCTGAAGATCTACAAATAATATCTGCTTGCTGTTCAGAGTCTAAAGTTAAAACTTCAGAAATAAAATATCTTCCAGCTAATAAAATGTTTTTATTATCAATATTAAGATTTGATAAAGAAAATGAAAATAATAAAAATCCAATAAATAGTATTATAAAGTTTGATTTTATTGATTCATCAAAATCTAAGAATATAGATCAAAATAATCCTAACATATTGTTAGAATTGCTAGCAATTGATATTTTTAAAATAAAAAGCAATTTTGAAATTACACTATTATTTTCAAAAAATAGATTTATAACTCTCAAAACTGAAGTTATTGAAGTGACTTTAGAAGATCAAAAATTAGAAAATGTTAAAAACAATTAATTGCAAAAATAAAAATTATAAAAATAAATTAAAATTATTTTTAAACACAAGAAGGTCTGGAAGAAATGTTAATACTTCAATAGTTTCTAAAATAATAAAAGATATTAAAAAAAATAAAACTAAAGCTCTAATTAAATATGAAAAGAAGTTTGGAAAAAATAAAAAAATAAAGCCTTCTTCAAAAGAAATAAAACAATCAATTAAAACTTTAAATCCTAAGATAAAAAAAGCCATAGATCTAGCTTATTCAAGAATATTTAAATTTCATTCTTTGCAAAAGCCAAAAAATATAAAATATGTTGATCAATATAAAAACAAAATTGAATACAAGCATGTTCCGATACAAAAAATTGGAGTTTATGTTCCTGCAAATTTGCCATCAACATTATTAATGAATTGTATACTTTGTCAGATAGCAGGAGTTAAAGAAATTATTATTGCGAATCCTCGTATAAATGGAAAACTTAACCCAGCTGTAATGTATGCTGCTAAGAAATGTGATGTAAAAGAAATTATCACTTGTGGTGGTGCCCAAGCAATTGGAAGCCTCGCTTATATTCAAAAAGTAAACAAAATAACTGGACCAGGTAATGATTATGTTGCAAAAGCTAAACAGTTAGTATCTGTAGATGTTGGAATTGAAGGTTTGATGGGTCCTTCAGAAATTTGTGTTGTTGGAGATAGCAAAACAGATATTAATGAAATTACAACATCATTAATAGGACAATCAGAACACGGTGAAAATTCTCAAAGTATATTAGTTACAAAATATAAAGACTTAGCTAACAAAGTTAAAATAAAAATAAAAAAAGATTTTCTTAAATTACCTAGAAAAAAAATTATTTCAAAAAGCTTAAAAAATCATGGACTTATAGTTTTATGTCAAAAGGATTCCCAAATAATAGATGTTATTAATGAGATAGCTCCTGAACATTTAGAATTAAATATCTCTAATTATAAAAAATATATAAGTAAAATTTTTAATGCTGGCAGTATTTGTATTGGCAAATACAGCCCTATGGCAGTTAGTGATTACAATGTGGGTAGCAACCATACTCTACCAACATTAGGATCTGCAAAATTTTCTTCTGGATTAAATTTGAGCGAGTTTTATAAAAAAATAAGCTATATAACTCTCTCAAAAAAAGGAGTTGAAAAAATTGGTGAAAGTGCGATACATCTTGCAAATTATGAAAGTCTAACGGCTCATATGTTAAGTATAAAATCAAGATTGAGGAGAAAATAATTGGCTAAAGAAGAAGTGCTTGAGTATAAAGGTAAAATTTTAAAATGTTTACCAAATGCTATGTTTGAAGTTAAACTTATAGAGAATGGACACATAGTTATTGGCTATACTGCAGGACGCTTAAAAAAAAATAGAATAAGAGTTTTAGAAGGTGACGAGGTACTTTGTTCTATATCTCCTTATGATTTAAAACGTTGTCGTATAACGTTTAGGTATTAAATGGCTTCGTAGCTCAGTTGGTAGAGCAGAGCCCTGAAAAGGCTTGTGTCGCTGGTTCGAGTCCCGCCGAAGCCACCACCATTGTTAAGTTTTAACCGAATCATTAAGCTTGCAATCAATTTTAAAATCTACTAATTATCGCGCTAGCTGAAGTTTAGCTAAGTTTAATACAATAAAGAAAGAGTAAAAATAAGTATGAGTACATTAAAAGGAAAAGTAAAGTGGTTCAACGGTAAGAAGGGCTACGGATTTATAGAAAGAGAAGACGGAGAAAAAGATTGTTTCGTTCATGCAAGCGCAGTTCGTGAAGCAGGACTTCGTTTTTTGAATGAGAACGACGCTGTAGAATTTGAAATTCAGGATGGAGACAAAGGTCCAAGCGCAGTGAATTTGAAGAAAACATCTTAAAATTTATTTCATTTAAAATATTTGTATAGGGATAAGGTAGTTTAAAGCTATTTATTCCTATACAATTCATTCTTGCATTTTAATTTTAAGGTGCTATTTAACCTTCAATGATTAAAAAAAATAAAATATTCAGAACTGTCCACAGACACCATTTTCATGCTGGCTGCATGCTAGCTATTTAATCATTTTATAAATTTAATTTTATCCACATTTAGTATAAAACAATAGGAGGAGCACGAGTAGCTCAGTTGGTTAGAGCAGCGGTTTGTGGAACCGAAGGTCGGCAGT
>JBJLDH010000011.1:0-62093 GCA_045567255.1 Candidatus Pelagibacter sp. | reverse complement strand
GTGCTTTTGTAGTTTTAACTACTTTTAAGTTGTTTTTAGTCATTTTTTGCCTTTTTTATTAATATTTTTAACTCTCGAATCATCTTCTAAATGTACACATTTTGTTCTCATTGGCAATATATTTTTTAGTATAGCTTAAAATACTTAGTAATTACTTAAGTTTTAGATGACTGCTGTTAAGCAAACCAACGGTCTTCAAAAGATTGTACTGGGCCATTAAGTAGTTTCTCTGAGAATTTGCTAAAGAAATTTGAGCAGTAAGCAATAGAGAATTTGATTGAATTACGTCTAGAGTAGTTCTCGATCCTCTTTCATATTCTGCTGAAATTCCTTCATTGGCAATTTTAGCTGCCCTCACTTGTGCAATAACTGAATTTAAAAAACTTCTAGATGACTCTAAACTAGACCATGCACTTGCCACAGTTGTATCATTTGTTTTATTGGCATCTTCTAGTAATAATCTTTTTCTATAAGTTAAATTAGAATTTTTATTAATAGTTGATCTTTTTTTACCTCCAGAATAAAACGGCCAGCTCACAGTTGCTTTTAAAACATCCTTTTCCCTTTCGTCAATAGTAGAGCTAACATCATCAGAATAAGAGCGCTCTAAAGATAGCGATGCTGTTGGTTTTAAATCTGATTCAGAGATAGCTAAATCTTTTTCTGATTGAATTAAATCAAGCTCAGCAATTTTAATGTCTGGATTATTTTTTTTTGATAATGCAATAGATTTATTTAAACTATTAGGAATATTTACAATTGCTTTTGAAGATTTTTTAAGTTTATTTGGGTCAGGTGAATTTCCAATTATATTTTCATAATTTAATTTACTAATTAATAAATCATTAGATGATTGCGTAAATTGAGCTTGTGCACCTGCTAAAGAAGATTCAGATTGTGATAGATCTGTAATTGTAATTTGTCCTCTATCTAATCTAACTTTATCAGTTTCAACTTGTCGAATTAGCAAATTTAAGTTTCTTCTATTAATTTCTAATTTTTCTCTTGCAAAAATTAATCCTGTGTATATTTCAATTGCACTGTAAAGAACATCTTGTTCTTTTTTTTTAAGTTTGGCTTTTGCCAATTCCAAACCAACGATATTTTTTTCGTGGGATAAGTCTCTTCCATAATCAAGCAAAGTTTGTTCTATCTTAATTGATGATGTCAAAGGATCAACATCGCTTATGTTGGTATCACTTCCGTTTTGGTTCGTAAGTTTATTTGTATTTTCAAAACTTTTTGAACCAGTTAAAGTTAATGATGGCATGTAGTCAGCTTGTGAAATGTTTATATCTTCTTCTGATGCTTTAATATTCTCTCTCTCAGCATTTAGCTGAGTATTATTTTTATAAGTATCATTTAGAGCCTGATACAAATTAACTGCAAATACATTTGTAGATATAAAAAAAAAAAAAATTATTAAATTTAGAATTCTTTTCATTTAATTAATTATTTTTTTGATCTAAAGGATGGTTTTCTCCATCATTGACTGGAACATTTTTTATTTCTAATGGTTTTATTCCATCAATACATGCTATATTTACACCATATATATTTGGATTGCTTCTTGGTCTATTATGAGTGTGAATACCACAGTTTGAACAAAAGTAATGTTTGGCAGTGTTTGTATAAAATTGATAAAGTTTTAAATGCTCTTCCCCTTTAACAAGTTTAAAGTGATCTGGTCCAAGCACTCCTATGATATATCCTTTTCTTTTACATATAGAACAGTTGCAACGCATAATTTTTGCAAATCCTTCTTCTGGAACGTTAACTTCTGCCTCTACTTTACCGCAATGACATGTTAATTTTTTATTCATTTTTTTAATAATAATTGAATACACCATGTATTTATTCTTTTCATTTTTATTTTAAAACAACTATTGGCGACATTTATCCACAGGCATACCAAATATAGTTTGGATGTTCTTGTTTTGATTCACTTTTGATTCACTTCCAGACTCAAAATACAACCTGATTGACACTATTGAATAACTTGTATATTAAGTAGAACAAAATAAGAACATTTATGAAGCTAACTGTACCATATTACCTACATAAAGCTGGGGCCGGTTTTCCATCGCCTGCTACGGATTATATAGAAGAAGATATCGATTTAAATATTCATTTAATCAAAAATGTTCCAGCAACCTTCATCATAAGAGTTCAGGGTAAGTCAATGGTAGATGTTGGTATTAATGATAGCGATCTATTGGTTGTTGATAAGAGTTTAAAGCCAAAAAATTTTTCAACAGTTATTGCTAATGTGCATGATGAATTAGTTGTTAAAAGTTTTGTTCAAGATAAAGACAAAAAATTTTTAACATCTGGTTCTAAAGAATTTGCAGATCGAATTTTAATTAACGAAGAAGCGGATATTTTTATCTGGGGAGTTGTAACATATGTCATACATTCAGTGTACTAAGAAAATAGCATTAATTGATTGTAATTCTTTTTACGTTTCTTGTGAAAGATTATTCAATCCTAAAATAAGAAAAAAACCTGTTGTTGTTTTATCTAATAATGATGGTTGTATTGTGTCAAGATCTAATGAAGCAAAAGCTTTAGGAATTAAAATGGGCGAACCTTATTTTAAAGCAAAAGATATAATAATTAAAAATGATGTTCAAGTTTTCTCATCAAACTATTCTTTATATGGAGATTTATCTAGAAGGGTGATGCGAACTCTTAAAAGATTTAATTCTGATATAGAAGTTTATTCAATTGATGAAGCTTTTATGGATCTATCAAACTTTCCTGATAATGAAGTTGAAAAAGTCACAAAAGAAATTAGAGCAACAGTATTACAGTGGACTGGTATACCAACAAGTATTGGCATTGCTAAAACAAAAACATTAAGTAAAGTTGCAAACCATATTGCAAAGAAAAAAAAATCTGGTATTACAAATTTTATTGGAGTTGAAAATATAGATCCATTATTAGAAAAAGTTGATATCAGTGATGTTTGGGGAGTTGGCAGACAACTAACAAAATTCTATCATAAAAATGGAATTTATAATGCCAAACAATTAAAAAATAAATCAAACACTTGGATTAAAAAAAATTCAAATGTTTTGGGATCAAGAACTGCAATGGAGCTTAGGGGAATTTCTTGTATTGATTTAGAAAAAACAAAGTCAAAAAGAAAAAGTTGTGTCGTATCACGTTCTTTTGGTCAAAGAATAGAAAAGTATCAAGAATTAAAAGAAGCACTTGCGGGTTATTGCTTAAATGCTTCTGAAAAAATCAGATCAGAATCTTTAATTACAAAATCAATTACTGTTTTTATAAGAACCAGTCCTTTTCAAAGTCGTTTTGGATATTATGCAAATTCAAAGACAATTGATTTTCCAATTGGAATAAATGATAGTATTGAAATTGTTAAAACTGCTTTAATAGCTTTAGAAAGTATTTTTAAAAATGGTTATCGTTATCAAAAAGCAGGAGTATTATTATCTGGTTTATCAGAAGCTACTAATAATAAAAATTTATTCTCTTCTGAAAAAGATGAAAAAATAAATAGTTTAATGAAATCTATTGATAATACTAATTATAGATATGGAAGATCCACTTTAAGTCTTGCAAGTGCTGGGGTTCAAAAAAGATGGAGCTCAAAAAGACAACACTACTCTAAGATAGATACAGCTGATTTTCATTGTTTACCAACGATAAAAACCTAAAGTTTTTTCATTTATTTACATACCAATGGATAGGTGTCGTAGTTTTTTTCATCTAAATATTTTAACCTGTTTGGTATTCCTTCAGTAATTTTTTTATAAGCTGATTTAGAAATTTTATCTGGTTTGCATCTAACTGCAATCCACCAATTTATTGTTTCTGCAACATCTTCCCTATGAGGATAATCTTTTGCATATTTTGAAATAAATTTATTATCTGCTTCCATTGCTTTTTGCCATGGAACCACGAATTCTTTCATTCTTTCATCTCTAATTCCTATAATTGGATCTAAAGTAATGTGAGCTAACTCATGAATAAATACTTCTTCTTTACATTTTTTAAATCTCTTCAACATACCAGTATGAATTAATATGTCTCCACTTTCTCTTACTGCGCCCCAAGCTTTATCTCCTTTATGTATTGTAATGTTGCGAAGCCACGAGTTTAAAAATTGTGGTGATTGTCCTACAATTTTTGCGTATTTTAACGCTTGCTTTTCAGCTTTTTTTTTAGTTTTAAATTCAGAATTAACTCTTATGTGAATATCAGGACCTTTTTCAAATTCGGCTCTGAAAATAAATGCTTCAAAATTAATCCAACCCCCCTCATTATTTGAGGTAAGTCTATCTTGATAAAGCTCTTTTCTTCTATCATATCCATCTACTGAATTTTTATAGATAAAAGATAAATTTTGAAAAATGGTTGGATCTTTCTTGGTAATAACATCACAATCGGTATACAAACCATCTTTAAATATTACATTGGCAGCAGACCATTGAGTTTCATATTTTAGTATCTTTTTACCTATGGCTAAAAGTTTACATTCGCCATTTATGCTTTCTACATCTCTATTCTTTTCGCAATCTTTAAGTCCTAAATTTGCATCATGACCATGACCATATTCACATCTTTCATCATCACCTTTGACTACATAAAAATATCTTTTTTCTTTTGGATGGCTTGTAAAAACATCCACATAAGCTTCACTAATAATCCAATGGCAAGTCTTAATAACTTCATTAGAAGTCATGAAATTTTTTTCAATTTCCTTGTTATATTTAGATTCAGTTTTATATTTTAGTACCTTTTTTTTACCTATGGCAAAAAGTTTACATTCACCATTTATACCATTTTCTTTTCTGTTTTTTTCACAATCACTAAATCCTGATGTCTCATCCTGACCATGCCCGTATTCACATTTTTCATTATCACCTTTGACTACATAAAAATATCTTTTTTCTTTTGGATATTCCTTTAAAACATCTGCATACGCTTCATCAACAACCCATTTACATAATTGAATATCTTCTGCATTAACAGTACCGCACCACAACAAACTTAGAACCATGATCTCTAAAAGTTTTTTTATCATTTAATACTATCAATATTTGAAATATTTATTTGTGAATTATTAATTTCATCTAAACTCTCTCTTTTGGAAATATAAAAAACCATAATTATTAGCAAAATAATTAATGGTATTGGGATAAGCATAATTGCAGAAATGTTTTGATGAATTAAAAAAATATATACCAGTAAAAACATTACAGATCTGATCAATACATTTATTTTAAAAACAGAAATTATTGCTAACGAGTGAACAATTAAATTTTTAAAACTCATTTTTGATGGTCCAAAATACCTTGATCCTCTAATTGATGGAACGGTAGATCTATCCTTTTCTATCTTTGTTAAGGTCCCTGAAAAACTACTCCAAGTAGCTTTGTCATTAATCATTTTTTCTACAGTTGATTTTGAAAGACAAGTATAGTTACCAAATTTTATTGATTGCCCAGTAAAAGCAAAGGTTAAGATTTTATGAACGTTGTAACAAAATTTAAATAATAAACTCTCTGATCTTTTTACTCTTTCACCCACAATAGGTTTGTCAGAAGCGTAATTTAAATATTCTACGAAGTTCTTTATTTCTTCAGGCCTATCTTCACCATCACCATCCATAGGAATTACATAATCAAATTCTTCTTTTTCATAAATATATTTTAATCCTGATGCTATACATCTTGCGTGACCTTTATTTTCTTTCATATTAATAATTTTAACTGATTGTAAATTTCCTAAATTTTGTGCATTTATTGAATGTTGTTCTGATGAAGCATCATTGACAATTATAACTGAAAACTGACAATCTAAATCTACAATATTAGAATTAATCTCTTCTAATAACTTTGATGCTGACTGCCAATCATTATAAATAGGTACTAAAATTATTATTTTCATTAAGATACTGATTTTATTAATCTAAATAATGTTGCAAAGAAACCATAGCCAGAAAACTCTATTGCTGCAACAATTACGATAATCAATATTATTTTCTTTTTTTTTTCACTAATTTGAAAACTCATCTATTTCGCTCCATAAAGAAAAAAATTTTTTGAGTCTATTTCAACTCTTACAGGGTTATTTTTATATAAATCATATCCAGTGGCAACTATTCCATTTTCTGCTTTTGATGCATTAAAAATCCAACCTTCCGAAAGTGTTTGAGAGTCAACTACTACAGATTTTTTATAAATTGTTTTATCAGTTTTACCTTTCCATATTGGTCTGCTTTTTAAATGATAAGAAAGATTGCCAGCATACCATTCGTCTCCATACACTTCAGTAATTTTTGAGTTATAGTTATTATCGTAAACTTCTTGAATTTGAATAGCAATTTCCTTACCTGGATAATCTGTTCTTTTTTCTGTTTCTGTAATTGAAATATAAGCATAAGCAAATGGTGAAAAAATAAATAATATTAAAAATACAAAGTAAAATTTTCGTAATTTTTTTAAATTAATTTGTAACTTAAAGATATAAACAAACAAAACTCCAAAAAATAAATAAAATGGCGTCATCCACATAGTTCTAATTTTTACTCCCATTATCATGGAAGTTATAAATACTAATATTATTGGAATAATATTTATTGATAACAAAAATATTAGTTTATTATCTTTAAAATTAAATTTTGATTTAAATTTTGAAATTAAAAAGAAAAACATTATAAAAAATGGAATTAAAATTCCAACTTGCTTTACAAAAAATATTAGTGGATAAATTACATGATCTAAAATATCTTGCTCACCTCCTCCAGTTCTATGAAGACCGTAAATAATTGTTATATAATTATTCTCTGTAAGCCAAATTAAATGTGGCAATAGAATAATGAAAAAAGGAAAAATTGAAGCATAGCTGTTGAAATTAAATTTAATTTTCTTTTGGTAAATCATATAAAGTATAAAAATATCCATTGCCAACCCCAAATAGATGAATAAATACTTTGATAAAAAACCAAATCCTGCAAATAAACCAACTAATAACCAATCTATAATTTTATTATCTTTAAACCCTTTCCACATGTATAAAACAGTTAATGCCCAGAATGGAATTAAACAAACATTCACATTAAATTCAGGCGTGGTGAAATTGTAAAAGTAAATTCCTTCTAATAACAAAACTGATATTAGGCATAAAACCTTATTTTTAAAAAGATCTTCAGCAAGTTTAAAAACTACAATAAAAGAAATAACTACACAAATTTGACTTAATAAATAATAAGCCCAATCTTGTGGTCCAAATATTTGGTAAAAAACTTCTACTAAAAAAGCACTCATAGGAGGATGTTTATTAAATCCCCAGTCTAAATTGCTCCCCCAAGCCAAAGCTTCAATTGTATCTAGTGGTAAATTACTATTTGTTAAATATGGAACTAAAGTCCAAATGATAAGATGTGTTGTAACAAAAATATAAAATATATTGGTTAAATTCTTTTTATTTAATGCCATTTTTATCAATTTATACAATTAATACTGTCTTGACACTCAATAATTCGTGAATATATTCACCAAATTCAAAAATTTGAGCATGGTAAAGATCTCTAAAACATACATCCCAAAAGAAAAAGAAAAATACATGTGTGCAAAACACCTTGAATTTTTTAAACAAAAACTAGTCGAATGGAAAAAAGATCTCAAAAAATCTAACAGTGAAGCAATATTTAATGCCTCATTGGATGATAATAGCTCTTCAGCAGATATAGTTGATCAGGCAAGTTCTTATACTGAAAAAAATGTAGAGATGAGAGCTATAAATAGACAAATCAAATTAATTTCAAAGATTGATAGCGCTCTTAAAAAAATACAAAATGGAACTTATGGATTTTGTGAAGAAACTGGTGAACCAATAGGTTTAAAAAGATTAATAGCGAGACCTGTTGCAACTTTATGTATTACTGCCCAAGAAAAACACGAAAAAAACGAAAAAGTTTACGCAGACGACTAAGGCAACGGTATCTCTAAGTTGTTATCCATAAATTTATAGCCCTTTAATACAGCTGGACGTTTAGAAATTTCTAAATACCATCTAGTAAGATGACTATAGTTTTCTAGTCCAATGTCATGCCATTCATGCCTTGCTATCCAAGGCCACGTAGCAATATCAGCAATCGTATAATTTTCTCCAGCAAGAAATTTTGATTGACCTAATCTTTCATCTAAATCACGATAGATTGATTTTGTTATATTAAAATATCTTTTTTCACCAAATTCACTTTTTCCTGAATTGTAATGATGAAATTGATGATGTTGTCCAATCATAGGGCCCACATACCCCATTTGGCCCATTAACCATTGATTGATTTTGAGTCTATTTTCTTTATCGTAAAATTTATTACTTCTTTCTCCTAAATAAATAAGAATTGCACCTGACTCAAAAATAGACTCACTATTGTTATTGTGATCTATTATCACAGGAATTTTACTAAATGGACTAATTTTTCTGAATTCAGGATTAAATTGTTCTTTTTTTCCAAGATCAACTTTAGTTACTTTATAACTAACATTTATTTCTTCCAGCATTATACTAATTTTTTTTCCATTAGGAGTATCAGCTGAAAATAACTCTATCACTCTTTGACACCCAGCCTATCTTTAACTGCTTTTGAGGTAGTCGTGAATTCAAGTTTATATTTTTCATTTGGTCTAGAATATTTAAAACATCCTCTCGCAGCTAAAGCACCTTCATGGAATCCTGACAAAATTAATTTAAGTTTTCCAGGATAAAAACATATGTCTCCAATTGCAAAAATACCTTTTTTATTAGTCTCAAAGTTTTCTGTGTTTACTGGTATTAATTTTTTATCAATATTTAAACCCCATTCTAAAATAGGTCCTAATTGCATAATTAAACCAAAAAAACCTAAAACATAATCTGTATTAATACTTTTTACTTCTCCCTCATCTCCTTTGATTTCAACACTCTCTAGCGCTCCATTGCCCTTAACATCTTTGATAGAAAATTTTGTTAAAACATCTAATTTTTTTTCTTTTTGCAATTCTTTTAATTTTTCAACGCTGGCTGGAGCTCCTCTAAATTCATCTCTTCTATGTATTAAGGTAACTTTAGAATTCTTTGATAATTCAATAGCCCAATCTAATGCACTATCTCCTCCGCCAAAAATAACTACTGATTTATCTTTAAAAATAGTCTTATCTTTTATTGAATACAAAACAGATTTTCCTTCATATTTTTCACAATTTTTAGTTGGAAATTTTCTTGGTTCAAAAGATCCTACGCCGCCAGCAATAATAATATTAGTTGTTAAAAATTCTTTGCCTTTTGAAGTTTTTACAATCCATCTGTCATTTTCATTTTTTATTTCTTGAACTCTATCACTTAAATGAGATTTAAAATTAAATGGTTTTATTTGTTCAATTAAATTATTTGTAAGTTCTTCACCAGTGCATTCTGGAATTGCGGGTATATCATAAATTGGCTTATCGGGATAAAGCTCAATACATTGTCCTCCTAACTTATCAAGATTATCAACTATTTCACATTTAAGTCCTATGATTCCTAATTGATGAGCGCAAAATAAACCAGTGGGTCCGGCTCCAATAATTAGAACATCTGTATCAATCATTAAACTTGTTTTTCTGGTAAATGAACGACTAGTCCATTTAATTCATCAGAAACTATTATCTGACAACTTAATCTGCTACTTGAACTTGGTTCATAAGCTTGATCTAACATATCATCTTCTCCTTCTGCTTTTTTGGGTAATTTATTAAACCAATCTTCTTTGACATAAACATGGCAAGTTGCACAAGCCATTCCCCCTCCACAATCAGCGTCGATACCCGGTATGTCATTTTGAACCGCACCTTCCATTATGCTAAGTCCATTTGCAACATCAATCTCATGTTGAGTACCGTTATGTTCTATATATTTGATTTTGGCCATTTAAATTTTATATAAGCACAAAAAAAAATAGGGCAAGTAATTAAACTTGCCCTATTTATTAATTATTAACTCTTACTGTTATCTTTTTGAAGAGTTAGCAACAGCGCAAGACCAGATAATCAAACCAAAAGCGATTTTATTAACAAAGTCTGCCAAGTTGTAAATAACGTTAAGTGAATTAGCATCAATTCCACCTGTTAGGTAACCAAAAATGTAACCTAAAGGATAGATTGCCCAACCTACAGTAACAATCATTCTAAGTGCTCCGAATGCAGTTACTAAAGATTTGTTTCCAGATTTAGCAGCAACTTTACCTGCTTCACCTGAAAATATTTCATAAAGAATGTAAACCCATCCAGCTATACCTATGATAAAACCAAGTGTAGCGTTGATGAATCCAGCTTCTCCAAGATATCCACCTATTAACATTACTAAAGAACCAATAAAGATTCTCCAGAAAATGCCAGTGTCAACTTTTCTTACTGCTGAAAGAATTAAGTAAAATTCTACTAGCTGTAAAGGAACTGTAATTAACCAGTCAATGTATCTGTAAACAGTTGGAGTATCTCCTGTCTCAACCCAAACCGCTCTCATGTACATATAATGGATAAATGCAATACCAGTTACTAAACCAGCTACGTTTACAGATTTTCTCCATTGCGCAGAAACATTTGCCTGCTCCATAAAGAAAAATGCAGTAGCTGCCAACATACCCATTGAAATTAACCAGAATGAAATACCAACGAAATCATCCGTAGCTAAAAAGGTTGTTGCCGCATTAGCTGCTGTAGTTGCTCCAATAAGCACTAAAGCTAAAGCTAACATTTTTATTGTCTTCATAAAAAACTCCCTCATTAGTTAGTTTTTATAGTTTAAATTTAAACTACAGCCGAACCTAATGGTTAGGCTAGAGTTAGAGGCTTAATAACAAATAAAAATAGATTATTGAAGGCTTTTTAATCATCAAAAAGTATTGATTTTCCTTACATTTTAAAATTAAATACAACCTGTTACTTAAAATCAATAAAAAATGGCAATCAAAACAAATCAATATGAAAAATAATTTTAAAGAAATTTACAATTATTCTTTAAAAAAACCTGAAGAATTTTGGAAAAATATTTCAGAAGATGTGTTTTGGTTTAAAAAGCCAACAAAAATTTTAAATAAATCGAACCCACCATTCTATAAATGGTTTGAGGATGGTATTACAAACTCTTGTTACAATGCTTTAGATTTTCATATCGATCAAGGTCGAGGGGATAAAACTGCATTAATTTATGACAGTCCTATCACAGGTAATAAAGCAAAATTTACTTTTAGTGAATTAAAACAAAAAGTTTCGAAATTTGCAGGTGCACTTGACAAGCAAGGAATAACTATAGGAGATAGAGTTATAATTTACATGCCTATGATACCTCAGGCTGTTATTGCTATGCTTGCATGTGGTAGAATTGGAGCAATTCATTCCGTTGTTTTTGGGGGATTTGCATCTAACGAGTTAGCTAGCAGAATAGATGATAGTAAAGCTAAACTTTTAATTACAGCTTCATGCGGGTTTGAACCTGGAAGGACAGTTGAATATAAACCTTTAGTAGACGAAGCTATAAAACTAGCAAGTCATAAAGTTGAGAAAGTTATCCTTTATCAAAGAAAAGATCACGAAGTAAAACTAAACGAACCTCTTGAAATAAGTTGGGAAGAATCTTTAGCAAATGCTAGCGATAAAGACTGTGTCGAAATGGGGTCAAATCAATTAGCTTATATTTTATATACGTCTGGAACTACAGGAGTTCCTAAGGGGATTGTTCGAGATATCGGAGGTCACATAGTTGCTCTTAAATGGACAATGAAAAATATATATAACATTGATACAGAAGATGTTTGGTGGTCAGCAAGCGATATAGGATGGATCGTTGGTCATTCTTATATTGTTTATGCTCCATTGTTTAAAGGTTGCACTACTGTTTTATTTGAAGGAAAACCAGTTGGCACTCCAGATGCTGGAGTCTTTTGGAAAATAATATCTGATTATAAAGTTAAATCTTTATTTACTGCTCCAACAGCATTTAGAGCTATAAAAAAAGAAGATCCTGAGGGTAAATTTTTCTCAAAATATGATCTTAGTTCATTTGAATCTTTGTTTCTTGCAGGAGAAAGAGCTGATCCTGACACAATTAAGTGGGCTGAAAATTTATTGAAAGTACCAGTGATCGATCATTGGTGGCAAACAGAAACTAGCTGGGCAATAAGTTCTAATTGTACAGGTATTGAAATGCAAAAAACTAAATATGGCTCAGCATGTAAAGCTGTACCTGGATATGATGTTAAAATTATTAAGCCAGATCAAAGTTTGGCTAAACCAAATGAAATGGGAGATATAGTGGTAAAACTTCCACTTCCTCCTGGGACTTTTCCTACTTTGTGGAATGCTGATAAGAGATATGAAGAAAATTATATGTCTAACTATAAAGGATATTATCAAACTTATGATGCCGGTCATATTGATGAAGATGGATACATATGGATTATGTCTAGAACAGACGACATAATTAATACAGCAGGTCATAGATTGTCTACTGGAGCAATTGAAGAAGTTTTATCTGAACATCAATCAGTTGCTGAATGTGCGGTAATTGGAATTAAAGATAAATTAAAAGGTCAAATACCTATTGGATTAATTGCTTTAAAAGCAGGAGTTTTAAAAGATAACGAAACTATCTCAAAAGAATGTATAGAAATGGTTAGAAATAAAGTTGGACCAGTTGCTGCTTTTAAAACTGCAATGGTTGTTAAAAGACTACCAAAAACTAGATCAGGGAAAATTTTAAGAGGAACAGTAAGAAAAATTGCTGATAAAGAAGAATATAAAATGCCAGCTACAATAGACGATCCGGCTATTCTTGATGAAATAAAAGAAAATTTAATTAATAATAAAATTTTAAAATAATGATTAAAACATATGCTTTTTTAGTTGGAGCAGTTCTTTTTGAAGTTTGTGGAACAATGTTGTTGCCTGCAACAAAAAACTTTACAAAAATATTACCTACTTCTGCTTTAGCAATTTTTTACTTAACGGCATTTTATTTATTAACTTTTGTTGTAGATAAACTACCAATAGCAATAGTTTATGCTACCTGGAGCGGGTTAGGAATTTTCACAATTGCAATATTGGGTTACATTTTTTTTAAACAAACTTTAGGCTGGCAAGCAATATTAGGACTTTTTTTAATTGTTGCTGGTATAGCTTTGGTAAATACTTATTCTGGAAGAAGTATTTAATTAAATTTAAGAGGCTTTCCTGTTGACTCTCCTAAAATTATTTCATCTTTCATTTTAATTTCACCATTTATTATAGTTGCAACTGGAGTACCTTTAAATTTGTATCCATCAAAAGGAGACCAGCCACATTTGCTTTCTATTTTATCATTTTTTATCTCAATTACTTTATTCATATCTACAATTGTAAAATCTGCATCAAAGCTCTCTTTGATGAAACCTTTATTTTTAATTCCAAATATTTTTACTGGATTTTCACATACTAAATTCATCAACTGTTCAAGGCTGAGTTTTCCATTGTTTACATGGTTTAGCATAACTGGCATTAAAGTTTGTACGCCGGGCATACCTGATGGTGAATTGGGGTATTCTTTATCTTTGTTTGATTTTAAATGAGGAGCATGGTCAGATCCAATAGTATCATTAAAATTATTTTTAACCGCATACCATAATCTATCGTAATGAGTTTTATCTCTAATAGGAGGATTCATCTGCGCATACGTACCTAGGATATCATAACAATCTGGTGCATAGATTGTTAAATGCTGTGGAGTGATCTCAAAAGTAATATTACCTTTGTGTTGCGATAAAAAATCAATCTCTTGCTTGGTAGTTATATGGAGAACGTGAGCTTTTTTATTATATCGCTCAGCAATTCTTACTATTCTTCTTGTAGAAGAAATTGCACATTCTTCGCTTCTCCAAATTGGATGGGAATGAACATCTCCGTTTTTGATCAATTTTTTATTAATATTTAAAATTGCTTCATCTTCAGAGTGAACGGCTACTACTTTAGAACTATTTTGGAATACCGTTTCAATATCTTTTTCATCTGCAACCAAGAGGTTGCCGGTTGAAGAACCTGCAAAAAGTTTAATTCCACAGCAACCCTCTAAATTTTTTAAATCTGCTAATTCATTTGCATTATCTGCTGTTGCACCAAAATAAAAAGCATAATTGCAGTACATTCTATTTTTAGCGAGATCTAGTTTTTTTTGAAATTCTATCTTTGTTGATGTTGGTGGATTGGTGTTAGGCATTTCAAACACACTAGTAATTCCTCCAGCTATTGCGGCCCTACTTCCAGAGTGAAGATCCTCGGTATCAGTGGAACCAGGTTCTCTAAAATGAGTTTGAGTATCTATACATCCTGGTAAAACAGTTAACCCTTTTGCATCAAATATTTCTTTGGCTTCTTGATCAATTTTACCAATTTCAACAATTTTACTATCTTTAATTGCTATATCATAATTTTTAAGATCTTTATCAATGTAGCAAGAACCGTTTTTAATTATTAGATCTAACATTTATAAAAAAAGTAATTATATTATTATTTTAGATCAATCAATTATGAAAAAAGATGATGTTTACATATTTGAAAATAGAGGCCTTCTCTATTTAAATGGAGAAGATGTAAGAGAGTTTTTACAGAATCTTATTACAAATGATATCGAAAAAGTAACAAGTGACATGAGTTGCTTTGCGGCATTACTTACTCCTCAAGGAAAGTACTTATTTGACTTCTTAATTATAAAACATAAATCTGGATATTTTTTAGATTGTGAAAAAGTAAATATTGATCAATTATTTAAACAATTGAATATGTATAAGTTAAGATCAAAAGTTGAGATTTTAAATCTTAGTAATGAATTTGTAGTAGTTGGGATGAGTTATGAAAAATTTTTAACTTTTGAGAATTCTAAAGATATTGAAGGGTTTACAATTAAATATCGTGAAGATCCTATTTTTTTAGATCCAAGGTTAAAAAAATTAGGTGCCAGATTAATAATTAATTTAGAAAAATTATATTTATCATTAAAGAAATTAGAATTAAAAACTACAAGTGTTGAGAACTACTATAATTTTAGTCATAAACTTGGAATTTCTCAAATTGATAATTACAACTTACAAAATAAAATATTTGGAATTGAATGTAATTTTGAAGAACTGAATGGGATAGACTTCAAAAAAGGATGTTACGTTGGGCAAGAAAATACTGCTAGGATAAAACTTAAAAATAAATTAACTAAGAAACTCTTTGCGATAAAAATTATTGAAGGAAATTTAAATAGTAGTGAAATATTTTTAGAAGATAAAGAAGTTGGCAAATTGCTTATAAAAAGTAAAAATCCTTTTGCTCTAATTAAAATTCAAGATGATCTATTAGACTTTGAAAAAGTCTATGAATGTGGAAGGGCGAAACTTAAAGTTTTAAAACCAGATTGGATATAAGAGCTATTTAGCAAATTTTGACAAATTAGGTTTAAAATACTTGGGTCCCTTCATAACTTTTCCTGCATCATTATAAATAGGTTTTCCATCTTCTCCTAATTTACTCATATTAGAATTTTGAACCTCTTCAAAACAGCTATCTAGATCTATTCCAAATGCGTGTCCCGCTCCATACGTTACATACAATATATCGGTTAAAGCATCGGCTACTTCTAATAAATCTTTATTTGCTATTGCTTGCTTGAGTTCTTCAAGTTCTTCGTTGATCAAATTGTATCTTAAATCATTAATTTTTTCAGTACTAAATGATGGCTCTGATTTTACTTCTTGACCAAATGTTTGCATAAATTTTTTTACTTTTTGAAAGTTTGTCATTTTACTCCTGTAAGATTAATAAAAATTAGTATATAAATAAATTATTCAGAATATTCAAATAAATGAAACAAAGAAAAGAATTTGATAGTATTGGGAGAATAAATGTACCTTCTGATAAATATTGGGGTGCATCGACACAAAGATCAAAAAAATACTTTGATATTGGGGAATTTTTAGTAAGGCCCATTTTAATTAAATCAATTGCTATTATTAAAAAATCTGCTGCAATTGTTCATAGAAAAGATAAAGAAATTAACAGTAAAATTGCAAATGCAATTATAAAATCTGCAAATGAAATAGTTCAAGGTAAATTGAACGATCATTTTCCTCTAAAAGTTTGGCAAACGGGTTCTGGAACACAAACGAATATGAATGTAAATGAAGTAATATCGAATAGAGCAATTGAAATATTAAAAGGGAAAAAGGGAACAAAAAAACCAGTACATCCAAATGATCATGTAAATAAATCTCAGTCTACAAATGATGTGTTTCCCACTGCAATGCATATAGCTATAGCATTAGAAACAAGAAAAAAATTACTACCTGCCTTGGTTGTTTTAAACAAAGAACTTAAAAAAAAAGTAATTAAATTTAAAAATATAGTTAAAGTTGGAAGAACACATTTACAAGATGCTACACCTATTACTCTAGGTCAAGAATTTTCAGGTTACCAATCTCAATTAGAAAGTTGCATTGTAAGAATAAAAAATGCTTTAGATGAAATATATTTTTTAGCTCAAGGAGGAACTGCTGTAGGAACAGGAATAAATACTAAAAAAAATTTTGATAAAAAGATTATAAAAGAAATAAAAAAAATAACCAAAATACCTTTTAAACCTACAAAAAATAAATTTGCAGCTTTGGCAGCTCATGATCCAATAGTAAATTTTTCAGGAACTTTAAACACTACTGCTGTTTGCTTAATGAAGATGGCAAACGATATAAGATTTTTAGGATCAGGTCCTAGAGCAGGATATGGAGAATTAATTTTACCTAGCAATGAACCTGGTTCTTCTATTATGCCTGGAAAAGTAAATCCAACTCAATCAGAAGCTGTTACAATGGTTTGTGTAAAAGTTATTGGAAATCATAATGGTATTACTATGGCTGGATCACATGGCCATTTTGAACTGAATGTATTTAAACCATTAATTGCCCATAACATATTACAGTCTATTGATTTGTTATCAGATAGTTCAAAAAATTTTGCACTCTACTGCATTAAAGGAATTAAAGCAGACAAAAATAAAATAAAAAATTATTTGGAAAATTCTTTAATGCTTGTAACTGCTCTTGCTCCACATATAGGTTACGATAATGCAGCTAAAATTGCAAAATCAGCTTTGAAGAATAATACAAAATTAAGAGATGAAGCTATAAAATCAGGATTAATAAACGAAAAAGATTATAATAAAATAATTAATCCACTTAAGATGACTAGACCAAGTTAAGATAAAATATTTCTAATTAGAGCTTTTAATAATTGGATATTATTAATTATATAATATTCTTCAGAAAAATTTGCTTCATCTAAATTATTTAAATGAATATTAGAGATAGATATTTCACCATTATCGATATTTTTTTCTAAATTGAAGTATATTTTATTTAGATTATTCAATTTTTTAGGACTTAATTGAAATTTTCTTGAAAATTCTTTTTTATTTATTATTTCAAATACATTTTTTGATGCAAATATTAAATCTCCTTCATTTACATAGTATTTAAATTCTGATCTAACGTTTCCAATATTTTTAATTTCAAAAATTGAGTTTTCTAATTTAATTTCCTTTTCTTTTATTGATAAGTCAATATTTCCACTATTAATTAGTGAGTTTTTTAAATTGTTAATAACTATACTCAAATTTCCATCAATATTTCCTAAATATTCTTTTTTTGAGTTTAAAATAATATTTAGCAAATGATCAGTTAAAAAATCAATACTTTTTTTATCAATGAAGATTTTTGTATTAAAAAAAAATGGATCTAAATCAATTTTAGAATTAATTTTAATTTTTGATTTTTGTGCAAATTAGGTGAATCAATATAAATTTGATTATTTTTCATTAAATAATTTATAGCAATACTTTCGTTTAAGAAACTAACCAAACTTTTTCCTTCAAAATTATTATTGTCTTCAAAAAAAAATGAATTTTTAATTAATAAATTTGGATTTTTTAAACTTATTTCATTTAATGTTTTTTTTGGATTATAATAATATCTTTTCCAATTCGAAACATAATCAATATCAAATATATTTCCATTAATTTTTAGTTCTTTAGAATTATTTTTATTATTTATAAAATACTCTATTTTATTTATAGGAGAAATAAGAATGGTGTTACTGTCCTTATCAAGTAAAAAAAATTTACTTTTTTTTATATAAATTGGTTTATTGATTTTGTAATATAGATGATTTCTAAAGTCTAAAATGTCATTTATTCTAAAATAAATGTTAGCCTTTTCAATCTCAAAACCTTCAACTACAATATTTAACTTGGAGTATATTTTTTTAATAGGAATGAAAATTTTTAAGTTCTTTACTTCGATAACTGAGGAATTTTTATCTTGAATATTTAAATCAAGATTCGCCTTTTTTACCAGATAATGGGGTCTTGGAAATGTTTTAAGGGTAATATCATCTAAAATTTTTAAATTAATCTTAAATTCTGAATAAAATTTTTTTTCTATTATATTTTGTATACTATTAAAATTAAATAAAACTGGTAATGATAAAAATAAAATTACTGAAAAAAATACTATAATTGACGATAAAATAATTTTGGAAGAGTCTATTTTTTTTTTTTTGCTCATAAAAATTAATATGGCTTATACTATAAATATATAAATGTTAAATTCAGAATATTTAAAAAATTTAAATGATAACCAAAAAGAAGCGACTTTATACCTTGATGGCCCCTTACTAATCGTCGCTGGAGCAGGTTCTGGAAAAACTAGAGTTCTTACTTCGAGGATTGCGCATATAATTAAACAGCACAAGGCTTTTCCAAATCAAATACTTGCGGTCACATTTACAAATAAGGCTGCAAAAGAAATGCAAATTAGAGTTTCTAAATTGCTTGGAAAAAATGTAACTGGGTTACCTTGGCTAGGCACTTTTCATTCAATAAGTGCAAAACTTTTAAGAAAACATGCAGATGCTGTTGATCTAAAAAGTAATTTTTCAATAATTGATCAAAGTGACCAAGAAAGATTAATAAAAAATATTTGTAAAGCTGAAAATATAGATACAAAAAAAATATCACCAAAGTATATATTGGCTGTAATTGATAAATGGAAAAATAAAGGTCTTTATCCAGATGATGTTATTTTAAAGAAAAAAAGCCACTTAGAAAAAAATTTTCTTGAAATTTATAGAATTTATCAAAAAAAATTAATAAATTTAAATGCAGCAGATTTCAGTGACTTAATTTTGCATATAGTCAAAATATTTGAAAAATATCAAGACATCTCAGAATTATATTCAAAAAAATTTAAATATATACTGGTAGATGAATATCAAGATACAAATTTTATACAAAGTGAATGGTTAAAATATTTATCACAACATAATAAGAATATTTGCTGTGTTGGTGATGATGATCAATCTATTTATAGTTGGAGAGGAGCAGAAATAAAAAATTTTTTAGAATTTGATAAAGTATATGAAAATACAAAAATTATTCGTTTAGAAAAAAATTATAGATCTACTCAAAATATTTTAAATGTTGCATCAAATTTAATTGAAAATAATGAAAATAGAGTTGGAAAAAAACTATTTACGAGTCATGATAAGGGAGAGAAAGTGACTTTAACATGTTTTAGAAATGGGAAGGATGAAGCCACTGAGATTGGTTCAGATATTGAGGTGTTAAAAAAAGAATATTCATTAAATGAAATGGCTATACTAGTAAGGGCAATTTTTCAAACTAGAGAATTTGAGGAAAGATTTTTAAAAGTTGGAATTCCTTATAGAATAGTTGGAGGAATTAAATTTTATGAAAGAGCAGAAATTAAAAACTGTATTGCATATTTAAGGGTAATTTTTCAATCTTTGGATGATTTATCTTTTGAAAGAATAATTAATATTCCAAAAAGATCTATAGGAGACACTACCATTAAGAATATAAATGAATATGCAAAAAAAAATAATTGCTCTTTAGAAGTAGCATCAAAAAAATTAATAGAAGAAAATAAGATAAAACCCAAAACAAAAATTGGACTAATTTCTTTATTAAATTTATTAGAAAAATGGAGAAATGATTTAAAAAATAATATTAATCATAATAAATTATTACAAACTGTATTAGATGAATCAGGTTACAGTGAAATGTTAAAAAACAAAAAAGATTTAGAAAATGAAAATAGACTGGAAAATATAAAAGAACTATTAAATGCAATGAAGGAGTTTGACAATCTTGAGGGTTTTTTAGAACATGTCTCTCTTGCTACTTCACTAGATCAAAATTGGCAAAGTGAAAAAATAAACCTAATGACAATGCATTCATCAAAAGGTTTAGAGTTTGATGTTGTGTTTTTACCGGGATGGGAGGAAGGATTATTCCCTCATCAAAAAAGTATCGAAGAAAAAGGAGAAAATGGATTAGAAGAAGAAAGAAGATTAGCATATGTTGGTATTACTAGGGCAAAAAAGTTAGTTAAAATATCATTTTCAATGAATAGATTTTACCAAGGTGACTGGATAGATAGTATGGCTTCAAGATTTATAGATGAACTCCCAGAAGAATACGTTAAAAAAAGCAATAATTTTATTGAAGAAAATTCTGAGGATTTTGATTTCAATCAAGATATACAGTTCGATGAAGAAACTAGAAGCCCTGGATGGATCAGGTATCAAAAAAAATTAAATGATAAATAAAATAAAAAAGTTAATAATTAAACAAAATTTAGATGGATATATAGTTCCTAAAAATGATAAGTTTTTTACCGAATATTCAAAAATTAGCAATCTAGAATTGGTATCTAGCTTTAGTGGATCGGCAGGTTTTGCTATAATATTAAAAAATAAGAACTACCTCTTTGTTGATGGAAGATATACAATTCAGGCAAAAAAACAGTCAGGAAAAAATTTTAAAATTTTAGAAATTCCTTTTTTTTTGCCAAAAAATATTTTCAAGTCAAATAAAAATAGATTAAATATAGGATTTGATCCAAAACTATTTACTTATAATGCATTAAAATATTATTTTTCTAATACTTGTAATTTATTTCCAATTAATGAAAATATATTTGAAACAACAATTAATCATGATCTATA
Source organism: Candidatus Pelagibacter sp. (assembly GCA_045567255.1). Classification (GTDB taxonomy): domain Bacteria; phylum Pseudomonadota; class Alphaproteobacteria; order Pelagibacterales; family Pelagibacteraceae; genus Pelagibacter. The sequence continues at coordinate 41,007 of JBJLDH010000011.1, read as the reverse complement.
TAAAGATAAATTTTATAATTTGGATAAAAACATTACTGGTGAAAGCTCTAAGTCAAAAATTAATAGAGTTATCAAAATATTAAATAAAAAAAGAATAGACTATCTTTTTGTAACAGCAGGTGAAAATGTTTGTTGGCTAATGAACATTCGTGGTAAGGATTTGCCAAATTCTCCAATTGCTAACTGTAATATTATTTTAACCAAAGATAAAAAAATTTTATTTTTTTCTAAACCCAAAAAAATATCTAAAATTAAAAATAAGATTTTTGATCAAAAAATATTTTTTTACGATGAAGAAAAATTTTTTGAAGTTTTAAGATCGCTGAAAGTAGGAAGTTTTTGTATAGATGGCAAAACATGTTCTGTGTTTAATGAAGAAATAATTAAATCTAAGTTTATGATTAAAGATAGAACTGATTTAATTTATTATTTAAAATCCATAAAAAATAAAACAGAAATAAACAATATGAAGAAAGCGCACATAGAAGATGGTGTTGCTCTAACAAAATTTTTATATTGGATAAAAAATATAAAAATATTAAATCTAACTGAACAACAAGTAGAAAAAAAATTAGAAAATTTTAGAAAACAGTGCAAAAATTATTTATACCCAAGTTTTGATACAATTGCTGGTTCTGGTCCTAATGGAGCAATTATTCACTATAGATCTGACAAGCAATCAAACAGAAAATTAAATAAAAACGATTTGTTATTATTAGACTCTGGGGGACAATTTAAATGGGGTACGACTGATGTTACAAGAACAATTTGTTTTTCCAAAGTTTCTAAAAAAATTAAAAGATTGTTCACCAGAGTTCTTAAAGGTCATATTGCAGTGGCTCAATGTGATATTAAAAAGTATCAAGTAGGTCATAACATTGATAAAAAAGCTAGACTAAGTCTAAATAAAATTGGTCTAGACTATAGCCATGGAACTGGTCACGGTGTTGGTTTCTTTCTAAATGTTCATGAAGGACCACAAAGTATATCAAAAAACAATCACATAAAGTTAGAGGAAGGAATGATCGTAAGTAATGAACCTGGTTATTATTTAGAAAATAAGTTTGGTATTAGAATTGAAAATTTAGTTTATATAAAAAAAGCTGATAACAAACTAAGATTTGAAAATCTTACATTTGCACCAATTGATAAGGATTTAATTGATGAAAATATGCTAAACAATGATGAAAGAAATTATTTGTTTAATTATCATTTAGAAACATATTCTAAAATTTCACCATTTTTAGATAAAAAGCAAAAAAAATGGTTGGCTAAGCTAATTTAAAAGTTTAACCCATTCTTTTTGACTTAAAATTGTTACACCAATTTTTTTTGCTAATTCAACTTTTTTATTTGTTGGTTTTTCTCCTAATACTAAATAATCAAGTTTTTTACTTACAGTACTAAGTATATTACCAGAATTCTTTTCGATTAAACTTTTTGCTTCTGCTCTACTGAATTTTATTAACTTACCTGTAAACATAAATGTTTTGCCTTTTAACTTTCCATTTGTGTTTTTTTCTAATTTTTTAATTAATAAAATTTTATTAAGTTTATTAAAAATAGTTATATTTTCCTTGTGTTTTAAAAATTTTTTTATTGAATTAATTTGAGTTTCTCCAATACCATCGATATTCAGAAATTCATTAACGTCTTTCTTGTTTATGATGTCTAAAAAATTTTCGATTGAACTTGAATGTTCGGCTATCAATTTAGCATTCTCAATTCCTATATGTCTAATCCCAATAGAAAAAATAAATCTGTCTAATGTTACTTCTTTTGATTTTTCAATAGAGTATTTCAAATTTGATGTTGATTGTTTTCCCCAACCATCTAATTTGGATATTTTGTCATAGTCAAGTTTAAATATTTCTTCTGGTGAATTGATTAATTTTAAATCCCAAAATTTTTCAACTACTTTTTTTCCAAAACCATCGATGTTTAGAGCATCTTTTGAAATAAAATGTTTTATTTTTTCTATAGCGATTTTTTTACATTTAAATCCTTCACTGCTACATCTTCTAACAGCATCATATTTTTTTGTAGTTTTATTAAACTCTTTTTCTGTTTTTGAACCACAGGAAGGACATTTTTCAGGAAAAATAAATTTTTTTGAAGAATTTTTTCTTTTTTTTAAATCAACCTCTATCACATGAGGAATTACATCTCCTGCTCTTTCAACCTTTACTGTATCTCCGATTCTTATATCTTTTCTTATTATTTCATCTTCATTATGAAGTGTGGCATTAGAAACAACAACACCACCAATATTTACTGCTTTTATTTTTGCAACTGGTGTTAATGCTCCAGTTCTTCCTACTTGTATTTCTATATTTAATATTTGTGAAAAAGAGTAATCAGCAGAAAATTTATGAGCAATAGCCCATCTAGGTGCATTTGATGTAAATCCTAATCTTTTTTGTAATTGTATATTATTAACTTTATAAACTAAACCATCTACATCATAATTTAATTGATACCTTTCTTTTTCAAATTTTTTGTGAAGAGATAATAATTCTTTTATGTTTTTTAAAACTTTATTGTGTTCATTTATTTTAAATCCCCATAATTTTAAATTTTTTAAAAAATCAGATTGTAATTTAAATTTATTATCTTCAAAATATCCAAATGTATAAGCTATAAAATTTAATGGAATTTTTCTTGTTTCTTCAGAATTTTTTTGTCTTAATGATCCAGACGCAGCATTTCGAGGATTTGCAAATGTTTCTTTAATTTTTTCAAAATCATTTTTATTTATAAAAACTTCACCTCTAATTTCTATATCCTTTGGAAAATTATTAATTTTAACTTTATGAGGTATATCTTTTATGGTTTTTAAATTATTTGTAATTATTTCACCTTCCATTCCATCTCCTCGAGATACACCATAAGCAAGAATTCCATTTTTGTAAGTCAAAGAAGCTGATATTCCATCAATTTTAGGCTCAACACTGTATTCCAAATAAACTTTTTCATTTAAAAAATTTAATATTTTTTTTTCAAAATTTATTAAATCGTCTTCATTAAAAGCATTTGATAATGATAGCATTTTCTGTCGGTGTTTAAATTTAAGAAAATTTTTTGATGGCTTAAAGCCTATTGTTTGGGATGGGGAAAAGTTACTTTTTAAAAAATTATAATTTTTCTCTAAGTCTAATATTTCTTTTTTTAATACATCAAATTCTTTATCTGAAATTTCTGGTGAACTATTTTCATAGTATAATTTGTTATGCTTGCTAAATTCATTTATTTTATTTAGATAGTTTTGTTTTATATTTTTATTCATAAAACCTATTTATTTAAGCAGATCTTTGAATTTCTTTAAAATTGATTCCTCTTTACTTTTTTCTTTTCTTTTTGAGATCTTTACATAATCTTTATTTAATATTCTGTAAGTTTCTTCATACCATTTACTAGATTGATAATTGTATCCTAATAACACGGCAAATTTTTTGGACTCGTCAATTAGTCCAATTTTGTAATGCAACTCAACCAATCTGTGTAAAGCCTCTTCTACATAAATTGAAGTTTCATAATCTTTTACAACTGTTTTGAACCTATTTATAGCTGGTATCCATTTTTCTCTTTCAACATAATATCTAGCTAAATACATTTCCTTAGAAGCTAACAGCTCTTGAATTAATTCTAATTTATATTCAGAGTCTAATGCAAATTCTGTATTAGGATATTTTTGAATTACAATTTTAAAATATTTTTTTGCTTTAAGTATCTCATTTAAATCTTTTGTTTCATCTATAATTTGATCATAGTGACTAAGTGCTAATAAATAATATGCATAATCTCTTTGTGGATGATTTTTATACTTATCTAAAAATTTTTCTAACTCTAGAATAGCATCAGAATAATATAAATAGGAAAAGTATGAGTACGCTGCCATCAATGCAGATCTTGGCGCCCAAATTGATTGTGGGTATATTAGCTCTGCTTCGTTAAATTTGTTTGCGGCATATATGGGGTCTCCTCTATCCAACTCTTGTAATCCATCATTATAAGCTTTGATCATTTGCATTTCTAAACTTTCTTCTTCAATCAAAGAAATTTTTTCTTTTTCTTGTGTGCACGAAGTGTTTAAAAATGACAAAATTGTGATTAAAAAAACTAAATAAAATCTCATTTAAAAATTTTATCAGAATTTAATAAAAATTCTAATAATTAAGCAATTGATCTTAATTGTTTTTTATTAGCTAAAGAATGTGGCAGATTTTTACCCTTAATTTCTATTAAAGAATAGTTTTTTTCATTACTGAATAATTTTCTAAGCAATTTATTTGTTAAATTATGCCCACCTTGAGAACACTTTATTGACCCTATTATTTTATAACCTGACAAAAATAGGTCTCCCATACAATCTAGAATTTTGTGATTAACAAATTCTTTTTCGTTTCTTAATCCACCTTCGTTCATTAATGAATTATTTTTTATAACTAATGCATTTTCTAAACTACCACCTTTTCCAAGACCTATATTCTTTAATTTTTCAATATCTTCGAATAAGCAAAAAGTTCTGGAGTTATAGATATCATTCAAATTATCTTCAAATATACTTACTTTATTTCTTTGAGATTTAATAAATGGATTTTCATATTTAATTTCAAAATCTATATCTAAACTAACATTTGATTTATTAATTGAAATTATTTTATCTCCTTCTTTAATTTCTGTTTTTTCCTCTACTTTAATAATTTTAATCGGCACTTCACTATTTTGAATGCCTGCTTGCAGTATAAGTTCAACGAATTTTTTTGCAGATCCATCCATTATAGGCACTTCTTGAGAATTTATTTCTACAATTGCATTATCAATGCCTAATCCATAAAAAGCAGCCATCAAATGTTCTATGGTGGAAACTTTAGTTCCATATTCATTTGAAATTGTTGTGCAAAGAGTTGCATCTATAACGTTACTATATATTGGTAAAATTAAATTATTTTTATTTACATCTACTCTTTTAAAAATAATTCCTGTATTTGGATATGCTGGTAAAATATCAAGCTTAGCCTTTATGCCAGTATGTATGCCAACTCCATCTATAGATATTTTTTTGGAAACAGTTTTTTGAGTTAATATAGACATTAACCACTTATATAAAATGCCAAAAATTTATATATACAACTATTGTTACAACAAAATACAATTAGCCATTTCCAAAAAAATTAAAAAATCTATGAAAAAAACCTATTTTTTTTTGGTTTTTTTTCAATTTTTCAAGAATTTCTTCCTTTAAACTTTTTTCAAATTTTAAACCTGCAATACAAATCTCTAGATCACTTTCTTCATAAAAGTTTATTTCTTTAAAGTTGTATTTGTCTTCTAGTTGAAAAGAATTTTTATTAAAAATTTTAGAACCATTTCCAATCAAAACTAAATTTAAATCTTGCTCTCTGTCTATATTTTCTGAGATATTTATATCTATAAATGATAATTTAATAATCTCTTCTACTCTTGCTAATACAATTTTTTTTAATAAGTTTATTGAAACATTTTTTCCAATAATTTCTTTTATTATATTGTTATCACTAAAATTTGTATTGCTGTAGGAGAATTCAGTTTCAGATTTATTAAAAATTTTTTTTAATTTTTCAGACTCACTCAATTTTAACTTCATTATTTGAGATATGTCTTTAGAAACATTATTTCCTCCTATTGGGATATTATTTAAAAAATCTATTTTCTGATTTTTAAAAAAAATTAAAGTTGATCTATCTAATCCTATATCAAGAAATGCAACAAATTTGTTTTTATGAAAAAAATCAATATATTTAAATGATTTAACTAAACTTGATGAAAAAAAATTTAAAACTTTTAAATTATTTTTTTTAAATATTTCAAAAATATTTTGATATTTGCTATAGGGCAAAAATATAAACTTAATTTCAATTATAATATTGTCAAGTTTGGGTATTTCATCTGGAATATTTAAGAATTCTTTGTCATCTATAATATACTTTTTTACTATCAAATGAATAATTTTTTTATTGGTGTAACAATTCTTAACTAAATTATTTGCCTCTAGAATTATTGAAGAAATTACTTCTTTAAAATTTGTACTTTGATCTAATTTTTTTTTAATACAAAAGTCGATAGAACGAATTTCTGGAGTATCATATAATACTGTTATGGTTTCGATATGTGTAGAAATTTTATTTTCAGCTTCTCTAATTATTGATTTAACCGATTTTAAATATTCTTCAAAATTATCATTTTGATAAACTTCTTTTGTTTGAAAAAATAAATTAGTTAAATTTTCATCAAATACTCCTAATCTCAATTTGCTTGATCCAAAGTCAATAATTGTTGAAAGATTATTTTTTTTCATTTTTTAAAATAATTTTATTTTTCATTCTTAAATCTATTGTCATGCCTGGCATTATCTTATTTGCTTTAATTAAAGACCTATAATCTTTTAAAGATTTTTCTATATTCTTTGAAGGAAGTTTTAAAACTATTTCTTTGCTCTCTACATCCCATCTTTTACTTTTGAAATAATAATATTTTTTAATATTGCTTAAATTGAATCCATTTGTTTTTAATATTTCTTGCAATTTTAAAAATTCATTTACTTTGAACTTTCCAAAGACTTGGGGCAAGCTGTTCTCTTTTTCGACTAAGAAAGTTTTTGTAAGTTTTCCATTTTTACCTATATAATATTTATTTTGATTTAGAGTAATTGTTCCTACAAATTCAGTTTTTTTAGCATTAATTAATAATTTTGAAGGAAAAACTTTAACAATATTATAATTATCTAAAAAGCTATTATTTTTGAATTTTTTTTTTATTTCATCTCTGCTAATTAAAAAAATATTCTTTTTTAAAAAAATTTTTAAATTTTTTTCTAATATATTTTTTTCTTTTTTATTTAATCCTTCCACATTTATATGATCTATTAATATAAAATTTTTAAATTTCGAAATAATATTAAAATTATATGTTGAGCTTAAAAATAATAATATCAACAAATAAAAATAAATTCTTTTCCTACCTATTGAGTGATGCATCTTTTATTATTTTCTCAATTAATTGAATAAATTTAATTCCTTTATAACTTGCAATTTCGGGAACTAGTGAAAGAGAAGTCATTCCTGGCTGGGTATTAGTTTCCAATAAGTAAAATTTGTTATTATAAAACCTAAAATCTGATCTTGTTACCCCTCTACATTTTAATATGTTATGTGCTTTCAATGCCAAATCAGTAACTTTATTATAATTTTTTTTACTAATTTTAACAGGAATTATATGTTCGGTTTTAGCTTTAGGATTATATTTTGCCTCATAATCATAAAATTTTCTCTTAGGCATCAATTCAATAGCTCCTAATTTCTGTTTTCCAAATATTGCTACTTGAATTTCGCGACCTGGAATAAATTTTTCAATCAAAATTTCTCCATAATTTTTTAATTTATATAAATTTTTAATAAAATTTGACTTATTACATATGTAAACATTAACGCTAGAGCCTTCATTAATTGGCTTTATAACTACTGGGAAATCTAATTTTTTTTTTACTTTTTCAATAATTTTTTTTTTAATTATATTTTTTTTAAATAAAAATTTAATATACTTTGGAGTTAATATATGATGTTTTATAAATAGTTTTTTTGATAATTCTTTATCTATCGCAATAGCAGATGATTTTACGCCAGAATGAGTATACTTAACTTTTTCTGATTCAAGTATTGACTGAATATAACCATCTTCCCCATACCTTCCATGAAGTAAATTCAAAACTAAATTTGGTTTAAACAATCTTAATTTTTTTATAAATTTTCCATCAGGTTCAATAATTTTAAGATTATATTTTTTATTTTTTTTCAATTCCAAATAGACACTTTTAGCAGTCAGTAAGCTAATATCTCTTTCGTTTGAGTACCCACCAGCAATTAAAAGAATTTTTTTTTTCAATTTATTTCAAAATTTTAATTTCTCTTTCTAAACTAATTCCAGTCTTTTCCAAAACCTTTTTACTGACAAAATTTATCAACTTTGACATATCTTCAAAAGTTGCGTTTCCCCTGTTTACAAAAAAATTACAATGCTTATCTGAAATGTAAGCGTCTCCAAAACTTATATCTAATGGTACAGACTCTTTTATAAGTTCCCAAACCTTCTTTTTAGTTTGCGATATAGGATTTTTAAATGTGCTACCACTTGTTTTTATTCTTGTTGGTTGTGTTTTTTCTTTTTTTAATTTTAGCTCATTTGTAAAATTTTTTATTTTTTTTCCATCTCCTTTTATTCCCTTAAAAGAGGCACTTAAGAAAATTAAATCATCTGACAAACTTGTCTTTCTATACTCAAATTTTATTTCATCAGCAGGAATAGTTACCACATTTCCAAAAGAATCAATTGCTTGAATAGATATCAATAAATCTTTAAATTCTCTACCAAAGCAACCAGCATTCATTCTTATTCCACCTCCAATAGTACCAGGAATACAGGATAAAAATTCAAATCCACTTAAGTTATTATTTATTGCAAAATCAGACAAAGTTTTATCTAAAACAGCACTTCCTGCGATTATTATATCTTCACCAAGTAGAGAAATATTATTAAAATTTTTACTCAACTTGATAATTGCACCATCAAACAAATTGTCAGTAATTAAAGTATTTGATCCTGCGCCAAGAATAAAGATTTTTTCTTTTCCTTTTAACTTTTTTATAAAATTGACTAATTCTTTTAAATTTTCAGCTTTAAAAAAAACTTTTGATTTTCCACCAATATTAAACCAATTTTTTTTCTTTAGATCATGTTCGAATTTTACACTCTCACCAAATTCAAACAGTAAATTTTTTAACTCTTTTACTTCCATTATATTAATTCTGGAATTTTTCTAATCCAACTAGAAATAGATCCTGCACCCATTCCTATTACAATTTTTTTTCCATAAATATTTTTTTTAACAAACATTGCTAATTGCTTGTTATCATTAACTAAAAATAATTTTACTTTTGAATTTTTTATAATTTCTTTTGCAAAATTGAAGTAACTAAATCCTAATTTTATTTTTTCTCCTGCGGTATATACTGGACATAAAACAACGGTATCAGCATTTTGAAAAGCAAAAGAAAACTCTTTTCTTAGATCTTTTAACCTAGAAATTCGATGAGGCTGAAATATACAAACTTTATCGTAACCCTTATAAACTTTTTTAACTCCTTCTAATACAACTTTTATCTCTGTTGGGTGATGAGCGTAATCATCATAAAAATCTATTTTGTTATAAGTAAAAATTTTATTAAATCTTCTTTGAACTCCTGCAAAATTTAATAATCCTTTTTTAATATCTGAGATAGAAATTCCAACTGTTAAAGCAACAGCTACTGCTGCAACTGAATTCCTAATATTGTGAACTCCAAGTAATGGGGTTTTTATATTTTTTATAAATATTTTTTTTTTATTTGGAACATTTACAAGTAAATCAAATTCAGTAAATTTCATATTTTGTTTGATATTCTTAATTAAAAAATTAGATCTAGGATTTATTCCATAAGTATAAAAATTTTGACTATATAATTTTCTGATAAGATCTTTGTTAATCTTATCATCTATACAGATAAATGATTTTCCAAATGAAGGAACTTTTTCAATAAATTGTATAAAATAATTTTTTAGATTATCCATAGATTTATAAAAATCCATGTGCTCTCTATCTATATTTGTAATAATTGAATAAGTTGGAGGAATATGAACAAAGCTTCCATCAGATTCATCTGCTTCTAAAATTGACCATTCGCTTTTTCCTAGTCTGGCAGTATTTTTTATCGAATTAATAACACCACCATTAATAATTGTGGGATCTAATTTGGTTTTTTGTAAAATTGATGCAATCAAAGATGTTGTGGTAGTTTTTCCGTGAGAACCGACTACTACAATATTCCTCATTAAAGAAACTATATGTGCTAACATTTTACCTCTAGTGATAATAGGAAGATTTTTTCTTTTTGCCTCAACCATTTCTGGATTGTTTTTTTTAATTGCTGAAGATATTACAACTATAGTTGCATTTTTGAGATTTTTTTTTTTTTGCCCTATAAAAATTTTAATCTTTTCTTTTTTTAGTCTATCAATATTTTTATTTTCTGAAATATCGCTTCCTTGAACTTTAAATCCCTTTCCTTTCATGATCAAAGAGAGACCGCTCATTCCAATTCCACCAATTCCTATAAAGTGAATAATCTCAGTTCTTGCTAATTCAATTTTCATTTATACTTTTTAATATTTTTTGATTAACATTAATCCAAGTATTTTGGTAATTTAATTTTTTTAAATTTTCTTTTTTTTTTAAATAGTCACTTTTATTAATAAAAATATCTTTCAAAACTTTTTCAATTTTTTCTTCAAAAAAATTTTGATCTATTATCCAGCAGCAACCATAATTCTTATAAAAATTTGCATTTTCTAATTGATGATTATCTTTAGATGTTGGCAATGGAACTGCTATAAATGGAATATTTAAAACTGATAATTCAGCTAATGTTGAGGCACCAGCTCTTGTTAAGCAAAGATCTGCTTTCTGAATAATATTAGCAAAATTTTTATTAAAACTAAAAATTGTATTTTCTATATTTTTTTTATAATAAAAATTTTTTAAATTAGAAATGTTTTTTTTATTAGTTTGTTGGATTATCTTAATGGAAAACTTCTTCGAGATATTTACAATTGAGTTTTTTAAATTTTTATCAAAAATATTTGCACCTTGGCTACCTCCTACTATTAATAGATTTAACTTTTTTTTTGCTGCTGAGGATTGATTTAATTTATAAATATTTTTTCTAACTAAAGGTTTAATAACTACTATTTTACTTTTTAAATTATTAGGAAAATTTTTAATTTTTTTTGCATAACAAAAAATTTTTATACAAGAATTCAAAAAAAACTTATTTGCTCTTCCCAAAACTAGGTTGGGTTCGAGTAAGTAAATTTTTAAATTAAGTAATTTGGCTGCTAAAATTAGAGGTAGTGACATATATCCTCCTGTAGAAATAATTTTTTCTATTTTTCTATTTTTTAAAAGAAATAGTGATTTGAATGTTAAAAAAAATATTAAAATTAAATTAAAAAGAAAAAAAAAAACATTGTTCAACTTTGGAGTATCAATAATACTATAATTGTAGTTATCTTTATCCAGATATATTGAGCCTCTTTTGTCAGTTGAAATAGTTATGTTGGCATCTTTTGATAAATGATCATAAAGTATCATGGCTGGTATTACATGACCTCCTGAACCTCCTGTTGTTATTAAAATATTTTTTTTCATCTTAATTAACTTTTCTCTTTGTTAAATTTAATATAATTCCAGAAATTATTGCCGTACTAATAATTGATGAGCCACCATAACTTAGATATGGTAATGTCATACCTGTGGTTGGCAACAGTCTAATGTTAACCCCTATATGCACAAAAGTTTGTAATAAAATTAATGAAACACTTCCAATTAAAATTAATTTAATCTTATCTGCATTTATCAAATTTATTTTTTGAATTATTTTGTACGCAAAAACTAAATATAATAAAATAATAAATATAACTATAATTGCCCCAAACTCCTCTGAAACTACAGAAACAATGTAATCAGTGTGAGCTTCTGGTATCTTTGAATTAAGTGTACCTTCTCCAATACCTTTTCCAAAAAATCCTCCACTAATAATTGCGTCGCTTGCTTTTTCAGCTTGATAGTTGCCAACTTCGGATGAATTTATAAACGATAAAAATCTAAACTTAATGTATTCAAATTTAGAAACAAAAAAAATTAAATAAGAAGAGGTTAAAGAAATAATTAAAAAAAATATAAAAAATAAGTAAATATTAATCCCAGAAACAAAAATAAGAGTTAACCATACCATTGATATAAGCAATGTTTGTCCTAAATCTGGTTGAGAAATTAATAATAATAATATCGGCATAAGCAACATACTGCTTAAAAAATATTTGAAGTATAAATTATTTTTTCTTAGGCATAATAAAATTGATAAAATTATAATAAAAAAAGGCTTTATAATTTCAATAGGTTGAAATCTTGGTAAAAAGCCTGGATCTATCCATCTTTTTGATCCTTTTACTTCTATTCCAATGAATGGAACTAAAACTAATGTAATAAAAGAAATACAAAATAAAATAATTGATGCTTTAAATAAAAGTTCTTCTTTCAAGAGTGAAAAAATAATTAGTATAGTTATCCCTAAAATTATAAATGTAAAATGTTTAATAAAAAAGTAGTATGAATTTGTATCAAGTTTATCAGAAGCTATTAACGAAGTTGAAACTAACGAAAAAAATAATCCTAAAAAAAATAAAATTAATATCAATGAAAAAATATATTTATCAATATTTTTCCACCAGTCGTAATAGTTATCAAAATAATTATTCATATTTAAAATTTATTTTTTAAGTACTTTTTAATAATTGTATTAAAATATCTTCCTCTGTCTTCAAAATTTTTAAATTGATCGAAAGATGCTGCTGAAGGACTAAATAAAAGTATTTTTTTTTTTTCTTCTTTTTTTTTTAAATCATTAAAAACCTGCAATAACGATTGATTTAAGTTTCTTGATATTTTGTATTTAATTTTATTAGATAATATTTTTGAAAAAAATAATTTATCTTTTCCATAAATAAAAGCTTTTATTTTTGTAAAATGACTTTTTTTTAATTTTAATTGATCTCCCTTTTTTGCTATCCCTCCTAAAATCCAGTAAATATTTTTAAAAGATTCCAGTAAAGGTAATGTTGAGGATAAACTAGTTGATTTTGAGTCATTTATTATGATTAATTTTTTTGACTGGTAAATAATCTGCTGCCTAAAATTTAATTGTTTAAATTTGTTAACTACTTTTATTATTTTTTTAAAACTAATTTTAAAATTTTTTGAAATAGCAAATATAAAAGAAAGATTATTAAAGTTTGATGTATTCTTAAAATAATCATTGGTTATCACTTTGTAATATTTTTTGTATTTTTCATAATTTACTCTATAAATTTTAGAATTAATTTTACTTTTTAAAATTAAATTATTTATTAAATAATTTTTTTTTTCTATAAAAGCATAATTATTTTTTGATTGTCTTTGTATTAATTTAAATTTTGCTTTAACATATTTTTTAAAATTTCCGTGTCTTTCTAAATGATCAGGTGAAAGGTTCAATATTAAAGAATATTCTGATTTAAAAAATTTACTATATTCCAGTTGGTAAGATGATACTTCTATTATAAAAAGTGTATTATTCTTTATATTTTTTTCAAGTAATGTTGGACTTCCAATATTTCCGGTTAATCTAACATCTTTTCTATGTTCTTTTAAAACATCGTATAATAGTTTTGAAGTTGTAGATTTTCCATTAGTTCCGGTAATTGCTATTTTTTTTATGTTTGGATATCTCAAATAAAATATATCTAGCTCTGTAACTATCTTAGAACTATTTTTTTTTAAATATTTGGATATTTTACACTTATTTATATCAATTCCAGGACTTAAAATTATATAATCAAAATTATTATTTTTTAATTTTTTTTGGTCAATTGTTTTATGGCTATATTTTAAAGGTATATTTTTCTTGTTATCATCAATAATTTTACAATTATTTTTTTTGTATAAAAATTGATAAGATGCATAACCAGACTTTCCAAAACCATAAATTAAAAAATTCTTTTTATAAAATATAGTTTCTTTTTGCATTCATTATCTTAATTTTAATGTTGCCAATCCTATCATTGCTAAAATAATAGAAATTATCCAAAATCTAATAACAACTGTAGACTCTGGCCACCCTTTTTTTTCAAAATGATGGTGTATAGGAGCCATTTTAAATATCCTTTTCCCTGTAAGCTTAAAAGAAACAACTTGTGCAATTACTGATATTGCTTCTAATACGAATAATCCACCTGTTATTGCTAAGACAATTTCATGTTTGGTAATTATTCCTACAGCTCCCAAAGATCCTCCTAAAGCAAGCGATCCCGTATCACCCATAAATATTTTTGCTGGAGGGGCATTGAACCACAAAAATCCTAAACAGGCTCCAATGATTGATCCACAAAATATAGATGCTTCTCCCACGCCTTCTATATAAGGAATTTGCAAATAATCAGAAAAAACTACATTTCCAGTAACATAACTAATAAATGCAAAACAAGCAGCAACTAGTATTACCGGAACTGTTGCTAAACCATCTAATCCATCAGTTAAATTAACAGCATTTGAAGAACCAACTAAAATAAATAAGTAAAAAGGTATAAAAAACCAACCTAAATTTATTACTAGATTTTTAAAGAATGGAAAATATAGATTTTTTATTTCATTAGACTCACTAAACTTATAAATTATAAATATTCCAATTAACGCTAAAATTACTTGAATAATAATTTTAAATTTTGAAGATACTCCCAAAGAATTATTTTTCTTAATTTTTTTGTAATCGTCGTAAGCTCCCAATAATCCAAAAGAACCTGCAATATAAATTAAAAACCAATTGTATGGATTTGAAAGATCTCCCCATAACAAAACTCCAGAAAAAACTCCAAGCAATATCATTAGTCCACCCATAGTTGGAGTTCCTATTTTTTTTACTATATGTTCTGAGGGTCCATCATCTCTTATTGGATTATGTATTTGATTTGCTGAAAAGTAATTTATTAAAGGATTTCCAACAACAAAAACTACAATCATTGAAGTAAACATTGATAAACCAGTTCTTACAGTTAAATACTTAAAGACATTAAAAAAGCTAAAAATATCTACTAGGTTCGAAAAAAGACTAAATAGCATTAATCTTTCCTAATTTTAGATTTTTCATTATAGTATTTAAACCTGTAGAGTTTGAACCTTTAACCATTAAATATTCACCATCTTTAATATCATTTTTTAAAAAATTTGAGACATCTTTGATTGAATACAATATCTTTCCTCTTTTTTGTGGTCTAATTTTGTTAAACGCATAAGCAATTCTTTTTCCATAAACATATGCTCTATTAATGTTAGTTTTATTAACTATTTTAGCTACTTGTAAATGTAGTTTTTTTGAAAATTTTCCCAATTCCAGCATATCTCCCAATAAAATTATTTTTTTAGAATAACTTTTTAAATTATTATAATTTTTTAAAGCAAAATCTAAAGATAAAGGATTAGAATTGTAACTTTCATCAATAAGATGAATTTTTTTCTTATTGATTTTAACAAGTTTATAATCTCCTCTACCTTCGGGTAAATTATAATTGAAGAAAAACTTATTACTTAAAATTTTTAAATCTAAAAAATTTGAAATTACTGCAAGACTGGCAAGTATATTATCTGCATAAGCCTCTGCATTTCTCTTAAGTATAAAATTTTTTGATCTTCCATTAATATTTATTTTTATAATACTTATATTTTCTTGTCTTTTAATTTTTTCAAGTTTTATATCAGATTTATTTTTTTTACTAAAAGAAACAATTTTCAAATTTCTTTTTAGTGCTTTTGTTCTAAAATAATTATAAAATTTATCATCTGCATTTAATATGATAGACCCATTTTCTAAAATATTATCAATAATTTCTGATTTTGCTTTAGCTATACCAAATAAATTTTTAAAATTTTTACTATGGGCATATGTAATATTTGTTATTAAACCTATATTTGGTTTTATTATCTTTGATAAATAGTTTATTTCACCTTTTCTATCCATGCCTATTTCAAAAACACCATATTTATCTTTTTTATTTATGTTAAATAATGAAATAGGAACTCCATATTTATTATTATAAGATTTTTTAGAATAAGCAGTTTTATTAATTTTGTTTAATGATTGACCTAATAATTCTTTTAGTGATGTTTTTCCAGCTGAGCCTGTAATCCCAATTGCAATAATATCAGACGCGACTCTAACTTTATGTGCACATTCAGTAAAAAATTTTAAAGTATTTTTTACTTTAATTTTATTTTTTGCTTTCGTCCCATAATTTTTTTCGATAATTGAAACTGAAGCTCCTTTTTTTAAAGCTTCATTAGCAAATTTATTACCATCTATTTTTTTTCCTTTAATTCCAAAAAAAATGTTATTTTTTTTTATCTCTTTTGAATTTATACATGCTCTATTAATAACTGTATTTTTATTTAACTTATTTTTTAATTTCTCTTCAACGATATTTGATTTCCAATTTTTATTTAAATTGCTATTTTTTACTTTAATTGATTTTATTATACAATCTTTGTCTGAAAACAATTTTCTCTTTTTGTATTCTTGATACGACTCATGACCTTTTCCAGCAACTACAACTATTTCATTTGATTTGATATTTTTAATAGCGGTTTTGATTGCATGCTCTCTAGATGAAATTTCAATCAATTTATTTTTGTTTATAGATGATTTAATTTCATTTCTTATTTTTTTTGGATTTTCTCTTCTTGGGTTATCATCAGTTAAATAAATTTTGTCGCAGTACTTATTTGCAATTCTTCCCATTATTTTTCTTTTTGGCCTATCTCTTTCTCCACCACACCCAAACACTATATTGATTTTTTTTAAAAAAAATTGATCTTTTATATTTTTTAAACAAACTTTCAGAGCATCTGGTGTATGAGCATAATCTAAAATTACTATAGAATTATTTTTTAAATTGCTTACTTTTTCAAATCTTCCTGGAACAGGTTTTACAGTTTTTATAGAGTTTAAAACATTTTTTAAATTTAAATTACTTTTAGAAGCAGCTAAAATTGACATTAAAAGATTTTTTATTTGTATTTTACCAATTAATTTTGTCGAAAATTTATAAATATTGTTTTTATATAAAAACTTAACATGTTGATCTAAGTTAATAAATTTATGATCAATAATTTTTAAATTAGAATTGTTTGATCCAATACTTAAAGATTTTAAGTTATTGTTTTTAATTATATTTTTTATTTTTTTTGTGACAATTAGATCTTCATCAAAAATAATGTTTGATTTTTTTTTCATTAATTTTCTGAATAAAATTAGCTTTGAGTCAAAATAATTCTTAAATGTTTTATGATAGTCAAGATGGTCTCTACTTAAGTTGGTAAATATTCCTAAGTTAAATTTTAATCCATCTAATCTATGTTGTTTTAGTCCATGACTCGATGCTTCTAAAATAACATTATTAATTTTTTTTTTTTTTAAAATTTTCAAAATATTATTTAAATGAATAGGATCATAAGTAGTATTTAAAATACTTTTTTTATAATTAATTCCCTCTACGCCAAGAGTTCCTATTGAGGCAACTTTTATTTTATTTAACTTTAAAATTTGATAGTAAAAGTTAGCAATTGAAGATTTTCCATTTGTCCCAGTAACTGCAATTAAATTATTAGGGCGTTTATAATTAATTTTTGCTGAAAATTCTGCAAGTAGTTTTCTTGGATTTTTGTTATTTAAATATAAGATGTTATTTTCAATTTTTTCATTAACTTTTTCAGATACTATAATTTTAGATCCATTTTTAATTGCATCTTTAATAAACTTATTTCCATCAATATTATTTCCCTTTATGGCAAAAAAAATATAGTTTTTTTTTACCAAATTTGAATCAAAAGCTATTCCATTAAACTTAAATTTAATAAATTTTTTATTTAAATTAGAATAATAATCTTTAAGCAACATAATTTACGCTCTTAATATTTTGTGGCTAAAATTGGTCCAATTTTTTCAATAATTTGTCCAGTTGTCCAAACTGTTGTCCAGCCCGCTGTGTTTCTCCAATTTCCTTTATAAGGATTTCTTCCATCTCTATAATTATAAACAAATTCCTTATTTGCTTTAGGTTCATCAAGCATAACAACTAATACAAATTTTGGATTAGATGTTGGAAATACTGAAGCAAAAGTATTTATTTTTTTTTTTGAATAGCCTCCTGCAGTTGCTATGTCTGCTGTACCAGTTTTGCCTCCTATGTCATAACCCTTAACATTAGCAAAGCCTGCTGTGCCTTCTTTTGTAGAAACAATCTTTCTTAATATTGGGTTTATCTGCTTTGATACTTCCTTATTTAGAATTCTCTTAGTTTTTTTATACTTATTTTTTTTTATCAATGTTGGAGATATATCAAACCCTCCGTTAGAGATTATTGAATATCCTTTTGTTAACTGTAATAAAGTTGTTGCAATTCCATGTCCAAAACCTACGGTTAACAATTTGCACTTTCCCCATCTTCCCATTTGAGTTTCTCCAACTTCTTCAATGTCAAAACTTATATTTGTCAAAATGCCTATAGTTTGAAGAAATTTATCATAATTATTGATTCCAATTTTTTCAGCAATTCTTGCAGAACCAATATTTCCAGATCTTATCAAAATATTTTCAGCTGTTAAATTTTCAGGAATCTTATCGTCATATTCTGATATGTGATTACCCGCACATATTATTCTTTTTTTTAATTCTTTAAATTCTGTCTCTGGTTTAATTACACCATAATTAATTCCAGCAGCAATTGTGAAAGTTTTAAATACTGATCCAAATTCATAAACTGCTTTTGAGGCCCTATTAATATATTTTAAATCATTAATTTTTTTTCTTTTATTCAAATCAAAATCAGGCAAAGAAACCATTGATAAAACATCACCATTATTTATATCCATTAGTATTGCTGCACTACCAATATTTTGAAATATATCTTTTGATTTTAATAATTCTTCCCTTATTAAATACTGCAGATCGGTATCAAGAGTAAGCATTAATGGATTTTTAGATGTTGTTAATTCATAATCGAAAGTTTTCTCTAAACCAGATATGCCATTATTATTGTCATCAATTTGTCCTAAAACATGACTAAATAATTCTTCATTTGGGTAAATTCTAGCAATCTTCTCTTCTTTTATAATTGATTTTTCTCCCAGTAATAAAATTTTTTCTAATTTTTCTTGCGAAATTTTTTTTTGAATATAGAAAAATTTTTTACCATACATATTTTTTTGAAAATTTTTTTTTGGAAATAATAATTTTAAAGTAATTAATAATTTTTCTTTGTTAATTACCAAATTAGGATTAATCCCAATGTTTACCACGGTTACGGTTTTTGCTAAAATATTACCATCTTTATCAATTATGCTTGATCTAAAATTTTCTTTTTTTGAAACTTTTTTTATAAAAATTTTATCTTCTAAACTTAATAAAATTACTTTTGATGAAAAAATTAGAGCAATAATAAAAAATACAAAAAAAATAAATGCTATTCTTTCAAATGAAATTTTTATTTTAGATCTATCTTCGCTATAAGAAAATACTGAATTATTCTCATCTGGTATCATTTTTCTTTCATTAAATTTATTCATTATTACTTAATATTTTTTTAATTTTAACTTCATTATTTGTATTCTCAATCCAGTTTAAATTTTCGATATCAGACTCAAAGAGTTCATTATCAAAATAATTTTTTTGATATTCCATAAGTTTTTTTGGAGAAGTAAGATAATTGTACTCTAGCATTAACAATTCATATTTATCTTGCATGACACTTATATTTTCTTTAGTGTTAAATATCTTTTTATCAAGTTGTTTTGTAGAATTTTTTGTAACTGTTGTTGCAAAAATTAAAATAATTACTGGAATATAAAAAAATAACTTTTTCACTTGTTAATTTTCAAATTTTCAATATCTAAAAGTGGTTTAAATTTTTGAATGAATTCTTCAAAATTACATTCATTATTGGTTTTTACTGCAAATCTTAATTTTGCAGATCTTGATGGAGGGTTTAATTTTAATTCTTCAATGCTAGGGGTTATTGGTTTTTTATTTTGTAAATTGAAGTATTTAATATTGTTTTGCTTAATAGGTGCATACCTAGAAGTATTGTTAGTTTCTGAGTAATTTTTAAAAAAAAACTTAACGATTCTATCTTCAATCGAATGAAATGTTACAACAATAATAGTTCCTCCCACTGGGATTAAATTGAATGCATTGATTAATCCATTTATCAATTCACTTATTTCTTTGTTAACAAAAATTCTGAGTGCCTGAAAAACTTTTGTTGAATTGTTTATTTTTGTATTTTTGAACTTTTTGACACTATCAATGATTTTAGTAAGATCTTCAGTATTTATTATTTTTGTTTTTCTAATTTCAACAATTTTACGTGCAATTTTTTTTGAATATTTTTCATCTCCATAATATTTGAAAATCTTATATAAATTTATCTCATCCATATTAGAAATTACTTCATGACATGAAAAATTATTTAAACCCATTTGCATATTGAGTCTTCCTGTGCTTTTAAATGACAAGCCTCTTCTAAGGTCTTTAATTTGATTAGTAGAATATCCTAAGTCAAATATTATTGCTTTCAGATCATTTGTTTTAATTTTGTTTATTTGTGAAAATTTAATATTTTGAAAGTTAAATCTGTTTTTAAATTTTTTTTCTAATTTTTTTGCATTAATGTAGACTTCTTCATCTCTATCTATAGCAATTACTTTATTTATTTCTTTTTCTAATATCTTTTTTGAATATCCACCCTGACCAAAAGTACAATCTAAAAAAGTGCCACCATAAAGAGGGGAAATAATGCTAATTAATTCATTTAGCAAAACTGGAAAATGTTTTTTTTCCAGTTCTATGGTGACACTCATTTATTTTATCGAAGAACATTAATTTTGTTGTCTTCTCAAAAATGCAGGAATTTCGAGATCATCTTCATCTTTATCTTGTGTTTCATCTGATGAAAATGTTTGTTCTGGACTGTCTGAATTAAATAAATCAGGAGTTTCTTCTTCATCTATTTGAAAATTTTCTAATCCATTTGAAGTTAAATTATTCATTTCATTTTCTTGTTTTTCATTTGGTGAATTGGTTTCATTTTCAACATTTTCTAATGGTTGTTCAGAATGTTCTGTTAAGGGTGAAGAAAAGTTTGGTGTCTCATTTTCTTTTGTTGACTCAAAGTTTTCGGTATTTACTTCTTCATCTAATTTAAGAGCATTTGCTCCGTTTGTAATTATAGAATTATTTGGGTTCGAAAAAGAAAATGATTGTGTTGAACCATTGTTGTTAAAATCTGAATATCCAGGATTTCTGTTTTGAATTCTATGAACCATGTTAATTACAGATTTTGGCTCAGGCTGTTGTCCATCAAGAGCTGTAGCAACAATTGATACTCTCATAATACCATCTAAGTTTTCATCTGTGATTGCTCCAATTATTAATTCTGCCTCAGGATCAACTTCAGATCTAACTTTATTTACTGCCTCATCAACTTCAAAGAGTTTTAAGTCTTTTCCACCTGTAATATTAACAAGTAATCCTTTTGCACCTTTTAATGTATAATCATCTATTAGAGGGTTATCTATTGCCATTTGTGCAGCCTTTGTGGCTCTTCCTTCTCCTTCAGCTTGTCCTGTGCCCATCATAGCTTTGCCCATTGAACTCATTACCGTCTCAACATCTGCAAAATCTAGATTAATCAATCCTGGTCTAACCATTAGATCAGTAATACTTTGAACACCATGCAATAACACATCGTTAGATAATTCGAATGACTCTTCGAATGTTGTTTGTTCACTTGCAATCTTAAATAAATTTTGATTTGGAACAACAATAATTGTATCAACGTGTTTTCTTAATTCTTCTAAACCTTGTTGGGCTTTTCTCATCCTAGACGGACCTTCATATAAAAACGGTAAAGTAACTACTCCCACAGTTAAAATATTTAATTCTTTAGCTGCTCGAGCAATAACATGGGCTGCGCCCGTTCCAGTTCCTCCACCCATGCCAGCTGTAATAAATACCATGTTTGAACCTTGTAAAACGTTTACAATATCATTTAACGATTCATCTGCAGAGGCTTGGCCTATGTCTAACTTAGCGCCAGCACCTAGCCCTTTGGTAAGGTTAATTCCCATCTGAATTTTTGCTTGAGCTTTACTTAATCTTAAATCTTGAGCATCAGTGTTTACAGCAATAAATTCAACTCCTTGCAAACCTGATTCTATCATTCCATTTATCGCATTTCCTCCTGCTCCCCCAACTCCAAGAACTAAAATTCTTGGTTTCAACTCTTTTATATCTGGTGCTTTAAAGTTAATTGTCATTTATCCCCCTTTTAGTTATTAAATTGTTTTTCCCATTTAAGACTTGATCTGTGAATGTTTGATTTTTTTCTTGCAGTTGCCCTAAATTTTTCAAAAGCTGTTGGTTCCCAAATTTGGAATGTTTTTCCTTGTCCAACAAAAAGAATACTATTTTTAATTTTTGCATGTTTTAATAATTTTGAAGTAAGCAAAATCCTACCCTCTCCATCGAATTGAAGATTTATACTTTCAGATAAAATTGAAGTTGCAAAATAATCTTTTTTTTCATCAAATGGATTTAGAGAATCTATTGCATTTGAAATTTTTTCTATTCTATCTTGTGGCCAAGACTCTATACTCTGATTGTTAAATGAGGGGTAACAAATTATACCGTTATAACCTAAATTAGAAAGGTAAGATCTATAAGAAGCTGGCACAGATACCCTTCCCTTTTTGTCCAGTTTGTTTTCGTAAGTAGATAAAAACATACAACATATTTATAACCCATATTTGGGTTTATATGGGATATTATGGGTTTTATATGTAAGCGTCAATACCTATTATTCAGAAAATTAAGCATTATTTTAGAGAACAAATGTGAAACTAACTAATGAAAATTTTCTTTATTTTGATAATGCCAGATAAACTATAAGCCGGGTTCTGTCATTTAAACTTATCATTTCTCTAGACCTTAAATCACTTTAAGGCTCAAGCAACTAACCCTGATGACTAGCCAAAGACAGCTTTTAGTTATTACTAACAATGTCATCTCTACTCAGTCTTGCTCCCAGTGGGGTTTTCCATGCGCTAGCTGTTACCAACATAGCCGGTGTGCTCTTACCACACCTTTTCACCCTTGCCTTGATAAGGCGGTTTATTTTCTGTGGCACTATCCCTAGGGTTTCCCCTGCCAGCCATTAACTGGCACTGTGTCTTTGTAGAGCCCGGACTTTCCTCTTTAATTAATTAAAGCGATAAGTCATTTATCTGGCAATTGGAAAGTATTACTTTTTTATAAATTTTCAATATTTATTATTTGCTTGAAATAAGGCTTTTTACAATTTCAAAACATTCTCTGTCAATCTTTCCATCAATTATTTCAGGTCTAAATCTTCTTTGAAAACTAATAAAAAATTTTTTTAGTTCATTTTTTTTGTTGGTATTTATGAAATAACCAAATTTTTTAAGTTTTTTTATAAATAATTTATTTTGAATATTAATTTTTTTACCTCTTAATTGTTTGGTCTCTTTAGTGCTTAATTTATGCCAAATTCCAATTTTTTTATTTGCAAGAATTTTCCATGGAAACCTTTCTCCTGGATCTTTTTTTCTTAGAGGCGCTATATCTGAATGGCCTAAAATATTTTGTTTTTGAATTCTATATTTTTTAATCAAAATTTTTGTAATTTTAATTAAACAATTTATTTGTTTTTCATTAAAAGCTTTATACCCATGCTCATGTCCAGGGTTCGAAATTTCAATTCCCAAAGATTTTTTATTTAATGACTTATCATTTTTCCAATGAGACTTTCCCGCATGCCAAGCTGGGTATAAATCTGGGACCAATTGAATTAATTTACCATTTTTATCAATATAATAATGGCAACTAACTTTGGAGTTGAATTTAATTAATTTATTTAATGCAGATTTATCGTTTTTCATGCCTGTATAGTGAAATATTAAATATTTAATGTTTTTTTTACTTCTTTTTATTGAATCAAAATTTGGTGAATAGAGAGTTGACATTTTTTCAACATTTTTTGGCATAAATTACGACAATTAAATGTTTATATTACTTTAAGATGTACTATAAATCACCTATGAAAAAGTTAACCTCAATTATAATCTTAATAATATTTAGTCAATTTCAGTCACTAAATGCTATAGCTGGATCAGATGGAGAAGTAGAGATAGCTTCAAACAAAAAAAAAGAAAATAAAGAAGTAACTGATTGTTTTGAAAGTGTTAACAGAGGTATTTTTGCATTCAATCAAGGTCTAGACAAAGTTGTATTTAAACCTTTGGCAAAAGGATATAGAAAACTCCCACAGCCATTAAGGTCAGGGACAAGCAATGTTTTAAGTAACTTGGGAAATGTAGTTACAATTCCAAACAATGTTTTACAAGGCCAAATAGCTGATGCAGGAAAAAATTCTTTAAGACTTATTGTTAATTCTACTCTTGGAATAGGGGGAATTTTTGATGTTGCTTCTTATTACGGTTTAGAAAAAAATGAAAAAGAAGATTATGGTCAAACTCTTGGAGCTTGGGGAGTGAGAGAGGGATGTTATTTTGTATTACCGGTACTTGGACCAACAACTATTAGAGATTCAATTGGTTCTTTAGTAAACGTAATGGGAGGTGATGCTTGGTATAATGTTACAGTTGCAAATGATACACATTACTTTGATGAGGCGGATTATTATTTAAGTAGAGTAATGTCTGGAGTAGACTTCAGAGCAAAAAATTTAGAGTCATTTGAAAGTCTTGAAAATACATCAATAGATTTATATGCATCAATAAGAAGCTTATATCTTCAGGACAGGATGAAAAAAATTAATAATCTTAACGAAGTAACTGAAACTTTAAGCGATGATGATTGGGAAGAAATTGATTAATAATATTTAAATTTTAAAAAATGAAAGTTTTTAAATTATTATTAGTTATTATATCTATTGTATTTCTTTTAAACAATATAAGTAACGCCAAGGATCCTAGCGACCTTATTAATGGAATTGTGAATGAAGCTGCTTTAGTTTTAAAAAGTTCAGATCCAGTAGAATCTAAAATTATTAAACTTAACAATATTGCTGAAAGCAGTGTAGATATTAATGGAATAGGAATGTACACGCTTGGAAAGCATAAAAAAACAATGTCGGAGGAGCAAAAAACTAAATATCAAAAACTTTTCAAGAGCTATTTTTTAAAAACTTTTTCTAGTAGATTGGTAGAATATACAGATCCAAAAATTAGTGTAGTGTCCGAAAAAACAATAAATGAAAAATATACTATTGTTAATAGTATTTTGGAAGCAACTTCAAAAAGACCACAAGTAAAAATTGATTGGAGAATATATACAAAAAATCCTGACAAACCATTAATAAGAGATTTAATTGTAGAGGGATTAAGCCTAGCAAGAACTCAAAAAGAAGAATTTAACTCTGTCATTAAAAGTAATGATGGTGATATAAATGCTTTATTTAAAACACTTGAACAATTTTTAATCAAATAATCTTTAATAAAAACCTATTTCAGACATACAAATATCTGATTTAAAATCATCAAATGCAGCAACTAATCCGATTGATTTGATTTTTTGATTTAATAATTTTTTTGGTTGATAAAAATTTGATTTTTTAAATTCTTTGAAAGGTGCTTTAATTATAATCCATTGATCTGATGAAAAAAAACTGAAACCATAATATTGCCAAGGAGCTAGAGTTAGTCCAGTCCTTAAAAATAAATTATATTTTTTATTATTGCCAAAGACTTTTATATAAATTCCTTTGAATTTATTGATATATATTTCTGGTTTTATAATTGCTCTTATTTGAATAAAACCTCCGTTATTTTTAGTAGTGACATTGCCAGTCATTCGATAACATAATTGATTTTGAATTTTATCAATTTTGAATGTACCTTCTGAAAAACCGCCCATAACTTCGTCTGTTATAAAAGACCATTTTTGATTTTGCGTCGTTTTACTTGGGGTATTTAAATTATCTAAAATCAAATTTTTTGAGTAAGAATTGTTAGACGTATTTATCAATATAAATAAAACTAAATATAATTTTTTCAAATATAATTTATTTTTTTTTTGCTAATTTTTGTAATAAATAAATTTCTTTATCTGTAAGAGTATTTTTTTCTTCTCTTATTTGATCGTTAAGACTATATAATGTTAGGAGAGTCATTAAAGAAGATGCTCCTGTTAAAATAATAAAATAAACTGAACTTAAATTTATTATAATTAAAATAACAAATACACTGCTCCATCCTACGAATATACCTCTAAGTATTAATCTTTGACTTTTTAAATCTTTAATTTTCATAAATTGAATAAATAAAAGTATTAATAAAAACATAATTCCAGCTATTGAGGCTCGTAATAAAACAAGAATATCTAGACCGCCTCCATAAAGCTCTTTGTGGATTAAATATGCAACTCCAGCCTTATAAATAAAAAATAATAAAATAATTGAAGCAACCAATAAAGAAGTAAAGTAAGCAAATTTGGTTTTAATTTTATATTTAAAAATCATATCTAATTATCAATTAAACTTACTAATAATTCAATATATTAAATAAAGTAATGGTGGGCCCGCCAGGACTCGAACCTGGGACCAATACATTATGAGTGTACTGCTCTAACCAACTGAGCTACAGGCCCAAAAAAAATGTCTTTTACTTCTTTTTCAAATTTCTTTCAAGTTTTGAATAATTTATTTAAAATACCTTCCTTAAATTAATTGTAAAGCTATTAAGAAACGAATCATTGTCATTTCTATAATGATCATAAGAAATATTTATATTTAAGTCATTTTCTAAACTTGCTCCATCTACCCCTGCAATGTCAATGCAGTACTCTACTATTGAGCTACAGGCCCTAATAGAATGAAGTTTTCTTCTTTTTTAAAACTCATTCAAGTTTTATGATTTAAGTATTTTATAAAAAATAGTGCATGATTATATAAATAAAAAGTAAAAATTAGCTCTTGATATTCTGATAATCTAATAAAATTAAAAGAAATAAAATCATAAATTTCCGCTAGATTTATTGTAACTGTATAATTGGCATGACCTGGATGAAAATTTAATTTATCAATAATAAGATCTGGTACAAAAAATATGATCAAAATAAACGATACATACTTAAGTTCTTTTTTAGGTAAAATGAATTGTAAATATTCATTTTTTATAGAAAATTTAGATAAATATTTAAATATTATAAAAGATAACCCACACCATAAAGTTAGCAAACCTCTTGGAAGTTGATCAAACAAATTAGAAATATTATGAATATTTGTTTCTCCTTGATTATTGTATTTTAAAAAAAAGTTATTTGACTCCCAATTGATAAAATGTTGTCCCCACGATATTTCTTCCAAAAAAAAGTAAGATAAACATATAAAATATAAATAAAGAAGATAAATAAAAAACTTATCTAAAATTTTCTGTTTACTTATTTTGATGATTTTAAAAAGAATTAAAAGTGTAAAAAAAAGTAGTAAAATCTGAATTATTTCTACTATTCCATTTTCATCCCAAATATATGAATTAAAGCCTGATTTAGATCTGTCAAATATTAATTCAGTTTTACAATGATAAGTAAAAGCAAGTTCGTCGATACAAAAATAAGAAAGTTTGTATGAAAAATAATAAATAAATCCTTCTATTAATAAGAATATCGTAAAGATAATAAAAAAAATAAAACGAAATTTAAAGTTTTCTAAAATCATAACAATATAATATTGGTGGGCCGTGATGGTTACGCTCCATCTACCCCTGCAATGTCAATGCAGTACTCTACTATTGAGCTAACGGCCCCTTAGCTTTCTAAAAAGCTTTTCAGTTGCTTAGACCTACTAGGATGTTTTAATTTTCTAAGTGCCTTCGCTTCAATTTGTCTAATTCTTTCTCTAGTAACAGAAAATTGCAATCCAACTTCTTCTAGCGTATGGTCTGTGTTCATACCTACTCCAAATCGCATTCTTAAAACTCTCTCTTCTCTAGGTGTTAAAGTTGATAAAATTTTTGTTGTTGCTTCACTTAGATTTGATTTAATTGCCTGTTCCAAAGGTGCTAGCGCTTTTGTATCTTCTATAAAATCACCCAAACTACTGTCCTCTTCATCTCCAACTGGTTTTTCAAGAGAAACAGGTTCTTTAGAAATTTTTAATACTTTTCTCACTTTTTCAAGTGGCATTCTCAATTTTTTTGCCAACTCTTCTGGTGTAGCTTCTCTGCCAAATTCACTTAGTATTAATCTTTGGGTTCTTACAATTTTATTAATTGTTTCGATCATATGGACTGGTATTCTTATTGTTCTTGCTTGATCAGCGATTGATCTTGTTATTGCCTGTCTAATCCACCAGGTTGCATAAGTAGAAAATTTATATCCTCTTCTATATTCAAATTTATCTACAGCTTTCATTAGTCCAATATTGCCTTCCTGAATTAAATCTAAAAATTGCAGTCCTCTGTTTGTATATTTTTTGGCAATTGATATAACTAATCTAAGGTTTGCTTCTACCATTTCTTTTTTAGCAATTCTTGATTCTTTTTCTCCTTTTTGAACTCTGCTTACTAATTTTTTAAATTCTGTTACAGACAAGCCTAATTTATTGCTTATCTCAATTAATCTTTCTCTTATATTTTTAAACTCATCTTTGTTTTTTTGAAAAAATTTTTTCCATGAATCATTTGTATCAAGAAAATTTTTTAAATTTGGATTTATTTCATTTCCTACATAAAATTTTATAAATTCATCTCTTGAAATTTTTGAATTTAAAGCAATTCTTAAAAGATTTCCTTCTAAAGAAACAATTTTTTTATTTTCAATATAATGTTTCTGAACCAGGACCTCTAAAACAGGTGGAGATAATTGAAGTGATTTTATATTTTCTATAATATCATCAACAATTTTTTTATAGTTTTTTTCTTTTGATGCAGAAAAATTTACTGATTTTAATACGCAATCTAGCTTTTCTTTTTGATATTTTATAAGCTTGTTATAATCTCTCGTTAAATTATGTACTGTTTGTAAAACTTTTGGTTTTATTTCAGTTTCCATTGCTGCAAGAGTAGGATTAAATTCATCGTCATCATTTGTTTCAATATTTTCTTGTTTTGCATCATCGTTTGGAATTTCTGTTTTCTTTTGTTTTGCACTTTGTCCCGTCTCCTCATCTTCCATATAGTTCGTATCAATATCTATTATCTCTCTGACTAAAATTTCATCTGTTTGAAGTTTCTCATTCCATTCAAAAAATTGTAGTGCAGTAATTGGACTTTGTGATAACGCATTTAACATAACATCCTTTCCAGCTTCAATTCTTTTAGCAATTGCAATTTCGCCTTCTCTGGAAAGTAATTCAACGCCTCCCATTTCTCTAAGATACATCCTTATAGGATCGTCACTTTTTTCGATTGATTTACCTTCTTCTTTTGATCCGTTTTCTTTTTTTCTTAAAATTTTAAAGTCTGATTTCTTTTCAACTAAAACTATATTTTGATCGATAATATGAATGAATGCTTGCTCTAAATTCTCGATAGATAGATTTCTCTTTCCTAATGATTTATTTAATTCTTCATAGGTAATAAAACCACGATGGACCCCACGGCCCATTAATCTTGCAAATGATTTTGTAATTATTCTTTCCACAATAAAAAGTTTGGAAGATGTATATAATGCTAATTTTAAAAAAATCTATGTGATTTTTCTGATTTTTAATTGATTTTTTGCTGTTTTTTTAACTCTTTTAGTTCATTAAAAGTTGTCTCACTTAAATCCTTTGAAAATTTTGATTCTAATTGTGCAATCCTAAATTCTAGCTCATAATTTTTAATATCTCTTAAAACTTCATTTAATATATCTAGTATTTTTTGGTCATCATTTAAATTTTTTTCCAAAATATGCTTTATAGATGCATATTTTAGAATTCTTCCAATCAAATTTTGATCAATATTTATGTTCTCAATATCAGTTTTTTCTAAGTTATTTGTTTCTTTTAAAATCTGTTCAAATATTATTTTATTTTCTGTAGAAAATAATTCTAAATTTTCAATAAGATAAAAATTATCTTTTACTAGATCTGGTTTTTTTAAAAGTATGTATAAAAAAGAAAATTCTTTAATTTCAATTGGTTTTAATGATTTGGTCTCGTTATAATAGTTTTGAGTTTTCTTTAGAGATTTAGATTGTATTGAAATAAATCTTTTATTTTTTTTATTAATATTTGGAGTTAGTTCTGAAATTTTATCCAAAAAGAACTCTAATACATATTTTTTAATATATTCATCTTTTATTGATGTGGATATTGATCGTAATTTCTTTTCAAATATTGCTCTAGAAGACGGATTATCATCTAATTGTTTTGAATAATGTTCAAAAATAAATTTATGTATTGAAATAGAATTTTTTTTTGAAAAGTCAATAAAATATTCTTTTCCATATTTATGAGAAAAACTATCAGGATCATGTTCATCGGGTAAAAATAAAAAAGATATTTTTTTTTCTGGTTTTAACTCTACAATAGAGTTTTCAGCCGCTCTTAAAGCAGCTTTATATCCACTTTCATCTCCATCAAAACAAATAATGATATTCTCAAAAAATTGATTTAAAATTAAAATTTGCCTAATAGTCAATGATGTTCCTAAATTAGCAACAGCATTCTCTATACCATTTTTACTTAAACCAATTACATCCATATAACCTTCTACAAGGTAAATATCTTCTACTTTATTGGATAATTTTCTTGCATTATCTAAATTAAAGAGATTTGAACCCTTTTTAAAAAATTCTGTTTCTGGTGAATTAATATATTTTGCTAAATTTTTATTTTGTTCAAGTATCCTGCCACCAATTCCGATTGGATTTCCAGAAATATTATTTATTGGAAAAATAATTCTATTTCTAAATCTTTCAACATATTTTTTTTTTCTTTCATCAAAATAAAATAAACCACAATCTTTTAATTTTTTTTCATCAAATTCTTTATTTAATTCATCATAAAAGTCTGTCTCATTTCCAATAAATCCAATTTTAAATTTTTTAACCTCCGCACTTGTCAGGTTTCTTTGTTTAAGATAATTTTTTGCATGTTCTGCTAAAGGGTTTTTAAATAATTCAACATGGTACTTTTCAACATATTTTGAATAAATAGATTTATATTCTATCCAATTTTTTTCTCTTTCTTCGTCTTGTTTTGAAAAAGTATAAGGCCTCATTCCAGCTAAATTTGCTAAAGCTTTAACTGCCTCACCAAATTTTAAATTTTGTGTTTTCATTAAAAAATCAAAAATATTTCCATGTTCAGCAGTGCTAAAACAATGATAAAATTCTTTTTCATCATTAACAGTAAATGATGGAGTTTTTTCATTTTTAAAAGGTGAAAGTCCGACAAATTCTTTACCTCTTTTTTTTAAACTTACAGTTTTGGAAACAACAGTAGATACTTTTAACCTTGTTTTTATTTCATCTAAATACTCTTTAGGGTATTTCATTATTTATTTAATAGTTCCTTTAAAATTGAGCCAGCTTTAGAAAAATCTATGTCGTCAGAATGATTTTTTTTTAATTCTCCCATAACCTTTCCCATATCTTTAATCGATGAAGCTCCTGTTTTTTCAATTATTTCTAAACAAAGTTTTCTGGTTTCTTCTTCTCCTAATTGTTTTGGTAAATATTCTATAAGGATATTAACCTCACCTTGTTCTATTTCTAATAAATCGTTTCTATTACTTTTTTTATAAACTTCTATCGATTCGGATCTTTGTTTAATCATCTTTTTAAGCAATTTTTTAATATCGCTTTCATCTGTTTCTTTTTTATCAGGTCCAGATCGATTTTTAATATCAAGGTCTTTAATTCCTGATAATATTAACCTGTAAGTTGATATTTTATTTTTATCTTTTGATTTTAAAGCACTTTTATAGTCAGTTTCTATTTTATCTCTTAAGCTCATTTTTTTAATTTACTCTATAGACAATTTCTTCAAAAGAAAAAATTGTTTTTTTTTTTATTTATATTAGATGTGTTGCGGAAATTTAGGTTTTATTGTATTAACCTTTAACTTATGAGTTGTAATTGACCACAAAACGAAAAAAAAAAAATTCAATTAAACCTCAATTTTCTCAAGCTATTTTAGTTCTCGAAAATAAAACAATATTCAAAGGAATTGGCTTAGGTTACCAGGGCACCACTACTGGCGAAATTTGCTTTAATACTTCTTTAACTGGCTATCAAGAAATTATATCTGATCCATCTTATGCGGGACAAATAATAAATTTTACCTTTCCACACATTGGCAATGTTGGAACAAATAATGAGGATTTAGAATCTGATATAATGTGGACAAGAGGAGTTATTTTTAATTCCGAAATAACAAGTCCTTCAAATTATAGATCTCTGAAAAATTTAGATGAATGGTTAAAAAAAAACAAAATAGTTGGAATAACTGGACTTGATACAAGAAGTCTAACAAATTTTATAAGAGACAAAGGTGCTCCAAAGGGCACCATATCAAACAATAAAAAAGGTAACTTTAATATTAAAAAATTAATTAATATCTCTAATAAATGGCCTGGATTAAATGGCTTGGATTTAGCAAAAGAAGTAACAACAAAAAAAACATATACCTGGAAAGGATTAAAAACTTGGGAAAAAGGAAAAGGTTTTAAAAAGAATAAAAAGAAATCATTAAGAATTATTGCAATAGACTATGGAATAAAAAAAAATATTTTAAGATACTTTTCAAATTACAATTGTGAAGTAAAAGTAGTTTCATGCAAACAAACTGCTGAAGAAATATTAAAGTTAAAACCAAATGGTATTTTTTTATCAAATGGACCTGGTGATCCTGCGGCAACTGGAACATATGCAATTCAAACTGTTCAAAAATTAATTAGATCTAATTTGCCAGTTTTTGGAATTTGCTTAGGGCACCAAATTCTTGCTTTAGCTTTAAATGCAAAAACAAAAAAAATGAAGCTTGGACATAGAGGTGCTAATCACCCAGTAAAAAATTTAATTAATAAAAAAATTGAAATTACAAGTCAAAATCATGGTTTTGAAATTGTTAAAGAAAGTTTATCAAAAAATATCCAGATAACTCATAAATCACTTTTTGATAACTGTATTGAAGGAATTAAATTAAAAAATAAACCTGTATTTTCTGTACAATATCATCCTGAATCAAATCCTGGACCACAAGATAGTCATTATTTATTTAACGATTTTATTAAAGATGTAAAAAAATATGCCAAAAAGAAAAGATATTAAAAAAATTTTAGTCATTGGAGCTGGACCAATTATTATCGGTCAAGCATGTGAATTTGATTATTCTGGAACACAAGCATGCAAAGCCCTTAAAGACGAAGGATATAAAGTAATTTTAATCAATTCAAATCCAGCAACAATTATGACCGATCCTGAGGTTGCAGATAAAACTTATATAGAACCAATAACTTTGGAAGTTCTTGAGGAAGTAATTAAAAAAGAAAAACCAGATGCAATACTCCCTACAATGGGTGGGCAAACCGCATTAAATTTAGCAATTAAGGCAGAAGAAGTTGGTCTACTTAAAAAATACAAAATTGAATTAATTGGAGCTAAATCAAAAGCAATTGAAAATGCAGAGGACAGAAAGAAATTTAGAAAAAATATGTCTGATATTGGAATTGATTTACCTAAATCTGAAATATTAAATAGTTTTAAGCATGCAGCAAAATGTTTAAAAAAAATTGGTTTACCAGCAATCATTAGGCCTTCTTTTACCTTAGGAGGTTTAGGAGGAGGCATTGCAAAAACTAAAAAAGAATTTTTTAAAATAGTAAAACAAGGAATTCATGAATCTCCCAATAGTCAGGTTTTAGTTGAAGAGTGTTTAGAAGGATGGAAAGAATTTGAAATGGAAGTGGTAAGGGATCGAAAAGATAATTGTATAATTATTTGTTCAATTGAAAATATAGATCCTATGGGAATTCACACAGGAGACTCAATTACAATTGCTCCCGCCTTAACTTTGACAGATAAAGAATATCAAGTCATGAGAAATGCATCTATTGCATGTTTAAGAAAAATTGGAGTAGAAACTGGAGGCTCTAATGTTCAATTTGCTATAAATCCTAAAAATGGAAGAATGGTAATTATTGAAATGAACCCAAGGGTTTCAAGATCGTCTGCTTTAGCTTCAAAAGCTACTGGCTTTCCGATTGCAAAAGTGGCAGCAAAATTAGCTGTAGGATACACCTTGGATGAATTAAAAAATGAAATTACCAAAACAACTCCAGCATCTTTTGAGCCAACTATTGACTATGTAGTAACAAAAATACCAAGGTTTACATTTGAAAAATTCTCTGACACAGAGGCAATCCTTGGAACATCAATGAGATCTGTTGGTGAAGCTATGGCGATCGGAAGAAATTTTAAGGAATCTTTACAAAAGGCTCTTGTTTCACTTGAGATTGGTCTTTCAGGTTTAGATAATATATTTAATTTTTCAAAAAAAGAAATAATTAAAAAATTAAAACTTAGTATTCCAAATAAAATACTTCTAATAGCAGAAGCTTTCAGAAAAAAAATACCCATTAATCAAATTCATAATTTATCGAAAGTTGATCCTTGGTTTTTAAATCAAATTAAAGAAATTGTTGATGAAGAAAATAATATAATAAAGAAAGGTCTTCCTAAAAATTACAATGAATTTAATAGAATTAAATCAATAGGGTTTTCAGATAAAAAACTTTCAAAATTAGCAAAAATTAAAGAGAAAATAGTAAGATCAAAAAGAACAGCGTTAAAGGTTTTTCCTGTGTATAAAAAAGTAGATACTTGTGCTGCTGAATTTAAATCTTTTACACCTTATATGTATTCTACTTATCAAAGAAATTTTTCAGTAAATACCGAATGTGAAGCGAACCCAACTAATAAGAAAAAAATAATAATTCTTGGTGGAGGTCCAAATCGTATAGGACAAGGTATAGAATTTGATTATTGCTGTTGCCAAGCCAGTTTTGCATTAAAAGAAGATGGTTTTGAAACAATAATGATAAATTGTAATCCCGAAACAGTTTCAACAGATTATGACACAAGTGATAGGCTTTATTTTGAACCACTAATTGAAGAATATGTTCAAAATATAATTTTAAAAGAAAAATCAAATGGAAATTTATTGGGAGTGATTGCACAATTTGGTGGCCAAACGCCTATCAAATTAGCAAAATTTCTCTATGAAAATTCACTCCCAATTTTAGGAACTCAATATACTTCAATTGATTTAGCTGAAGATAGAGACAGATTTAGAAATCTTCTTATAAAATTAAATTTAAAACAAGCTGAAAGTGGAATTGCACATACTTACAATCAAGCAATAAAAATATCTAATAAAATTGGTTTACCTTTGGTTATCAGGCCTTCTTATGTGCTTGGGGGAAGGGCAATGGAAATAGTTTATGAAAAAAACCAATTAAAAGAATTTATAAATGAAGCATTTAAAGCTTCAGAAGAAAATCCAATTTTAATTGATAAATTTATAGATAGCGCAATGGAAGTTGATGTTGATGCAATTTCGGATGGTAAAGATGTTTATGTTGCTGGAATTATGCAACATATTGAAGAAGCAGGAATTCATTCAGGAGATTCTGCTTGTTGCTTGCCTCCAATATCAATTAAAGAAAACCTGTTAAAAGAGTTAAAAATACAAACTAGAAAATTAGCTTTAGCTCTAAAAGTTAAAGGTTTTTTAAATATTCAATTTGCAATTAAAAAAGATGAAATATTTGTTATTGAAGTAAACCCTAGAGCTAGTAGAACTGTTCCTTTTGTTTCAAAAGCAAACGGAGTCCCTTTAGCTAAAATAGCTTCAAGAATTATGGCAGGCGAAAAACTTGCAAAGTATAAATTAAAATATCAAACTAATAAAACTTTTGCTGTAAAAGAAGCAGTTTTCCCTTTTAATAAATTTCCAGATAGCGATGTTCTTCTTGGTCCAGAAATGAAATCAACTGGAGAAGTGATGGGATTTGACGATGATTTTGGAATGGCCTATGCCAAAAGTCAAATTGCAGCATCAAATTCTTTGCCTACTAAAGGCTTGGCATTTTTATCTGTTAAAGATTCTCATAAAGAAGAAATCATCGATCTTGCCAAAAAATTATTAAAATTAAACTTTAATCTTTGTGGCACCAATGGCACAGCAAATGCAATTAGAGAAAAAGGAATTAAATGCAAAAAAATAAATAAAGTAAGCGGTGGAACTCCTCATATAGTTGATGTTTTAAACTCAAAAAGAATTGCTCTAGTAATTAATACTGGTGGTGGAAAAAGAAAGCATCGCCTTAGTGATGCAAGAGCTTTGAGAAGGTCTACTTTGATTAATAAAGTTCCATATTGTACGAATATGTCAACTGCATACGCATGCTTGGAGGCAATTCAATCATTAAAAAATAAAAAACTAAAAGTAAAATCTCTTCAGGAAAACTAGTCTACTTTCCAATCTGTTTTAAAATCAACATAATTAAGCTGTAAACACCTTCTCTCTTTAACTATTTCTTTTTTTTCCATGCCATGCCAAGTATTGGGTCCACTTGAAAAAAAGTATCCATAATTATCTCTATAAGGCATTGTTTTTATTAAATTTAGATTATTATCATAAAAATCAGTTCCCAATTCTTCACTTTCGTTATGTTTATTTACAAAAAGCAAACAAGACAAAATTTTTTCTTTAATATCACAGTGAGGTTTGAGCCAAAAACCTGTTCTATCACAGATAACTTCAAGCCTTACATAGGCATTCGAAAGATCTTTTCTTATTAGTTTAGAAATTTTTTCATAAGTTTGTTTGTTTTGAAGTTCTTTTATTAAATTTGATAAACCAGGAAACTCATTAGAATTATCTTTAGTAATAAAACATCTAAATTTTAGAGCTTTCCCACCATCAGAGATACCTTCTCTAAACTTTCCCTCTCCCCCATCTATTGCTCTAGTACCATCATAATTGAGGCTATGTTCCATAGGATTGGCAATATCTGCATTAACTATTTCCTTAATTTGTTCTTCCGTTAAAGGTTCGTTTAATTCCCAATGCAGAAATGGATCTTCATATTTTTTTGATTTATTAAGAACTGAATTTAAAAATGACATTAGGATATTTTTCTTTTGATTTCTTTCGCTATTCTATTAGTTTCATCTAAAATTTCATAGCTCCAAATTTCAACTTTTTCATCTAAATTTTTAACTATTTTTAGTTTAGTAAATAAATCTCTAAATCTTCTAAATCTATAATCATTTTTCTTTGATGGAATTTCAGCAATATAAATAGGTTTTCCAGTTAATGCCGCCTCAGAAATCATAGATGTAGAGTCACAAGTAACAACAATATATTTTGCTAAAGACAAGCAAGACAAATAAGCTTTTTTGTCTATATCTTTAAACACCAAATTATCTTTATCAAAATAATTTGCAGATAATTCAATTATTTTTTTTGGCGTTCTCATCGAAGGAACAATTATTGCCTGTAAATTATTTTTTTCTAATATATTTTTTACTTTATTAAAAACTTTTTTTATATTTTCTTCATTATAATCATAATATTTATTAGGACCTCCAATAATAAGTGATAAATATTCTTTTTCCTTATTCAATCTTTGAGATAAGTATTCTCGATTATTAACTATCTCTTCTTTTGTTAAATAATGAATTGATCCTTTTGATAAGATTACATTCTTGCCTGTCAGGCCATCATGCTCGGGGGCTATAATAAAATCAAAATTTTTAAAAGATACTTTTGGATCTTGAATGTGAATATTGTAAATTTTTTTTTTAGAATTTTTTTTAAGACAAATTGATGGAATTACACTTTTTCTTCCACAAGAAATTATAATATCAAAATCTTTTGTATTAACTGAATTGAATGTAAAATTTGAAATTGGTGTAAATTTAGGTGGTATTAATTTCCAAAAACTATTTAGTTCAACTTTATGGTGAGTAAAATCAATGTCTAATGCTTTTGCCAATCCTTCAACTTGGCTTATCATTCCATGCATACCTTCGGTCAATAAAAGACCTTTCAATTTAGACATTAATCATTATATAGCTTTGATATGAATCAAAATCCAACTAAACACTCAAAAGTGTTAATAATTGGATCCGGTCCTGCTGGATACACAGCGGCTGTTTATGCCGCAAGAGCAATGCTGAAACCTATGTTGGTACATGGAATGGAACCTGGTGGACAATTAACTACCACGACTGATGTTGAAAATTATCCAGGTTTTGCTGAAGTAATTCAAGGACCTTGGCTAATGGATCAAATGAAAGATCAGGCAAAAGCTGTTGGAACTGAAATGATTGAAGATCATATTAGTTCTGTAAATTTAAAATCTAAACCATTTGAAGCTGTTGGGGACGGTGGCCAAAAATATACTGCAGACACAATTATTATTTCAACTGGGGCTCAAGCAAGATGGTTAAATATTGATTCCGAACAAAAATTTAGAGGATTTGGAGTATCTGCGTGCGCAACATGTGACGGTTTTTTCTTTAAAGAAAAAACAGTAGCAGTTGTTGGTGGAGGAAATGCGGCTGTTGAAGAAGCAATGTTTCTTACAAAATTTGCATCAAA
The DNA here is from genome assembly GCA_045567255.1 of Candidatus Pelagibacter sp. Classification (GTDB taxonomy): domain Bacteria; phylum Pseudomonadota; class Alphaproteobacteria; order Pelagibacterales; family Pelagibacteraceae; genus Pelagibacter. The sequence continues at coordinate 2,655 of JBJLDH010000011.1, read as the reverse complement.
AGTACAATTAATTCATAGAAGAGACGAATTAAGAGCAGAAAAATTACTTCAAAAAAAATTAATGGAAAATAAGAAAATTGAAATTATTTGGGATAGCGTTGTTGAAGAGGTTATTGGTGATGAAGAACCTAAAAATGTTAAAGGACTAAAAATTAAAAATGTTAAAACTAATGACATTAAAGAACTAAAAATAGATGGTCTTTTTATTGCAATTGGCCATGATCCGGCAACTCAGTTATTCAAAGATCAATTAAATATGGACAAAGAAGGTTATTTAATAACTAAACCAGACTCTACTGAGACAAATATCCCTGGTGTTTTTGCAGCAGGTGATGTTAAAGATAAAATTTTTAGACAGGCAGTAACGGCTGCAGGTATGGGCTGTATGTCTGCATTAGAAGCTGAAAAATATTTAGCTTCGTAAAGGAATATATGGAAAAAGTAGTAAAACAAATTCAACTATTAACTTTAATTATAATACTCATCAGTACAGTCATTGCTATTGGAACTGAACTTTATCAAATGTTTAAAATTCAAACTGTTACTTTGGCCGATCTTCTTCTTCTTTTTCTATATCTAGAAGTTTTAGCAATGATTAGAGTTTTTTGGGAAAGTCAATCAATACAAATCACTTTACCATTATTTATTGCCATAACAGCTTTATCAAGATTTATAATATTACAAGGTAAATCAATTAATCCTGAAATTCTTGTTTATGAAGCAGGAGCAATTTTATTAATTGCTTTTGCGATACTTGTATTAAGATTTAGAAATTCACCAATTGTTGGTTTAGATAAAAAGAAAAAAACTTCTAAAAAAATAAAATGACTAAAAAAGTACTGCTAACTGGTGTTAGTGGATGGATAGCAAAACATACTGCAATAGAATTATTGAATTCAGGCTATGAAATTTTAGGAACAGTAAGAGACAAAAATTTAATTGAACAAACAAAAGAAACTATAAGCAAATATGCTTCAATAGATAAATTATCATTTGTTGAATTAGATCTTTTAAAAGATGATGGATGGAATGAGGCAGCTAAAGGATGCAAATATATAATGCACGTTGCTTCTCCTTTTCCTATAAAAGTTTCAAAAAATAGAGATATTTTATTGCCAGTTGCAGTAGATGGAACTTTAAGAGTTCTAAATGCTGGTTTAAATGCTGGAGTAGAACAAATAATTAAAACTTCATCTATCGTAGCAATGTTTAGAAAACCAAATAGAAGCAATCCTTATTCATTTGGAGAAAATGATTGGACTGATGAAAATTGGATAGAGGGAGTAAATGATTATTTTCTATCTAAAACAAAAGCAGAAAAAGCTGCATGGGAATTAATGGAAAGCAGAGGGTTAAAAAATAAATTAACAACGATTAATCCTGGTGGAGTATTTGGTGATGCATTGGATAAAAAAGGTGGTACATCAATTGAATATGTAAGACAGTTTATGAAGGGTAAATTTCCAGGAGCACCTAAATTTGCAGTTTTAATTTCTGATGTAAAAGATATAGCAAAAGCACATGTTGCCTGTATTGGAAATAACAAAGTTGGTGGAAGAAGATTAATTGTTGGAAAAGAAGTAAAAAAACTAGTTGAGTTATCTCAATTGATGGCAGAAGCGATGCCTGAGTATTCAAAAAAACTTCCCAAAAAAGAATTACCAAACTTTATGGTTAAATTAATTAGCTATTTAGACTCGAGTGCCAAAACAATGATACCGGATCTAGGGATTTTAATGCAAACTGACACAACTTATGCAGAAGAATTATTAGGTTTTAAATTTAAGCCTGCAAAAGGTTGTATATCTGAAAATGCTAAATCAGTAGTTAGATTAGGATTAGTTTAATGTGTCCAATATGTTGGATTAGTGGATTTATTGCAGCATTATTTGGAGGATCACTTATAGCAGTTATTAATCATCCAATATCTTGGATCTTAAGTGTATTTTTAATTTCTTATGCTGCTTACAAATTTTATGAGGCTAAAAAAAAAGGCAAACAAATGAATCAAGATACAAGAGCAAGAAATAAAAAAACAATATTTAGATTTATTCAAGGTGTGTTCATTGGTTCAATAGTTACCATAATTGTTTTTTATGGATTAACTTATAAAGAACATCAAAGAATGCATGATTTGTTAGAAAAACATGGAATAGAAAAACACGAACACTAGATTAAATTATTCAAGACTTTTACATAAAGATTTTATTCTTACCATTGCCACTTTTAATTTTTGCATAGACGTTGCATAAGAAATTCTAAAATATCCCGGTAAGCCAAATGCAGATCCTTGAACAACAGCTACATTTGCTTTTTCTAAAAGCTTTTCAACAAATTCACTATCCGTTTTAAGTTTTTTTTTTTTACCTAGTAATTTTTTACAACTTGGAAAAACATAAAAAGCGCCATTGGGTGTTAAACAACTAATTCCTTTTATTTTATTTAGGCTACTAACTACAAAATCTCTTCTTTTTTTAAACTCTTTTGATCTTACTTTTATAAAATTTTGGGTTCCATTTAAAGCTTCAACAGCAGCTGCTTGGCTTACTGAAGATGGGTTTGAAGTTGATTGAGACTGAACTTTTCGAATTGCTTTAATAATTTCTTTAGGACCGCCAGCATACCCTATTCTCCATCCCGTCATGGCATAAGATT